>JALYTS010000034.1 GCA_030854185.1 Actinomycetota bacterium | reverse complement strand
GCTTGGCGGACTACCGCCGGGCCTGCCGGGATTACAGCAGGAAACTGAACAGCGGTGATCCCGGCGGAATGCGGTCGATGGTCAGGGGGCTGCGGCTCATGCGCTCCAAGAGGCTGTCCAGGTCTTCGGAACGCTCCAGCTCGATGCCGACTAGCGCAGGGCCGGTCTCTCGGTTGTTCTTCTTGATGTACTCGAAGGCGATGATGTCCTCGCCCTTACGCAGCACGTCGTCGAGGAAGTGTCGCAGCGCGCCGGGGCGCTGCGGGAAGGTTACCAGGAAGTAGTGGCGCAGGCCCTTGTGCAGCAGTGACCGCTCGAGCACCTCAGGATAGCGGCTGATGTCGTTGTTGCCACCGGACACCACGCAAACCACCGGCCCCCCGGACGATTGGGGCGACAACGTGCGTACCGCGGCGCTGGCCAAGGCCCCGGCCGGCTCGGCGATGACTCCGTCGGACTGGTAGAGGTCGAGCATCTCGGTGCACAGCGCACCTTCCTCGACCGTCACGACCTCGTCTACCAGGTCGCGAACCAGCGGGAACGTGATCTCACCAACCTGTCCTACCGCCGCCCCGTCGACGAACGTGTCCAACTCAGCCAACCGAATCGGACCGCCATGTGCCAACGCGGCGCACATACTGGCCGCGCCGGCCGGCTCGGCGCCGATGATCCGGGTTCCCGGCGAGTGCGTCCGCAGCCACACCGCCATCCCACTGATCAAGCCGCCGCCGCCGACTGGCACGACGACCGCATCCAGTGCGGCCTGGTGCTGCTCAATCACCTCCACACCCACGGTGCCTTGACCGGCAATCGTGCGCACATCGTCGAACGGGTGCACGTACACAGCCCCGGTCCGATCACTGTCCCACAGCGCCGCTGAACTGGCCTCGTCGTAGGTGTTGCCGAGAACAATGACTTCGATGTGGTCACCGCCGACCGCGGCAATCCGTTCCCGTTTCTGCCGTGGTGTGTTCGCCGGAACGAATACCCGGCCACGGATGCCGAGCCGGCGACAGGCGAACGCCATCCCCTGGCCATGGTTGCCGGCACTGGCGCACACCACGCCGTGACGCTGTTCAGCTGGGCTCAGCGCAGAAACGAGATTAAACGCCCCCCGGACCTTGTACGACCGGCAGAGCTGGATGTCCTCACGCTTGAGCAACACAGTGAACCCGAGCAGTTCGCTCAGGCGTTCGTTGGTTTCCAGCGGTGTGCGACGTACCACCGAACGCAGTCGATGCGCCGCCTGCTCAATCATTGTCGGGGTCAACGAAATCGCCAAGGGTGCTCCTAAAGACTGATCACTATTGATCACGGATCCGGCTAGTATCATACTCAATGACCCGTCGTGGTTCTGTGCGGAGCAGGCCCAATGCCAGTGCCGCAACGAGGACAAGACAGAGAACTCCAGTTCTCTGCAAGCCGGCAGCGGCGGACCTTCCAACATCGCCCCGTTGACACGAAGGCGGCCCACCGGCGCCGGGCGGGGCGATGCCTGCGCCGCTGGGGAGGAGTCCAACCCTGAGCATGCTGTGGGCAGCGGTGGGTCCTGGCCGAGCCGGCCCCGCGTCATGGTCGCTTTCCTGTCCGGCTTCAGATGATGGGTTATGTGGGGGCTGCAGTCGACGGGCGCAGGGCCTGGGCTGTCGGTGAGACCTCATTCAGTCAGTCGGCCTCCGGGCGCTGCACGAGCGCCGTGGCCGGCCCAGAATGGCCGGGTCAGAGGAGCTTGCGGCGGTGGCTACCAGATTGCCGGTCGAGATCGCTCTCGGCAGGTAGGCGACGGACGCCGCGACGCGTCGCACCTGGCGTGACCGGCAGCAGGGTGGACGCCGCTTCTGGTCGCGCAGGACTCCATCGGTAAGCTGGAGCTAGCTCGGTAGATGTCTTGAGACGCCCGACGCCGCGCGGTACGGCATTCTCATCTTGCTACTTCCCTCAGCTCGTGATCGAGTGTAAAGTTCTCATTACCGAACCCAACCCATGAATCGGCCGCGTACCGCGCCCGATCGAGTGCCAGAACATTCCTCGCAGCGGTTGGAGGTTGCATTGAATGAATACGGGTCAGATCTCGGAGGCTGGTGGGCGGGCCTGATCATCGGCGTGGTGGTCGTGGTGGTCGTAGTGATCTTGGTAGGTACGCTCCTGGTGCTTGCCTCCCGGATCAACTCGCAGGTGCGCGCAGCAGGTGGTGAGCTTGAGGCGACGCGCATGACGACGCAGCCGCTTGTGGAGCTACACCGCACGAACGACACGCTCCAAAGCATCCTTCGCGGCGCTCGGGCCGCTCGAAACGCATTGGGGGGATAACGATGGTGTTCGCTGCCGATGAGATCGTGTTCTGGGAGGTCATGCTGGCTCTCGGGGCGGTCGTGATAATTGTCGTGATCGCGCTGCTCAGCCTGCTCCTCTCGTTCGTTCGCTCCATCGAAGCCAGCGTGGTGGGGGTGGGGGACGTGGCGCGCGGGGTGGCCGGCAACACGGCCAACATCAAGGTTGCGCTCGCTGTCGCAGACAGCCTGGATGAGGTCGTGGACGAGGCAGGACGCCATGCTCGACTCCTGGGGGTGGGGGCACCATGAGCCCGGTACTGCTCGTGCTTCTCACCGTAGTCGAGATCGTTGCCCTGGTCGCCGTGTTGGCGCTATTCGTTATTGTGATCACTCGCCGGCTGCGCTCCCTCGCCAACACCATCAGGCAGGTCGGTGAAGGGGTCATCGGGCCGATCCAAGGAGACGTGTTCCTGGTCGGCGCCGGCGCTGCGATCCTGAACCGGAAGCTCAACGCGATCGCCAAAGCGCTGCCGGCGATCGCGGAAAAGGCCGAGTCGCTGGCGGCGGCGCGGCAGTCGGGAGCGCAGGTCCCGAAGCAGACGAACCCCCAGGCCTCCGGAACCGGTTGGCGACCCGCGATAGGCCAGGATCCCGCGATCCGGCGAGGTTAAGACAAGGAGTCGACCATGGTGCTGTGGTGGATCGGCAACGCGCTGTTCTTCTTCTTAATCATACCTGTCGTGGTGATACTTCTGATCGGCCTGTGGAGGTCTGCCGTCGACGTCGGGAAGCGCGTCGATACCGTGCATGACCAGGCTGGCGGCATCGTCATTGCATGCGACGATGTGAAGGCGCTGATACCCACCCGCGACGCCGTGAAGCGGGTGGGGGCCGGCCTGACCCGCTATGTCCAGGCGGTTGCCCGCATCCTGTGAGGAGCGAATCACCATGCCGATAGCCGCTATAGTCACGATCATCCTCGCCGCGCTCACCATACTAGTGCTCGCTGCCTACCTGATCAGTATTGCACGCATTCTTGTGCGGGTGAATGGCCGGCTCCGCGAAGTCACCGCCGGCCTTCACGTCGTCACCCAGCGGACCGAGCCAGTCGGAGCGATCGTCGGGTCGATCAACAGCGACCTCGCCGGAGTGGACAAGGCATTGAAGGCCGTGCTGGCCGGATAACACTGCAAGCAGAAAGAGAGCCCCAGCGCAGGGTCGGGGGTCCTAGGCTGGGGCTCTCGCTACGTTCTGTCGCCGTTGGGCCTCAGAGCGTTACAGGGCTTTGCGGCTAGGTGTTGTTTTCCGCGCCGGGCGCTGGAAGGTCGGTGCAGTGGCCCTTTTCGTCGGTGCGGTCGGCTTGGGTGATGGTGAATAGCTCGGGTGCTGGGTGGTCGAGTTGCAAGGTGACGTGGGTGATCGCGTAGTCGTGGGCGAGGAGGGTCTGCAGGTCTGTGCGGACGGCGTGGCAGTCCAGGCCCGGTTGGACGAGCACATGCGCCGACAGGGCGGGCTGCCCGGAGGTGATCTGCCAGATGTGCAGGTCGTGGACCTCGACGACGTCTGGGTGGGCGGCCAGTCGGCTGCCGAGGGCGCGAGTGTCGATGGCTGCGGGGGCGGCCTCGAGGAAGATCCGGCCGGACTCGCGCACCAGTTGCACCCCGGCGCGGGTCATCAGGGCGACCACGATCAGGGTGGCGATCGCGTCCGCACGGGCGAACCCGGTGATCAGCACGACAGCGCCGGCGATCGCCGTCGCGATGAATCCGTACAGGTCGGTCAGCAGGTGTTGGAAGGCGCCTTCGATGTTGAGGCTGGACCGGTTGGCCTTGGACAGGCACCAGGTCGCCGCGATGTTCACTAGCACGCCGACCAGTGCGGTAACCAGAACCAGGGCGCCGGCAACCGGCGGCGGATCGATGAGCCGGCGGATCGCCTCGTAGGCCAGCCAGGCGGCGAGCAGTAGCAGGGTCAGCCCGTTGGCCTGGGCGGAGAGGATCTCCACGCGCTTGAGCCCGTAGGTATACCCCCCGCGGGGCGGGCGCGCCGCCAGTCGCATCGCCATTATCGCGAGGATGATCGAGCCGGCGTCGGTGAGCATGTGCGCGGCGTCGGACAGCAACGCCAGCGACTGCGCAACCAGGCCGATGAGCACCTCACCGGCCATGAATACGACGATCAGCGCGAGCGTGATGCTCAACCATCGGCGGTCGGCATCCTGGCCTACCCCATGCCCATGGCCGTGCCCATGCGCGTGCCCAGCAGCGTCGCTCACGGCCGTGATCCTAACGACCCATTGCTAACTACGCATACGACCGTGGGTGTTTTGGATTGCTGATCGCCGCGACGGGTCGAAACGCGGCGCTAGTCTCCGCCGCCACTCCCGCATCACGGGGAGGTGGGTGATCTGTGGCACGTCCGCACGCCGCGTAGGTCCTTCCCTGGATCTCACTGACAGTGGCATCGGGTGCTCACCGACCACGGATCGCTCAGTGCGGAAAGCCCGTACGGCGCCGCGTCTGGGGTGGGGCGGCTGATCGGCACCGTACGGACTTCCCGGGGGACTCACCTGGCGCCCGTGGACATCGCCACTTGAGCCCGCGAGAGTCGCGCCCGGTCAGCGCGACCCACGATCTCCGGGTACGCGAGAGGCTACCGTTATCAAACCGTGATCGTGCGCGCGACCCACCGATCGCTCTCCTGAATCACCCATGCTTCGCATGATCTGCTACTCAACGTGACAGTTCTATCAGCTATTCTAGGGCTGATCAGCGCGGATCCTCGACTTGATCTCGATCCGTTGACGTTCCGTGAGCGCATCGCATGAGGGGAGCTCGGAACCATGCCCGACGATCGCGTCGGCCCGCAGCCGCTGACTCCGTGGCAGGCACTCCCCGACGCCGGACCGGGCCTGCATTAGGTTCCACTTGGCGGCTCACGAGCTCGTAAGCCGTGCTATTGGTTCCCCTTGGCGGGCACGAGATCGTGAGTCGCGCTAATGGTTCCAGTGGGCGGGTTCATCCGGGAGGAGGCTGCGTGCATATGGCGACGGCGTCGGTCAACCAGCGGATCGCCGATGAGCTGGGCGTGCCCGAGCGGCAGGTGAGCGCCGCTGTCGGGCTGCTCGACGGCGGCGCCACCGTGCCGTTCGTCGCCCGATACCGCAAGGAAGCCACCGGTGGGCTGGACGACGCGCAACTGCGCACCCTGCGGGAGCGGCTGGACTACCTGCGCGAGCTCGAGGAGCGCCGCGGCGCGATCCTCAACTCGATCCGCGAGCAGGGCAAGCTCGACGACGCGCTCGAAGCGAAGATCATGGCGGTCGATTCCAAGGCCCGGCTGGAGGACCTGTACCTGCCGTTCAAGCCCAAGCGCCGGACCAAGGCGCAGATCGCGCGGGAGGCGGGATTGGAACCGCTGGCCGATGGGCTGCTCACCGATCCGACCCAGGATCCGCAGACCGTCGCAGTGCGGTACATCGATCCCGAGGCAGGCGTGGCCGACGCGACCGCCGCACTTGACGGGGCCCGCGCCATCCTGGTGGAGCGCTTCGCCGAGGATGCCGACCTGATCGGATCCCTGCGCGAACGGATGTGGTCGCGGGGGCGGGTGGTCTCCCGGGTGCGCGACGGTCAGCAGGAAACCGGCGCGAAGTTCGCGGACTACTTCGAGTTCTCCGAGCCGTTCACGAAGCTGCCGTCGCATCGCATCCTGGCGTTACTGCGCGGCGAGAAGGAAGGCGTGCTGGACGTCTCCCCCGAGCCGGAGTCGGAGCCGGAGGCACCGGGGCCCAGTCGCTACGAGCAGGCGATCGCCGTGTGCTTCGGCGTCGACGACCGGGGTCGCCCAGCGGACCGGTGGCTCGCCGACACCGTCCGCTGGGCCTGGCGCACCCGGATCCTGCTGCACCTGGGCATCGACCTGCGGATGCGGCTTCGTCAGGCGGCCGAGCAGGAAGCGGTGCGGGTGTTCGCCACCAACCTGCGGGACCTGCTGCTCGCCGCGCCCGCGGGTGCTCGCCCGACCATGGGCCTGGACCCCGGCTACCGCACCGGCGTCAAGGTCGCGGTCATCGACGCCACCGGCAAGGTGGTGGCCACCGACACCATCCACCCGCACGTTCCGCAACGCCGCTGGGACGAGGCGCTGGCCGTGCTGGCGCGTCTCGCCACGAAGCACCGGGTCGAGCTGGTCGCGATCGGTAACGGCACCGCCTCCCGGGAGACCGACAAGCTCGCCGCCGAGCTGGTCAAGCAGTTGGGCGTGACCAAGGCCGTGGTGTCGGAGTCGGGCGCGTCGGTGTACTCCGCTTCGTCCTACGCCTCCCAGGAACTACCCGAGCTGGACGTGTCACTGCGCGGCGCGGTGTCGATCGCGCGCCGATTGCAGGACCCGCTGGCTGAACTCGTCAAGATCGACCCCAAGTCGATCGGTGTCGGCCAGTACCAGCACGATCTGCCCGAAGGCGCGCTGTCGCGCTCCCTGGACGCGGTGGTGGAGGACTGCGTGAACGCTGTCGGCGTGGACGTCAACACGGCGTCCGCGCCGCTGCTGCGGCGGGTGTCGGGCATCACCGGCGGGCTCGCCGAGAACATCGTGACCCACCGCGACGCGCACGGCCCGTTTCGCACCCGGCGGGCCCTGGCCGGCGTCCCGCGGCTGGGCCCCAAGGCGTTCGAGCAGTGTGCCGGATTCCTGCGCATCCCCGCCGGCGACGACCCACTGGACCGCTCCAGCGTGCACCCCGAGTCCTACCCTGTGGTGCGCCGGATCCTCACCGCCGCCGGCACCGACATCATCACGTTGATCGGCAACATCGCGGTGCTGCGATCGCTGCGGCCGGCCGACTTCGTCGACGTGACAGTGGGCCTGCCCACCGTCACCGACATCCTCGCCGAGTTGGAGAAGCCGGGCCGGGACCCGCGACCGGCCTTCGCCACCGCAACCTTCGCCGAGGGCGTGGACAAGATCTCCGACCTCAGCCCGGGCATGGTGCTCGAAGGCATGGTGACCAACGTCGCCGCCTTCGGGGCCTTCGTTGACGTAGGGGTGCATCAAGACGGCCTGGTGCACGTCTCGGCGATGTCCAAGACGTTCGTCAAGGATCCGCGCGAGGTGGTCAAGCCGGGCGACGTCGTACAGGTCAAGGTGCTCGACGTGGACGTGCCGCGCAAGCGCATCGGCCTCACCCTGCGGCTGGACGATTCCGCGGAACCCAAGCCTGCAGCCCCGTCGCCCCGCAGATCCGCCAAGCGCCCTCCGGCTCGCGATAAACCGGCTGGCGGCGCCCTCGCCAATGCCCTGCGCCGGGCAGGCTACGACACCGACCGCTGACGTTCATGTCCGGCACCACGAATCCGCCCATGCTGTAGCCACCGTGGACGCGGGTATCGATCCGCCGGCCCAGGGTGCCGGTGGTGATGTACAGCGTCAGCCTGGCCGGGCGCTCGGGACCCCTCCCGGCGTGCCACGGTAGGAATTCATCATCACCACGAGCGTGCGCCGCAGGCAGCTCAATCTGAAAAATAGATCTGCTCCGCGGCTACCCACGATTGCGATGTGACGGATTCACCAATACTGGAGGTATCAATGTCTTCATTCGGTGCGTCCTTGGCGGCGGCGGGCATAGCCGCTGCCCTCACGCTGGCCGGCGGATCGTTCGCGTTCGCCAGCGCCAGCCAGTCATTCACGGGATCGGGCTACGGTCCGCAGGCCTGCTGGCTCATCGCCGCCCGGACATCAACATGCGCACCCTCGCGCACAGTCCCAGGATATCGGGTTTCCACCAGCGTCAACAGTGGGTTAGTTCTGGTGGCTGACGGTCAAGCCGTAGATCACCACTTCGCCGTAGTTGCTGGCCTTACACGGCGATGAGTTGTGGCAGTTGGCCTCGGTGTAAGCCCCCGCCTTGAAATAGTCGCCCGAAGAGTCGACCTGGATGGTAGCGGCCAGCGTATCGTTGTAGTACGCCTCGACCTGGCCATGGCCGACCACGAACTTGGCTTTGAACCGTGTGCCCAGCTGGTAGTTGTCGGCAACGAGTTTGTAGTTGCTGTCGTTGTTCTTGGTGATGTAGAGCTTGCTGCCCTCGAGCCGGAAGACCGTCACATCGTGGTCTTGGTTGTGGATCTGCCCGGCGACCAGTCCCGTGGATGGCCAAGCCATCGGTCCTCGCCGGAGAACAATACAGCTCGCCGGCGTGCCACCACCCTGCTCGGACGGTTTCCGTGCCGGGACCCCTCCCGGTGCGCGCGTGACACCATCCGTTGCCCGAGCAGACAAGGAGACAATAATATGCAGAATGTCAGTACACAGACAGCTCTAACCAACGGCCGAACGCGTATGCGGGCCTAGCTGGCAGCAGTCTTTCTGGGGGCGGCACTGGCCGCTGCCGCCGTATCCGTCGCCTCCGCGAGTCCGGCGTCCGCGGAACCTACTGCCAGCGCCTACCTGGGTTGGTCGACTCCTGCTCCCGGTCCATGTCCGGTAAACAACTGGCAGCCGAAAGGAGACTTTTCCTTCGACCCCGCCGCGCACATGCAGAGAATCCATGCGGGTACCTTCAATTCCGGGTACTTTCAGACTAGGAAGTGGGTTGACAACGGGGTTTCTCGCGCCCGAAAATTCGACGCATGCAAAGGCGGCAAGCACGTCTTCACGTACAGTCCTCTCGAATACCAGCACAGGTACTACCAGCAGGAATTGAATTGTGCGAACCTGTCGTGTCGATACGGCTTTGACCACACGTCCAACTGGAGCCCAGGCACCGAGTTTCCGCCTAACCCTTGCCCCGGCTCGCATTGCTGAAATGATCAGTACAACTCAGATCTTGGTCGGGACCGGTGGGCCGTGGATTTCGGCGAGGCCGGCGCGGAGCAGGTGGGTGTGGGCATGGGTGAGGAACAGCGCATGGCGCAGTCCGGGTCGGCGACCTGGGGGGATGCGTTTCGATGAGCCCTGTGCGCGTAGCCGTCGCAGGTCGTAGGTGATCTGCTCGCTGGTCATGTGCTCGGGTGGTACTGCTTGATCCGGCAGCGTTTGTAGTCGCTGTTCAGGCTCGGGGTGCCGTGTCGGTGATAACCCGGGTCCGGAACACCAGGGGTGTTGCGCCGGACCTGCCGGTTGAAGATCAGGCTGATCTGGTCGGGACGGGGCGATGTCGAAGTTGTCCCGGACGGTCTGCTCGAAGCAGATCCCTCGACACCGGGCAGTCGGGCATCTGGGTTACGGGACCCCTCCCGCACGGCCCTGGTACTCATTTACCGTCGTGTTCACCATTCACGACCAGCGGAACGGAGTCTGCCTAGTCATTACCACGGATCAGCACAGTCTTTGCTGACCTGTCACCAGTAATTCCTGCATACCTCACAGGAGGATCCATGCCTATTCATTTGCCAGCAACGGTTACCCGACGTCGGATGTGCCGAGTCGAAGTCCTCGTCGATGCGCACCCAGTCCGCCTGATCGCGATCGCCGCGCGGATCGACACCAGGGCGCCCAGGGCGCACGGGCTACGCCGCTGACCGAGCCCGCACATCATCGCCTGGCCGTCCTATCGCAACGCTCCCCGCTGGTGCAGCACCAGCCCGCAAATACAGGAAATTCCACAATCGTCACGGCAGTATCAATACGACACGAGGAGTTAAAATTATGTCTGCCCGATCTCTCACCATCCGCCCTCTCACGGCCGCCGCAGCCGTAGCCTTCGCTGTCCTCAGCGTCAGCGCGTTCAGCCACGTCGGGTCTTCCACCACAATGAGTCGAGCTGTTGTGACGCCAGTCACGGACGTAGCAATGGCCACGCCACTGGCCGCCTCATCGTCGTCGCCGCTTACGTATTGCAAGGCTGGAGACGGCGGTAGGGGCGGCGACAGCTCTAATCGCGGCAATGGCGGTGATGGTGGTAATGGTGGCGACTGCACCAACGGCGACGGCAGCGGCAACAAAAACAACGGTACCGTCAGCGACAACGGCAAGGGTCACAAATACACCGGCACCGGCACCGGCAACGGCAGCGACATCAAGAACAACGGCACTGGCAACGGCAACGGCAGCGGCAACAAAAACAACGGCAGTCACAAGGGCAGTCACAAAGGAAGCCACAAGCACCGGTAACGGCAGCGCGCAGTGTGCCCCCCCACGGCCCTCGACATGTGCCGGCCGGTCTGCATCGGACATAGTCGACAAACAACGACCTTAGCGGAGCGAGAACTATGACGGTCCGGAATCTCAAATCCACAACCGCGGTCGTGATCGCCGGTCTCGGCATCCTCGGCGTTAGCGCGTTCAGCCACGTCGGGTCTTCCCCCACAAGTAGTCGGGCTGTTGTGGCGCCAGTCGCGGACGTAGCAACGGCCACGCCACGGGCCGCCTCATCGGCGCCGCTGCTTGCGGATGGCGGGAATGGCGGCAATGGCGGCGATTGCTTGTTCGATGGCAGCAACGGAGAGGACGGCCAAGACGGAGAAGATGGCAGGAACGGAAAAAACGGCCAGAGCTGTAGCTGGTCGACGGGTTCGTCCGCCAAAGACGGCAAGATGGCAGGTGGCTCGGCTCCGGCATCATACCTGGCAGAGAAACATTCAGTACATTGTGAGGAGTGAAACAATGACTGTACGGAGTTTTAAGAGCATATCGGCGGTCGCCATCGCAGGCCTGAGTGTCATCGGGTTGAGCGCACTCGGCCATCCAGCGACGTCCCCCATTTCTGCCCAGCCTGCTCTGACGCCGATTGCCGACATAGCCATGACCACGCCACTGGGCGCCTCATCGATGCCGCGCTTCGCTGAAGGTGGCAAGGGCTCGGACGCCCACTCCAAGAAAGATAAGTCGGACGCCCACCACAAGAGAGACAAGAAGGTTAGAGACTCCGACTCGAGGCGGGGAGCGACCGGCAAACGCGGTGAGGATTGCCACCACAGCGGCCACAGCGGCCACAGCGGCCACAGCGGCCACTGGGGCAAAAATGGCGGCGGCAACGGCGGCGACGGCGGTAAGGGCGGGTTCTACGGCGATGGCGGCGATGGCGGCGATGGCGGCGATGGCGGCGATGGCGGCGACAACCACGGCGGTGGCAACGGCGGCGCCGGCGGTGACGGCGGCCCGTGCCCGTCCACCATCTCCACCACCCCCGGCCCCCCGGGCCTCCACCAGCCCGGCCACGGCCACTGATGATGCCAGCTCGCGTTTGACTCGCCCGCTACCGGATAACCCCACGGCTCCTGCTAGGAGTGCCCGCCGGCGCACCATCGCGCCGGCGGGCACGGCCATGACGAAGAAGGCCGCGCAGAGCGTTGGTGACCCAGACCTTGCTGACCGGGCCGATTTCCAGCACGCTCTGCTAGCTGGCGATCTGGGCGTCCTCGACGCGGGTGCAGTGGACGTGGATTTACTTCATCGTCGTAGCGGTTCACGTCTCCGGAAGGTCGTCGAGGATAGCCAGGTCGGGCGGGACGAGGGTGGTCGACTGTACGAGTTCGGTCAACAAGTTGTGGTTCAGTGCGTTACCGACCGGCTCGCCGACCTCCTCCCGGGTCAGACCAGCGACGCCTGCCCGGGACAGCCGGTTCCGCACCGCAGCAATCATGTGCTCGACCCGCTTGGCTCCCCATGTGGCGTCAGGTTGCAGCTCGGCGAGTTGGTCGGCTGCTTGCCGCCATGACAATGGGCGCGGGTGTTCGTCGTGCAGCAGGTAGTGCTGACCCAGCACGATCAGGGCCAGCCGCTCGTCCTTCTGCAACCGCCACATCCTCGGCAGCTGGGTGTGATCGCTGTGGCACGACACCGGACGCTGCCCGTCGGGCCCGGTCACGTACAGCTCCAGGAGGTGCTCCCGCCCGCGGGCGCCCTGCACGAACAGCGGCGTGTGCCCCTCGCCGAGCGGCACCGGCTCATCGTCGGGGAACAGCTTCCGGGCGCCGGGCAGCCGCAGCGGCAGTCGCCCGGTGTTGCTGACTCGCCATTGACCGCGGTGGTGGGTCAGCAAACCGTGCTGGCGGCTCACCTGCGGGTCGTCCTCACCCACGCAGACGTGCACCTCGGGCCGATTGCGCCCGAACAGGATGGTGCGACCCTGGCCCGGCTTGATCGCGATGCCGCCGGTGACGGCGAGCGCGAAGATCGTGCCGGGCGCTGATGACGGTACGCCCAGGGCCAAGCTGCCGTGCGTTGCCGTGCGTTGCCGAGAGCTGCTGAGTGTCTGCCACGTCCACGCTGGCCTCCGTGGGATCTTCCTGGCGTCCAGCTGATCGGATCGGTTTATTGTTGCCGGGACGACGGGCACTGCTGTCAGCGGGACGGCGGAAGTTTAGCCGCCGCGGCTGCGGCGAGTGCGCGGGCCGGTTCGCACAGCTGCGCCACCGGACGCGGGCCGCTGACGGCTATCTGCAGCACTTCGTCCACCTGGTCACCATTTGCGTCGAAGTCTTTCCGATTGACCACCTGCGCGAGACAGTCCGGCTCGTCGGCTTCCTCCGTGATGTAGGCGTCGTGATCGCTGAGCGTCGTGGGGCGACCGTCGGCCGAACTCAACGGCGCGTTTCGATCGAATTGCAGGTGTACCGAGAGCTCGCTGGTATTGCTATGCCAGCGGCACTCCCAGTCCGCAAAGCCGGTCTCCGCAGGGCTGACCCGGCCGAGAATAGAGGACAGCGCGTTGGTGTCCAGCAGCGTGCAAGCGTTCACCCAGGCCAGCGACGCGGCGTCAGGCGGCACTGACCGTCGGGGAATCGCGCCCCTGCCGAGCACGGTGACCGCGCTGTCGGTGGCGACGGTGGCCATGGCACACAGGTCCGCTGAATCGGGCCCGTTGATGTGCGTAGCGGTGATGGAGACACGATTCTGGTCGGCTAACGGCACAATCCGGTCGCAGTGGTCGCCGTTGCGCGGTTGCGGAAAGACCTGAAGCGGTTTCATCGTCTCGATCTTTCCGTCCGGAGACGCCAGCTTGTCGAGATCCACCTTGACAACCACTTCACTGCCACCGCTGGTTTTTACGACGACGTCACATCGATTGAAGTTGCCATATGCGGTCTTGCGGGTGGTCGCGCCGAACTGCTTCAGGGTGGCAGGGTCGGTCAGCGCGCAGGGGTCGGCCGTCCGGGGATCGCCGAGGACGGCCACCGGGCCGGCGGCGGTCGAACCATGCGGGCGGAACACCAGTAACCCGGCAATGGTCGCCAGCGCTGCGACGCCGGCTCCCGCTGCGGCCAGCACACTTCGCCGGGAACGCCGACGGCGGCTGGTGACCCAGACTGGCCATCGCAACGGCCCTTCCCCACTGGTCGAGGTGGTGGCGAGTTGCTGGAGTAGCTGCCGGGTCGACGCCGCGTCGGGTCGCTTCGCCGGGTCGGGTTGGAGCAATGCGGACAGCACTGGGGCCAGTGGTCCGGCCCGGCGAAAGGGGAGAAGGTCACCCGCAGCGGCCCGGCGCAGCACGAGCAAGGGGTTGTCGGCGGTGCCGAACGGTGGGATGCCCTCGACCGCGGCGAACAGGGTGGCCCCGAGCGCGAAGACGTCTGATGCCGGCGTGGCTTCCTGCCCGTCGGCGACCTCGGAGGCGATGAAGGCCACCGTCCCGCCGATCACGCCGGAGTCGGTCACCGTCAGGTCGCCGCAGATGGGGCGCGAGATGCCGAAGTCGGTCAGCTTGGCGGTCCCGTTCTCGGTGACCAGTATGTTGCCCGGCTTGACATCCCGGTGCACGATGCCGGTGGCGTGCACCGCCTCCAGCGCGCTGGCGATCTGTCCGCCGAGGTGCGTCACCTGGTGGGGGCTCAGGGGGCCGGACCGGTCCAGGATCTGCGCCAGGCTCTCCGACGGCACGTATTCCATGACCAGCCACCGCTCGGGACCCTCGATCACCTCGTCGATGAAGGCGACGACATGCGGATGGTTCCAACCGTGCCGCGATCCGGGCTTCGCGCCGCATCTGCCGGCGCGCACGCTCGTCGCCGACGGGTCGGGTGGCGCGCTTGACCGCGACCACCCGACCCGTTCGCTCATCAACGGCGCGCCAGACGACGCCCATGCCACCGGAACCAACCTGCTCCTCCAGCCGGAATCGGCTGGCGATCACCTGACCCTGACCGGTGGTCCGCACCCGTCCCTCCGTCACCGCGACGAGCACAACGGCACCGAGATCAGCCGTGCGCTGGGCGACCGTACTGTATGGCGGCAGGCGGCACCCGCGGCACCGCCCGCACCAGCTCCACCGTCGTGCCGTACCCCACCGACCCCGAGGCGCCCCCGGGAATCGATTTCGGCAGCGGCTCAGCTCGACGACACAGGACCCATCACGGCGAACACTGCACCGTTGGGATCCCTCAGCAAGGCCATCCGGCCGTACGGCGTGTCGTCGGGCCCGCGGAGCGCGGAGCCGCCCCCTGCAGTTGCCGCCGCGACCGCGGCGTCGGCGTCGGCCACCGAGAAGTACGCGAGCCAGTGCGCCGGCGTGCCGGCTGGGGCGCCCATCATCCCGCCCATGCCGCCGAGCGGGTCCCCATCGGTGTGGAAGGTGGTGTAGTCCGGCGGAGCGCCCTGCACTGGTTGGTAGTGATACCCGAAGACCTCCGCATAGAACTGCCGGGCGGCGTCCGGATCCGGCTGGCGAGCCTCGCTCCACACCAGCGCGCCGGACTCGTTGTAGATCTGGATGCCGATCGAGCCAGCGGCCTGCCACACGCCGAACGCCGCGCCCGCGGGGTCGAGCGCCACGCACATCCGCCCGGCGCCCGGCACGTCCATCGGCTCGGCGAGCAGCGTGCCGCCGTTCGCCGCGATGGTCTTTGCGGTGCCGTCGACGTCGTCGCTGGCCAGGTATGTCAGCCACGCCGACGGCTGGCCCTCGGTCATCAACGGGCCGATGGCTGCCGCCGCATGGCCGTCGACCTGGCAGATCTGGTAATGGCCGAAGTCCGGGCCGAGGTCGAGGAACGACCAGCCGAACACGGCGCCGTAGAACTCCTTAGCCGCACCGAGGTCGGCTCTGGGGACGGAGAGTTCGACCCAGCATGGTGTGCCGGTGGGCCACGGCTGCGAGCGGTTGGGCATCGTCAGGTCCTTTCACGAGACGGTAAGTCGGTCGACTGCATGTCTACATCCCCACCCTGACAACGACCGGCCGGCGTGGACTACCAGGTCTGCCACACGTCCAAGTTGTAGAACGTCGGCGGGCCGTCACACAGCTTGGCCATCGCAGCGGAGAACTCGCTGGTTTCCGGGCGGTTGGAGTTCTCCATCGCTGACTCGTGGGAGTCGAACTCGACGATCGTGAGGTAGTAGCCAGGGCGGTCCCGGTCGGCGGTGGCGGTGACCCGTCGCGCAGCGGTGCCGGCGGCCTCCATCTGGGGACGCATCTCGTCGACGAGGGCCTGGACCTCGTCGATGCGGGATGTCTTGAACTCGACGATCTGAACGAACGCGGCCATGACGGCCTCCTACCTGTCGTTGAGGTTTCCAGCTGTCGGGAAACCCCCAGCGGGGTCGCCCCGCCAGCGGCGCCGCGCAATCGGCCAAACCGGGTGAACGCGCACCGTAGAGGTCCTCCGCACGGGCAGCCATGGGAGCCGTCACCGCAGTCGGCGGGTGAGCCCGCTCACGGCGCGGTGCCGTGCTCAGGGTGCCGGCTTGGCAAGCTCCGTGGCGTAGCGGGCCATGACGGCCGCGACGGCGTGGGGGTCCAGTCCGGTCTGCCCCGTGGACAGTGTGTCGAGCTCGCGGAAGTAGTCGATGTAGAGGTCCGGCGTCACCGTGCAGAGCATGATCGCGGGAACGTCACCGGGATTGCCGAACGTGTGCGGGGCGCCGATCGGGGCGGTGACCAGGGTTCCGGGTTCCCCGGTGATCGTGTCGGTGCCGCAGGTGAACGTCGGGGTTCCCGAAACCACGTAGAAGGTTTCCTCGTGCTCGTGGTGGATGTGTTGGGGCGGCCCGTCGACGTGCGGCGGGATGGTTACCTCCACCACTCCGAGCCGGTGCTGGGTGTGTCCACCGTCTTCGAGGATACGAATCCGGATGGGGCCGGCCGAAACGACCTCTCCCTCGCTGTCACTGACGATCGCAATGCTCATGATTCTTCTCCTCTTCCCCGAGAACCACTCATTGCGTGAGGACCTCTAAGTCTCAGACACACCGCCTGCCCGTCGGCCATTGACTCTCGCGCACGACACCGGTTGGCGCCACTGGTCGGCCAGTGCGTCACCCATCCAGCATGTTACCCATCATGTGAAGCCTTCGAGGTTGGTCTCGCCTGCGTCCGGGGCCTGGCTGCCCCCAGGTCCACCCGAGCTCAACAGCAGAGTTGGCCGGCGGATGTGTAACAGCTCTGCTGTTGAGCTCGGGAACTCAGGCGCACTTGGCGGCCCGAGACGGGGGATACGATCAATTCGTCGGTTCGCCGACGGAGGACAAGCGGGGCTTGGCCGGCACCAAGAACGGTGTCGGCAGCGACTACGATGGAGACAGCATGAAGCTAGGGTTTCACCGGGACGAAGAAATAGCGTGGATCGAGGACTATCTCGCGGCGTGGAACGCCCATGATTCCGTCGCCGTCACCGACTTCATGACGAACGACGTGGTATACACCGATCTCGGGCTCGGTGAGCAATTCGAGGGGATTGATGCGGTGCGAGCGTTCGTCGACGGCATGGAGGTCGGCTTCTCGACCGACTACCGCTTCACGCTCGGGCAAGCCATCGTGACCAGCGAAGCGTACTCGTACGAATGGACCATGTCGGGAACGAACGACTGCGCTGACGACGAGCGTGACTTCCCCGCCACCGGAGAGCACTTCGACATTCCCGGTGTCTCGATCGGCGAGCTACGGCACGGGAAGATCAAGGACCACCGCGACTACTGGAATATGACTACCTATCTCATGCAGGTGGGACTCATGCCGGAGCCCTGAGGTCACCCGGCAGACTGTCGCGGATGAGAGCCGTCACCGCAGTCGTCGTGCTCGCCACCGTGGCGGGTTGCTCGGCCCCCGGCGTTCCTCCGCTGGCACCGCCGCCACCGCCGATGAGCAGCGCCCGCCCCCCAGGGGCCGGGCCGCCGGCCGCGGTCGGTCCCGCCGACTGGCCCACCTACCACCACGACAACGCCCGTACTGGCGTCGCCGACCAGCTGGCCCCGCTGGGGACGCTTCGCACAGCGTGGCAGGCCCGGTTGGACGGCGCGGTGTACGGCCAACCACTGGTGATCGGTGACCGGGTGATCGCGGCGACCGAGCACAACACCGTTTACGCGCTGGCCGCGGCGGACGGGCACGTGCTGTGGTCGGCGTCGCTGGGCAAGCCGATGAACGGCTCGGACCTGCCCTGCGGCAACATCGATCCGCTGGGGATCACCGGCACACCGGCCTACGACCAGGCCACCGGGCTGATCTTCGTCGTAGCCGAAACCGAAGGCGGCCGGCACACCCTGGCCGGCGTGGATCTGGCCAGCGGAGCGGTCACGCAGCGCCGCGCCCTGCCCCCGCCGAACGGCGACGAGGTCGCCCACCAGCAACGCTCCGCGCTGACCGTGCTCGACGGCTGGGTGTACGTCGCCTACGGCGGCCTGTTCGGCGACTGCGGCAACTACATCGGCTCGGTGGTCGCCGCGCCGACCACCGGCACCGGCCCGCTGCGCAGCTACGCCGTGCCGACCACCCGGGAAGCCGGTATCTGGGCGACCGGCGGCGCCGCCGTCGGCGATGGCAAGCTGTTCTACGCGGTGGGCAACGGCGAGTCCACCCAGGACTACGACCACAGCGACTCGGTGCTCGCGCTGACCCCGCAGCTGACCCTGGCGGACAGCTTCAGCCCGGCGCAGTGGATGGCGGACAACGCCGCCGACCTCGACCTCGGGTCGATGAGCCCGGCAGTGGTCGGTGACCGGGTCCTCACGGTCGGCAAGCGCGGCGTCGGTTACCTGCTGGACGCCGCCCGGCTCGGCGGTATCGGCGGCCAGCTCACCAGGACCCCGATCTGCCAAGCGTTCGGCGGCCCCTCGGTGGCCGGCTCAACGGTGTACATCCCCTGCACCGACCGCACCCGCGCGGTGGACCTGGACCCCACCGGAGGGTTGCGGGTGCGTTGGACGGCGCCGGTACCAGCCGACGGATCCCCGGTCGTCGGCGGTGGCGCGGTCTGGGTGACCGACACCGACCACGGCATCCTCTACGCCCTGGACCCGGCCACCGGCGCGGTACGCCAGCAGATCGACGTAGGCGACCTCCCGCACTTCGCCTCCCCCACCCTCGCCGGAACCCACGCCTACGTGGGCACCAACAACGGCGTCACCGCGATCACCGTGCGCTAGACCCCGCTGAATGCGGGTCGGGGCCGTTGGGTCGCTACCGTCGCGTCGTGGACTCGTCGGGCACCGGCGCGCCGGCCGTCTTGGTGCGGCTGTCAGCGGCTGACGCCGGGGAGGTGCTGACGCTCCAGCGCGCGGCCTACGTCACGGAAGCGCAAGCCCACGGCGACCTGGCGCTTCCGCCTCTGATGCAGTCCGTGGATGAGCTGGCCGCTGAGCTTGCCGACCACCAGGTGTTGGCACTCGGGTTGCGTCAGCGGGCCCGGCTGGTGGCAGCAGTGCGCGTGCGGATCAGCGATGACACCGCTGAGCTGGGCCGTCTTGCCGTCGCCCCGGATCGGCAGGGTCAGGGTCTGGGCAGCCGACTGCTGCGTCAGGCAGAACTACAGCTACCTGAACGGGTCACGCTGCTGCGCTTGTTCACCGGCGAGCACAGCCTGGCCAACCAGCGCCTGTACCAGCGACACGGCTACACCGAAGATCACCGAACCAGCGCCGGCCACTACCACCTCATCCACATGACCAAGATCCTGCGACGCCGGGGTGGTATGTCGTGAACTCGACAGCACCGACGTTCCCGTTCGCGAAAAATGTCCGCGCTGTCGAGTTCACGACGGGTCCGGCTCAAGCGGGCGGGTCGGGATTCCGGGGGGGTGTGTTGGCGTCGAGGAAGCGGAGGAGCTCCACGGGGAAGGGGAGGATCAGGGTGGAGTTCTTCTCTGAGGCGACTTGGACGACGGTTTCCAGCAGTCGTAGTTGTAGGGCCGCGGGGTGATCGGCCATCGCCGCGGCTGCCTGGGCCAGCTTCTCCGACGCCTGCAGCTCACCCTCAGCGCTGATCACCCGGGCCCGCCGTTCCCGCTCGGCCTCGGCTTGGCGCGACATCGACCGCTTCATCGACTCCGGCAGCGCGACGTCTTTGATCTCCACCCGGTCGATCTGCACGCCCCAGCCCAGCGCGGGGCTGTCGATCAGCAGTTCCAGCCCCTCGTTGAGCCGCTCGCGGTTGGACAGCAGATCGTCCAGCTCGCTCTTGCCGATGATCGAGCGCAACGAGGTCTGCGCGACCTGCGAGACGGCTTGGAGGTAGTCCTGCACGTCGACGACGACCTTGACCGGGTCGACGACCCTGAAGTAGACCACCGCGTCGACCCGCACCGACACGTTGTCGCGGGTGATGCCGTCCTGCGCGGGCACCGGCATGGTGATGATCTGCATGTTGACCTTGCGGAGTTTCTCCAGCCCCGGGGTGATCCAGGTCAACCCCGGTTGCCGGGGTGTGCTGGATACTCGACCGAACCGGAACACCACACCACGTTCCATCTGGCTGACCACCCGCGCGCCGGACAGCAACCACAACGCCCCGAGGACCACGATCGCGATCAGTGCCGCGATGATGACGACGGTCATAGCGCGCCTCCCGTTCAGGCCCGGGAAAAATGCCCAAACCACATTACGGTACGCCGTTGCCTACGGTTTGGGCTGGACACGTGGCCCGGAGTGTCGCAGTGTGGTGGGATGCGGGCGATATGGAAGGGCGCACTGGCCTTCGGGATGGTCAGCATCCCGGTCCGGCTGTATTCGGCTACCGAGGACCGTGATGTGTCCTTCCATCAGGTGCACGATGAGGACGCCGGCCGGGTGCGCTACCGCCGGGTGTGCGAGGTGTGCGACAACGAGGTCGCCTACGCCGACCTCGCCAAGGGCTTCGAGCTGCCGTCGGGTGAGACCGTGATCCTGACCGACGAGGATTTCGCCAACCTGCCGCTGACCACCACCAAGGTCGTCGAGCTGGTCGCCTTCGTGCCGGCGGACCAGGTTGATCCGCTCGCGCTGGCCCGCGGGTACTACCTGGAACCCGATCCGGCCGGCCGCAAGCCCTATGAGTTGCTCCGAGCCGCGCTGGACCGCACCAACCGGGTCGGCCTGGCCAAGATCGCGATACGGAGCAAGGAAGCGCTGGCCGTGCTGCGACCCCGGGGTGATGTGCTTGCGTTGCAGACGATGGTCTGGCCGGATGAGGTGCGCAAGGCGCAGTTCGACGTGCTGGAGCTCGAGGTGTCCGTCAGCAACGCAGAGCTGAAGATGGCGGACACCCTCATCGAGGCGATGTCCGGCGACTTCACCCCCGAGGCGTACCAGGACGGGTATCGCGAGGCGTTGCTGTCGGTCATCGAAGCCAAGACCGCGGGCAAGGAGTTCGTCGCCCCACCGACGTCTGCGCAGCCCGCGCCATCGGTGGACCTGATCACCGCCTTGCAGGCGTCGGTCGAGGCAGCCAAGGCCGCTCGCGGTGACCCACCGAACCTGCCGATCCAGCGCCAGTCTGGTGACAAGGGCAAGTCCGGTGACAAGTCGGATAAGGCCGGCCAAGAAAAATCCAGCCGTCGACGCTGAGGCGACGATGTCAGACCTGGTGCGTCCCATGTTGCCGACGGCGGGCCCGCTGCCGGTCGGGCCGGGCTGGGCCTTCGAGTTCAGCTGGGACGGGATCCGCTCGCTGGCCTGCGTCGAACCCGACCGGATGTGCCTGTTCAGCGGCAGCCACCGCAGCATCACCGCCGCGTACCCGGAACTCGCAGCGTTCGCGGGGCGACGCCGGATGCTGCTCGACGGCAAGATCGTTGCGCTGGACTCCTGCGGGCGCCCCAGCTTCGCGCAGCTCCATCGGCGGATGAACGTGCAACGTCCGACCGCGACGGTGTTGCGCCGCGCGCCGGTGACCTACTACGTGTTCGATCTGCTGAGCCTGGACGGCCGGTCCACCGCTCAGTTGCCCTACCAGCGCCGTCGGGAGCTGCTGGCCGAACTCGGGCTCGCCGAGGGACCGGTCGTGGCGCCGCCCTGTTTCCTGGACACCGACGGCCAGACGGTGCTGGACACCGCTGCCGAACACGGCCTGCGGGGCGTGGTCGCCAAGCGGGTGGACTCGCCGTACCTGCCGGGCCGTTCCCGTAGCTGGGTGCAGACCACGTTGCGCCAGTCCCAGGAAGTGATCATCGGGGGGTGGGTGCCGGAACGTCACAGTGCTGCCGCGCTCGGCGCACTGCTCGTCGGGGTGCCCACCGCAGACGGTCTGCGCTACGTCGGCCAGGTCGGCACGGGTTTCACCGATGCGTCCCGCCGGGAGTTGCTCGACAAGCTGACCGGTCTGGCACAGCCGGCCAGTCCCTTCGCCGATGAGATGCCCGATCTGCCCGACCGGGGCGTGCACTGGGTGGCTCCGCGGCTGCAGGGCGAGGTCTACTACCGGCAGTGGACCGCCCAGGGCCGCCTCGGGAACCCCACCTGGCGCGGTCTGCGCCCCGCCAAGCACGTCGCGGCGGTCCGGGCGCCGGTCGTGCTGCGGGCCCGCGAAGGTGGCCGCGACGAAGACCAGGCGCTGCTCGTCGAGCTGGACCGCGCCGTCGCCCAGGTTCGCGCCGAACTGCGGACGCTCCGCGGCCAGATCTCCCCGCACTTCCTGTTCAACACGATCAGCACCATCGTGGGCCTGGTCAGCACGGACCCGCCGCGGGCCCGGGACCTGCTGGTCGTTTTCGCCGAGTTCGCGCGGTACTCGCTGCGCGGCGCCACCGACACCACGCTGGCCGAGGAACTGGAGAACATCGACCGTTACCTGACGCTGCAGCGGTCCCGGTTTCGCGAGCGCCTCCGGGTGCACCTCGATGTGGCGCCGGTGATGCTACCCGTGGTGCTGCCGTTTCTGGCGGTGCAGCAGCTGGTCGACAACGCGGTTCGCAACGGCGTCGAGCGCAAGCAGCTCGGCGGCACCGTCACGATCTCGGCTCGCGCGCAGGGCCCGGACTGCCTGATCACCGTCGCCGATGACGGACCCGGCCGGGAGGATGTCGACTTCCGGGACGTCCTGTGCACGATCGACGATCAGCTGCGGGACTCCTTCGGTGAGCGCGACGGCTTGACCGTCGATTTCGTCCCGGGCACCGGCACCACGATCTCCATCCGGGTACCCAACCGCGTCTGACTTCGCGGCGAAGTCAGACGTAGCGAAGTCAGACGTGACCGCTGAACAACGCGACACCGTTGGGGGAGCTCGCGGTCAAGGTGAACTGGCCTCGGCCGCCGACGAATTCCTTGGTCAGGGTCACCGAGGTGTGCGGCACGATCGGGGACCGGTACATCCAGTCGCCTTCGGCGGACTCGGGAACCGTTGCCCGGTTGACTGCCCCGACGAAGGAGGTGGACACCGGGTTCCAGTCCCGCTCGCCATTGTTGGTCAGGGTCACCGGCACCAGGATCACCGACTCGCCAGTCTCCGGCGAGGTGCCCACCGTGGGCGCCCCGGCGACGATCGTGTTCCCGTCCGGGGCGGTCCACAGCTGATCGAAGGCCATCGTCGTGCCGTTGGGGGTCGCCGCTGCGGGCAGCGTGGCTCGCGGAATGGTGGCATCCTGGCCCACCGAATAGTGCTCGACAGGGGCCCGCCCGATGATGGAGCCCGCGACGTGCTGAGTGGCAGTCCCGACAACCCCCATCGCGGCGATGGCCAACCAGGCCGCGTACGCCACCAGCCCGAACGCGACCATCAAGCCGAGCGCGAAGCTCACGACGCCGATGCCGTTGCGCAGCGGGCCCGGGCGTGGTGCGAAGGATCCATACGGCGGCGCAGGTACCGACACAGAAGCCTCCCGGACAGTAGCCCCCTGGACGCGGTGGAACAGCCGCCGCACACCGGTCACCGCACGTACCGGTCATTCTACTTTTCGCTCGGCGCTCCAACTTTGTTAACAGCCCGAAAGAGTGATATGACTACACAACGTGATAGTGGTATACGGCCCTGTTCGGACCCGACCAACCTGGTGACGTGGCCGGAGTGAACCGGAGCGGCCGCGCGTCAACGAACTAACCTTGAGCCGGCACTCGAGTACCGTGGACTGAATGGACGGCATGGAAACTGTTAGATCACCCACCGTGAGCGATCAGCTTGGGCGCGGCCTGCGGGACCTGCGAATCTCGGTCACCGATCGGTGCAATTTCCGCTGCTGCTACTGCATGCCTCGTGACGTCTTCAGTACCGATTTCCCGTTCATGGACTCCTCGGAACTGCTCTCGTTCGAGGAAATCGTTCGGGTGACGAAGGTATTCGCCGACCTGGGTGTTGAGAAGATTCGGCTCACTGGTGGGGAACCGCTGCTCCGGCACGGTATCGAGGGGCTCGTCGAGCAGCTGGCCGGCATCGACGGCATCGACGATATGGCGATGACCACCAACGGGTCACTGCTCGCGAAGAAAGCGACCTCCCTGCGCGATGCTGGATTGTCCCGGGTGACGGTCAGCCTGGATTCCCTTGACGCGGAAACCTTCCGGACCATGAGCGACGTGAAGATCCCCGTCGCCCGGGTGCTGGCGGGCATCGCCGCCGCCGACGACGCCGGACTGACCCCCGTCAAGGTCAACACCGTGGTCAAGCGTGGGCTCAACGCCGGCAAGGGCATCCTCGACCTCGCCGCCTTCGGGCGGGAACACGGCTACATCGTGCGTTTCATCGAGTTCATGGACGTCGGTGCCACCAACGGTTGGCGGCTCGACGACGTCGTCCCTGCGGCGGAGATCGTCGAGGCGATCAACCGCGCCTGGCCGGTCGAGCCGGTGGATCCGGCCTACGTCGGCGAGGTGGCCGCTCGGTACCGGTACCTCGACGGCGCGGGTGAGGTCGGCGTGATCACCTCGATCAGCCAGCCGTTCTGCGGCACCTGCACCCGGGCTCGGCTGTCCGCCAAGGGCGAGTTGTACACCTGCCTGTTCGCCGGCATCGGCCACGACCTGCGCACGCCGCTGCGGGGCGGGGCCAGCGATGACGACATCGAAAAGCGGATCACCGGCATCTGGAAGGGTCGAACCGACCGCTACTCAGCCCAGCGCACCACCGCAACCCTGGGCCTCCCCAAGGTCGAGATGAGCTATATAGGGGGCTGAAGCCCCCACGTGAGTGGCGATGCGAGTTGTAACTCGCATCGCCACTCACGGGCTGCCGTCAGCAGCACGTCGTTCTCGCTGGCGTCGCCGATGGTGATGCGTGCGCCGTCGCCGGGAAACGGGCGGATCACGACCTTGTGCTCCAGACAATGCTCAGCGAAGCTCGAGGTGCGCTCGCCTAGCGCCAGCCAGACGAAGTTGGCCTGGGAGGGCGGCACGGGGTAGCCCATCGTGAGCAGCTCGGCCCGCACCCGGTCCCGTTCGGCCGTCACGCCCCGGCAGCGGTCCAGCACCTCGACCTCGACGTCGAGGCTGGCCAGCGCGGCGGCCTGGGCCAGTGAATTGACGCTGAACGGCACAGAGACCTTGCCCAGCGCGGCGGCGACCGGCTCCGGCGCCACGCAGTACCCGACCCGTAGACCGGCCAGCCCGTAAGCCTTGGAGAAGGTCCGCAACACCGCGACGTTGTCCCGATGCCGGTAGAGCTCCATGCCGTCAGGCACCGCGGGGTCGGTGACGAACTCGTGGTAGGCCTCGTCCAGGGCGACCAGCACACCGTCGGGTACCGCATCGAGGAAGGCGACCAGCTCGTCGCGTCGCACTGCAGTGCCGGTCGGGTTGTTGGGATTGCACACGAAGACCAACCGGGTGGCTGGGGTGATCGCGTCGAGCATCCCCGCCAGGTCGTGAGCGTGGTCGGGGCGCAGCGGCACCGTGCGCTGCCGGGCGCCGACGACCTGGGTGATGATCGGGTAGGCCTCGAACGAACGCCACGCGAACAGCACCTCGTCGGTCGGTCCACAAGTGGACTGCACCAACTGCTGACACAGCGCCACGGACCCGGCTCCGACAGCGAGGTGAGATGGTGGAACGTCCAACCGGACCGCCAGGCGATCCACCAGGGTGGCCGCCCCGTTGTCCGGGTAACGGTGGACGCCCTCGGCGGCTTCTCGGATCGCCGCGACGACGCTGGGCAACGGGCCCGCGGACGCCTCGTTGCTGGCCAGCTTCACCGCTCCCGGGATGCTGCGACCGGGCACGTATTCGGGCAGCGACTCCAGATCAGCCCTCGTGCGGGCGGTCATCGGGCCTCCTGTCCAGGGTGCGCGGATCGGGCGAATGCTTGCCCTCACCGTAACGGGTGGCGGGAAAGCTGTGGTCGATGTTGCCGCCACAGTCGGTCACCTGTGATCACCGATTATGTGCCTACAACGACAAAATGTGTCGCTCACGGCACACAAAACGTGATCAGCGTCGGTCACCCGAATAAGTGATCTTCGGGCGCGACGTGCTTGACCGAGTAAGATGCCCGGTCACCCGATGTTCGCCATCACGAGTGGGGCACGGCCATGACGCAACGCAGCCTGGAACAGATCCCGCTTTACGACGGCACTGGGTTCTACAACGGCACTGGGTTCTACAACGGCACTGGGTTCTACAACGGCACTGGGTTCTGCAACGGCACTGGGTTCTGCAACGGCACTGGGTTCTGCAACGGCACTGGGCTCTACAACGGCGATGGGTTGCGGCTGACCGTCGCCACCCCGGAATCCGCGGTCCGTGGCGGCATCATCGTCGCGCCCGACGTCCGCGGCGTCACCGAGGACGTCTGGCAGTTCGCCGCTGAGCTGGCAGGCGAGGGCTGGCTGGCCGTGATCCCGCATCTGTTCCACCGCGACGGCGTCGACGAGCTGCCCGACGACGGCGATGCCGTCGCGCGCCACCTCGAGCGGCTGACCGCGGGGACCATCCACGCCGACACCGACGCCGCCTTGCACTGGTTGGCGCAGCGCGGCGTGGCTGCCGACCAGATGGGAATAGCGGGCTTCGGCCTGGGCGGCGCCGTGGCGCTCGTCGTCGCCACTCAACGCGATCTTGGTGCGGTGGTGACCATTGGCGGGATCGGGGTGATGGAGCCGGTGGTCGCAGGTTTGCCTGCGCTGGTCGAGGTTGCTGCCGAGCTGCGCTGCCCATGGCTGGGCATCTACGGCTGGGATGGTGAGGTCCCCGAGGCCGACGTGAACAAGCTGCGCGATGCTGCCCACTCCGCCCATGTCGCCACCGACCTGGTGCACTGCTGCTTCGACACCGACCGGTCCGTCGCGCCGGAGGCCTGGAGCCGAACTCTGAACTGGTTCTGCTCTCACCTGCGCTGACGCCGTGGTACCAACGGGAGATGAGTGAGCCCCAGATCGTCTGGCTGCCCGACCCGGCTGCCGTCGCCCGGTCTCAGCTGGCGGCGTTCCGTAGCTGGCTGGCGGCGCGCCGGGGCGTCGTCGTGGCCGACTACGACGCGTTGTGGCGCTGGTCGGTGGCCGATGTGGCGGGTTTCTGGGGGGCGTTCGCCGACTTCGCTGGCGTCCGGTTCCATACCGCGCCACAGCGGGTGCTGACCGATGAGTCGATGCCCGGGACACGGTGGTTTCCGGGCGGGACGCTGAACTACGCCGAGCACGCACTGCTTCCCGGACCCGGCAAGGATCCAGGAAGAAAGGACACAGACGACCTGGCCGTTGTTTTCCGCCGCGAGGACGGCGTTCGGGATCAGCTGAGCTTGGGGTTGCTGCGCCGGCGGGTGGCCGCGGCGCGCTCGGCGCTGGCGTCGCTGGGTGTCCGCCGGGGGCACCGGGTGGTCGCGCTGGTACCCAACTCGCCGGACACCCTGGTGGCGTTCCTTGCCACCGCAAGTCTCGGAGCGATCTGGTCGTCGTGCTCGCCGGACTTCGGAACCCGGGCGGTCGCCGACCGGTTCACCCAGCTCGCGCCGACCGTGCTGATCGCCGTCGACGGATACCTCTACGGCGGCAAGCGTTTCGACATCCGGTCCACGGTGGATGCGCTGCGCGACCAGCTGCCGTCGCTGTGCGCCACGGTGCTGGTGCCCTATCTGGACGCCGATGCGACGCTGGATGCAGCCGTGGGGTGGGACGAGCTGCTCATCGCGCACTCGGGTGCTGACCTGGCGTTCGAGGCGGTGGACTTCGATCACCCGTTGTGGGTGCTCTACTCCTCGGGTACCACCGGGCTGCCCAAGGGCATCGTGCACGGCCACGGCGGGATCGTCCTG
The DNA here is from genome assembly GCA_030854185.1 of Actinomycetota bacterium. Taxonomy (GTDB): domain Bacteria; phylum Actinomycetota; class Actinomycetes; order Mycobacteriales; family Pseudonocardiaceae. Next base: position 12,971 of record JALYTS010000034.1, on the reverse strand, counting down.
GAGCACCTCAAGGCGTTGGCGCTACAGGCCGATCTCGGGCCCGGACAGCGGTTCTTCTGGTTCACCACCACCGGCTGGATGATGTGGAACTACCTGATCAGCGGCCTGCTGGTGGGTGCGACCGTCGTGCTCTACGACGGCAGCCCTGGCCACCCCGATCTTGGCGCGCTGTGGCGGCTGACCGCCGAGGAACGGGTGAGCTATTTCGGCACGTCCGCACCGTACATCCAGTCCTGCCGCAAGGCCGGCCTGCGGCCTGGCACCGAGCTGGATCTCACCGCGCTGCGAGCCGTCGGCTCGACGGGCGCCCCGCTGCCACCGGAAGGTTTCCGCTGGATCGCTTCGGAGGTCGGCTCGGACGTGCAGATCTGCTCGGTGTCCGGGGGCACTGATCTGTGCGCGGCCTTCCTGTGTGCCGCACCGGACGTGCCGGTCTGGGAGGGCGAGATCTCCTGCCGTGCGTTGGGGGCCGCGGTGGTCGCTCTCGATGAGGCCGGTGGGGAGCTGATCGACGACGTGGGCGAACTGGTGATCACCAAGCCGATGCCCTCGATGCCGGTGTCATTCTGGAACGATCCGGACGGTACCCACCTGCGCGAGGCGTACTTCGCGGTGTATCCCGGCCTGTGGCGGCACGGTGACTGGATCAAGATCACCCCCCATGGCTCGTGCGTGATCTACGGCCGGTCCGACGCCACGCTCAACCGCGGTGGTGTCCGGATGGGCACCGCGGAGTTCTACGCCGTGGTCGAGAGCTTGGACGAGGTGCTCGACTCACTGGTCATCGACACCTCCGGCGCGGGCGCCGGCGAGGGCGAGCTGCTGTGTTTCCTGGTTCTCGCCGGCGGGGTGTCGCTGGCTGACGTCGAGCTGCGGCTGCGCGCGGCGCTGCGCAGCGCCCTGTCGCCCCGGCACGTGCCCAACCGGTTCATCGTGATCGACGACGTGCCCCGCACCCTCAACGGCAAGAAGTGCGAGATCCCGGTGAAAAAGATCCTCGCCGGCATGGACCCGGTGCGCGCGCTGAGCTCCGGCGCACTGCGCAACCCGGACTCGCTACGCTCATTTGGTGATTGGGCCTCCCATGACTGATGGCGGTGACGCGCTACACCTGACTGGCGGCATCCCGCTCGGCGGGACGGTCAAGATCCGTGGCTCCAAGAACGCGGTCCCCAAGCTGATGGTCGCGGCGCTGCTGACCGAGGAGCCCGTGCTCATCCACAACGTCGCGCAGATCGTCGACACCCTGCTGGTGAGCGAGCTGCTGGAGATGCTGGGATGCAGCACCGCACAGCCGGCGGACGGCCAGCTGCGGATCGAGGCGCGCGGGATCCACACCGCGGGGACGCGCGATCTGGAGTACTTCCATGTGCGCAGCCGGATCCCGGTGCTCACCTGCGCGCCGCTGCTGCACCGCACCGGACACGCGGAGCTCTGGAAACCCGGTGGCTGCAGCATCGGCGAGCGTCCGGTCGATCTGCACCTGGAAGTCCTTCGGGCGTTCGGCGCGGTCAGCGAGCGGACCGACACCGGCTTCAAACTGACGGCCGAAGCGGGCGGCCTGCGCGGTGCGGTCGTCGAGTTGAAGTACCCGAGCGTGGGAGCCACCGAACAGTTCCTGCTCGGGGCGGTCGTCGCCGCTGGCGACTCGGAGCTGCACAACGCCGCCACCGAGCCGGAGATCATCGACCTGATCTCCATGCTCCAGCGGATGGGCGCGCTGATCACCGTCCAGCCTGGCCGTGTCCTGCAGGTCACCGGCGTCTCCCGATTGCGGGGGGTCTCGCACACCGCCATCCCGGACCGGCTCGAAGCGGCGTCCTGGGCGAGCCTCGCGTTGGCGACCGATGGACGGATCACGGTGCGCGGCGTCCGGCAAGCCGATCTTGGGACGTATCTCAACGTCTATCGTCGCGCGGGTGGCGAGTTCGACTTCTCCAGCGACGGCAACGAGGTGACGTTCCGGCGGGAGAAGTCCATGCCGCGCCCGCTGGTCATCGAGACAGACGTGCACCCTGGCTTCATGACCGACTGGCAGTCCCCCATGGTCACGGCCCTGACGCAGGCGGACGGCGTGACGGTGGTGCACGAGACGGTGCACGAAAACCGGCTGGCGTACGTGAAGGCGCTCCAGGCGCTCGGCGCCCAGATGCAGGTCTTGACCGAGTGTCTCGGTCGTACCCCGTGCCGCTTCGGATCGCGCAATCACCAGCACTCCGCCGTCGTGGTCGGACCCGCCAAGCTGCAAGGGACGACCGTGCACGTCCCGGACCTGCGCGCGGGTTTCTCCTACGTGCTGGCCGCACTCGCAGCGCAGGGCGACTCGACGGTGACCGGAGTCTCGCTGCTGGACCGCGGCTACGAGAACTTCCGCGAGAAGCTGATCGGTGTCGGAGCCAAACTCCGATGACCGGCGACGCGGCGTCACGCTCCGCGGTAGGTGCCGAAACTCCACAGGGTGCCTTCCGGGTCGCGAACGGTGAACCCGCGTGAGCCGTAGTCCTCGTCCTTGAGCCCGCGGATGACTTCGGCGCCCGCCATGGTGGCCCGCGCGAAAAGTGCGTCGGGCCCGTCGGTGACCACGTATATCGACGTGGTGCCTGGCTTCAACCGTCCGAGTTCACCGTGGTCGTCGCAGGTCGAGCCGAGCATGACGCCACCGCCTTCGGGCCAGCGAAGCTCGGCATGCGCGATCTCCCGGGCGCCCTCCCCGGGCACGACCAGGGTTTCGACGAACCCGAAGGCTTCGACCAGGAAGCGGAGGGCCGCCGGCGCGTCGGCGTAGGCCAGGGCGGGCCAGATGGTGGGTGCTGGTGTGTTGGTCATGTCATTGAGGATGCAGCGGCTTCGAGTCGGTGGTCGTGGACAGATGGGAGCTCCTCAGCAATCCATCGTGATGGCGTGCAGCCGGCCATTTCGCGCCACTCACGGTGCAGGTGCGCCTGGTCGTAGAAGCCTGCCCGGTTCGCGACCTCGGCGAGGCCTGGCCGTTGCGGCGCGCGGAGCAGCCGGTGCGCGACCTCGAAGCGCATCACTCGGCCCGCTACCTTGGGTGTCAGACCGAACTCGCGCTTGAAGCGCTCGCCCAGGTGGCGCCGACTCCAGCCGACCTCCTTGGCCAGCGTGGCTACCTCGACCCGGCCCTGGCTGGCGGTCAGCCGCCGCCAGGCCCATCCGATTTCCGGTGCCGGACCATCCCGTTGCCTGGCGATCCGAGTCAGCACGTCGTCCAGTTCGAGAAACCGGTCGGTCCACGTGTTGGCGGACCGCAGCCGCTCGACCAGTTCACCAGCAACCGGCCCGAGCAGCGCACCCAATTCGACGACGATGCCGGCCAGTTCGCCGGCGGGCAACCCGAGCAGGACCCGGGCGCCCAACGGGGTGAGGTGCAACTGGATGCCGTGTTGATAACCGTCGTGGCTGATCAGCGCCGGGGTAGCGTGCAGACCGGCGGCAAGGGCGGTGAACGAAGTCGGCGGCGCGGCGGGATCGGGCGTGGTCGCGAGGTCGACCGTGCCCTCGAGCGTCACAATGAAGGTGAGATGACGCGACGGCAGGCCGCGGTGCACACCGGGTTGGGCACCCTCGATGCGATAGCCGGTGTAACCAGCAACCAGGGGGCCCAGCCGCGCCCGAGGCTTTGCTGCGGCCATCTCCACCACCGGCTCATCCATGGCAGTGAGGGTACGTCGAGGGTCTGACAGTCCAGTGTTTCTACGGCCGTGACCAGCGGCGTTGGCGGTGCCGGACGGGTCGGTTACCCGCTTTGCCCGATCAAGGGCCCGCTGTGTAGGCTGCTCGTCTGGCGGCCTCGAAGGGCCCCGGGAGGCTTCGCCTAGTCTGGTCTATGGCGCCGCACTGCTAATGCGGTTGGGGGTTACGCCCCCTCCCGGGTTCAAATCCCGGAGCCTCCGCAGACGGTCGATCCTATGCTGGCCGACAACAGAATAAGCGCCCGTAGCTCAACGGATAGAGCATCTGACTACGGATCAGAAGGTTGGGAGTTCGAGTCTCTCCGGGCGCGCAGGTGGGAAGGGGCGCCCCCTGCGGGACACCCCTTCCGGGTCTCAATCGACCATCTAGGCGGGCACGAGGACACCACCGGTGCCGTCATCGTCGTCGTCCTCGGATGCCTTCCAGAGCAGTCCACCAAGCTGTGACGCGATCCGCTGCCGCAGCTCGTCAGGGACATGCATGTACCGCTGAGCCATATCAATCTTTGACCAGCCCATGATGTCCATAACGGCCCGCTCAGCCACCCCGAGCACTAGCAGCATGGTCGCCGCTGTATGCCGCGCATCATGTAGCCGGGCCTCCCGCACCCCAGCCGCAGTGAGCAGATCTTTCCACTCCCCGTAGTCGGCGCGCGGGTCGACCGGCTTCCCGGTCGGCTGCGCGAACACCCCATCCGTCGCCCCGCCACAGTTCGGCAGCGAGCCGCCGTTCGTCTTCCTGCGCGTTTCGGCGCCGGGCATGCTGGCAAGACGCTTCGATCATCTACACGCGCTTGCAGTCGCTCACAAGCGTCCCTCGCCCGGGACGAAGCTGGCACCCGCAGACGGTTGCATCAAGACCTGACCATCTGTATGGTTCGCTCATCTGACCGGCAACGCTCCAACGGGGAGCCGACCCGCAAGAAGAACGGAGCTTATCATGAGCTGGCGCGACAATTCCCTCGCTCGCGATGCCCTTGCAATCCAGGGCTACTACGACGACGAGGCTCGGCTACTACTGCAGGACACCCTCGCAGGAGCCTTGCGAGATCTCTGGGTGAAGAACCCGGTCCGCACCTCCTCTGAGGACATCCTGACGAAGAAGACCATCCTCGGCCAGGCAGGGTTGACGAGATTTGAAATCCTGGACAAAATTCTTCCCGGGTTCCGCGGTAAGCACGAGCTGTCTGACGATGAATTGCGTCAGCTAAAGACAAACCCGAAGGAGTACCCAGACCTCGAAGAGCGCGACAAGGCCATCAGAGAGGTATCTAATCTGCTGTGGGGCACCATGTGCAAGACTAGTCGAGCAGGTGCCGTCCAAGAGCTGGTGGTGCAGAAAGGCCTCCTGCTGATCGAGGCGAGACTCACGCGGGACGGCGTTCAAGCCACCGTCAAAGCGGCCACGGATGACCATGATCTTATCATCGAATACTACGTACGCCCACGGGGCGATCAGCTCGTCAAAGTAAGTGGAGGAGTCCGTGACGACTGCACCATGGTGGGCATGGCATTCGATGGGATTACCGATCGAATGAAGCGAGAGCTGGGGGGCCATGTGACAACTGCCATCGGTCGTCTGATGCAAGTGGCTTCTCCCGACTTTGTTGCACTCGGTTCGCCCGCCGAAACGCGCAAGCGGGCTATCGGCCCAAGCAATTCGAAAAGCTAGACGGTGACCTCCCGTACCTGGGAGGCCTTGGTGGCCGAGGGGAGTCGCTTGGCCCGAGCGACTCCCACCGACCGTTGGGCCCTCGGCGACCTAGCGCTTGAGGCGGTACCTCCGGGCGTGGGGAGAGCAGAGCGATCTCTCGCCCAGAAGCGTCTCGCTGAGTTCGCCGGTGAGACTAGTATTTCGTTCAGCCTACTAAAAGATTGCTACTACACTGCTGCGGCCTGGGTGCCCGGTCATCGAATCCCAGACATCTCGCATGCCAAGCATTCTCGTTACAGATCACGCCCGAAAAGAGTGAACCTTCTGCTAAATGACGAAATGGCCGACGGGTTGCAGTCAGCGCGTTTGCGAGAGAAGGTCGAACGGGTTGAAGAGCTGCTCGATGAAAAAAAGGTGCGAGACGCTGTCGTCAATCGATCCCAGGTACGAAACCGTCGGATCTTGGCGGCAGCACGCGCCATTCAGAACGAAGAGATATCTAAAGCACGAACGACTGCGCGGATTCAAGAACAAGATCTGCGCGCCCGACTCGCCGAACCGGAATTTTTAGCCAAGCTCGCCGAACGATTCATAAGAGCTAATGCCACTTTGGCCCGCATGACAATGGACCTACTCGACCTGCAACTGGTGATCGACAAAGCGCCAGACGAGTACAGGGAACGCACGATTTCGAATCTTGAACAGATTCAGCAGGCGGCTGGGAAAGTTCTCGCGAAGCTCCGACCCGAAGCTCGGTCACCTCAACCCTGTACCATCATCGACATGCATGTCGATGACTAGCCAGGGGTAGAGCACCGATAGTGGGCCGGAAATCCCTCGGGCCTGGAGTCCGCTCCTGCCGGACCCCAGGCCTGAGGTCTGGCAAAGCCCACATGATTATAGATCAGCATTCCTGCGCGTTAGCGGACCGTTCGCTTCCCCGTCGGTGACTCATTAGACATCCCCTTCTGGCGCTGGTGACTACTAGGTCGCGGCCGGAACAGCGGAGTCTTCAGTTCAGTCCCATCGGTACTGTTTCGATCCAGCTCGCCGCGCCTGCATCAGTAGAGCGACCGCCGCTACCGTCAGCACCGGAAACAGCATCACCGTCCGCAACGACGACAGCTCTGGCCTTGACGAAAAGAAGATCCTTACGCGGCTCCAGGCGGAGGCTGACTCGCTGAAGGTCGCCCGTACCAAGGCAACGGTCGGCGCGCTGCTCGAACCCGGAGTCGAGGCGCCGTTGCAGGAGGCCTTCAACCCGTTGCTCGGGTCCGCCGACGGCTCGCTTTCTTGACTCCTTTCAGCGTCGGACGCGCGGCGGAGGATCCATCCTGGGCAGCGCCCGGCCAGCCTGGTCGGCGTGGCAGCACTACGTTGCGGATCTGGGCTGCCGCTTGGTCGGGTCTCTCGTGTTCCCAGACCCGCACGACAGTCCAGCCGGCGGCGGCCAGGCGTTGGTCGGTGTCGCGGTCACGGTCGACCGTGCGCTGCAGCTTTTCCACCCACCAGGTCGCGTTGTTCTTGGGTTGTGTGGCGTGTTGTGGGCAGCGGTGCCAGAAGCATCCGTCGACGAACACGGCGACCCGTGCCGCGGTGAACACCACGTCGGGCCGGCGTCTCACCCCGGGCAGGACGGGATGGTCGACTCGGTACCGTAGGCCGAGCGCGTGGAGCTCCCGACGCAGGGCCATCTCCGGTCCTGTGTCGCGGATTCGTTGGCGGCGGAAGCGCTGACGAACGTGCTCCGAGAGTGGACTGGGGGAGGGTGACGACCCCGGTTCAGGAGGCCCCGTCGACGCGGCCCCGTAATCGGACGGCAGCATGTCACCCATGCTGGCCCAAGACGACGCCCGCGAGCGGCAGATGTTGAACCTGTTCAACCTGACTCTGCCGCCCGACCGCACCCGGGGGGGCCTCGATGCCGTACTTGACCTCGATGACGGCTCTGAACCGGTGCCCTTCGAACTGAAGTCGAGTACGGGGAACAGTGTCTCCACCGTGCGGGACTTCGGGCCCGCCCACATTGTAAAGTGGCGCCGTCTGCACTGGCTGTTCGCCTTCTATGCGAATGACGCGATAACTCTCTTGCACTGCTACTACGCCTCGCCCGCGGACATGGCCGACTGGATCACCGAGAAGGAAGCCTACATCCGGCCGGACCTGGTGCTCGCGGACCGCGCTCCGCAGCGACTGACGCATGCTGACGTGGTCGATGTCGTGGGTGACCGAGACAGCTACACGGCCAAGGACGCCAAAGCGATCATGAAGAACCAGTGGGCCGCACGTCAGTACGAGGCCAACGCCGACCTGCCCAAGGGCGGCTACTCACCGGATCGGATGCTGGGCCTGCTTCGCGAGCGCTGTGGGTACGTCATCCGGCGCGGGGCGACGCTCAACAACCCGCACATCCCCGGCAGCTACCTCAGCGATCGGCTGGAGCCGATCACCAGGAATCACGCGGCGACCCTGCGGTCCAACGTGACGGCCTACCTGGCGAAGCGCGCGGAGAGGGTCGCTGCAGGTGAGAAGCTGGACGAGGACACCGCAGATCCGATCATCGCTCAAGCCAGTGCGTCGGCGACTGACGAGGCGACCGCGTAGGCCAACGGTGGCGGCACGGCGTTGCCCAGCTGGCCGAGCTGCATGTAGGTCGCGCCCATCAGGGGCCAGGCCTCGGGGAACCCCTGCAGCACAGCGACGTCCGGCACCGACAGCCGGAAATGGCCGTTGTCAGGGACGAACGATCGTGCGCGTTCTCGGGTGAGCGCCACCCCGTTGGGCCACACCTGAAGCGTCGCGAACGCCCGCGCGGCGGCCACGCTGTTCAGGATGCTGGTGGTGTGACGCGGTCCTGTGAGGGTGCTGCGAATGGTCGGGGACAGTGAGTCGACCCCGATGTCGGGGAGCCCCAGGGCCTCACGCAGGCCCATGCATCGCTGCAGCCCTGAGCGCGCAGCTACGTCCTCATCTCCCCACACGTGTGTGGGAGTCGGCTCGACGAACCGGCGGTCGTCGGCTGCACGGGCGAAGCCGATGAACACGACGCGACGTCGAGCCTGGGGCACGCCGAAGTCCTCGGCTCGAAGTCTGAGCATGCGGATGCGGTAACGCGGGCAGAGAGGCTCGATGATCTTCGTCCGCACGTATTCGCTGAACTTCGCCGACGCGAGTGCGGGGACGTTCTCAGCGATGAAGGCGCGTGGCCGCACAGTCAGGAGGCAGTTGACGAGAGCTGGCCACATGTCGCGTGTGTCTTCTTGGCCCTTCTGCCTGCCCGCGTTGGAGAAGGGCTGGCAGGGAGGCCCGCCGTGGACGACGTCGACCTGATCGCGCCACTGTCGCCAGTCGACCGCTGTCACGTCGCCCTCAGGGCCGCCGTACACGTTCCAATCGGGTCGGGCTTTGACCAGGGTTGCCGCGGCGTCGGACAGGATTTCGTAGCTGGCTACGTGGCGATGTCCGGCTTGAGCGAACCCGAGGTCGAGACCTCCTCCTCCACTGAACAGCGACAGTGCGCGAAGCCCGTTGTCGTCTCGCTGTAGCATTAGATCGACCGGCCGAAGAGCCGGCATGTTGATCTCGTGCAGTGGCGCTGGGCCTTGTCCCAGAAGCGCCCGCACCTTCGCTTGACGAGATCGGTTCGCAGTCTGGCGGAATACGTCGCGCTGCGCGGCCGTCAACTGGCGCGGCCTGTGGTGCGGACCAGCGGGCGCGATGCGGGACGGCACGACTTCGTCGAAGTGACCGCCAGGGATCGACGACTGATCGAACAGTGCCCAAGGTGCGTCTGGCGTCACTCTCACGTTGGGCTCCCCTGACCACTCCATCGACGGCCCCTAAGCTACTTGAGTAGCGCTATGGTACTACCGCTACTTTAATAGCGCTACAACAGTAGCAGTAAGGTAAGGGCATGGCCGGTCGCAAACAGGCTGGTGACTCCTGGGGCGAAGCGTCGCGACGCCTCGCTGAGCTGCTGTACAGCGAGCGTCTGGTACGAGCGCGCACGCAGGAAGACATTGCACGTGAAGCGGGTTTGGCCCTGTCCACCGTTCGAAAGATCGAGTCGGGAAGGCGCGGGCTACAGGGGACGACTTCGAGCATCAAGGAGCCGGGCATCTTCACAGTCCTCGTGTTGCTGGATGCACTGGATGTGTCGCCGTCTCGACTGCGAGCAGTGCTGCACCCCGACTCGTCCCCTGACGGTGAGAGCTCCTCCGTCGATCAGTGACCGAACATACGTTCGACTATCCTGTTGCTGGCGCCTGTTGTCAACGACGTGACTGCCCACTGCGATGCGGCTCGCGGTGAAGGGTTGACCCTCCGCAGTCACGACGCGCTGCTACGAGACTCGAGACTCGACCGGTGCACACCCCGAGCTTGCTCCAGCTCATCGCCTGCGCGGGCGTCCGGAATCGCCCTTTCTGGCACTGGCCGCAGTGATCGTGTTCGGCGTGTTGAACCTTCGGCAAGCTCGGCGCGGGCCAGCGGGTGCCGCCCGATGGGCATTGGAGCGGACAGGGAAGAGCCGCATCGAACTGATCAACGTCGGCACCGTTGATGCGCAAAACGCAGCCACCAGAGCGCCCGAATCGCTTCGGTACAAGACTCCGTAGGTTCGGGAGGGGCTCAGTTTGGGCCTCGTTCATGGCGGCCGCGATCGGCCAGGTACGTCCGGCGGACAACCTTAACGGGCGGATTTACGTTCCCCGTACGGTCGTGGACACGGTTTCGAACAGCTACGGATCAGAAGGTTGGGAGTTCGAGTCTCTCCGGGCGCGCCATATGTGACCGGCGGAAACACCACTGATTAGGCGTAGGGCTTGCCCGTAGCGGCCGCCACGCTCGCGCACGATCCCGAACCAGCCCGGCCGGTCCTCGTAGCTGGCAAGAGCAGTTACGTCGGGTGGTGGCTTGACCGGGCCTCATCGGAAGGCCGAGACTTCTTGTCTCGGTTGAGAGGGGGCCCCATGGCCTGGTCCATCCGCGGTCGCTACTTCGAAAATTGTTCCTGCGATATGCCCTGCCCGTGCACGGTTTCGTTTGATGCGGGAGCCGACACGGAACGCTGCAACGCGGTGCTCATCTTCCACGTGGACACCGGTGAGGTGGACAACGTGGACGTGAGCGACCTGACTGTTGTGGCGGTGGCCGACGCCCCGCAAGTCATGACCGACGGCAACTGGAAGCTCGCGCTCGTGGTAGACGAGAGGGCCTCCGACGAGCAGCTCCAGAAGCTGGGCGCCGTGTTCGGCGGTGAGCTCGGGGGCCCGATGGAGGCACTCGCCCCACTCGTGGGCGAGATGCTCGGCGTGGAACGAATGCGCATCGAGGTCACTGAAAGCAACGGGAACCACAAGCTGAGCGCCGGTAACGCACTCGAGGTCGAGGTCGACGACGTCGTGCCATTCGGCGTGGAGAACGGCCGCCCCGCCCGGCTCGTCGACGTCTTCCACCCGGCGAACAGTGAGCTGACCGTGGCGAAGGGCCGCTCGCGGGTCGGAGTCCTCGGCCTCGAATGGACTCATGAAGGCACCTCGGGGTTCTCCGCGCCCTTCGCCTGGTCAGGCTAGATGACGCTGGCGGGAGTCCGACTCAGGTCCGGTCGGGTACTGACGATCTGTCCGCTGTTGGCCCTCGCTGTCCTGTGCTGGGTCGTGGTGCTGCAGCGGATGGGAGGCGACGACGGGGCCCCGGGTGCCGATCCGGGCACGCTCGGCTTCTTCACCGGTATGTGGACTGTGATGATGGCCGCGATGATGCTCCCGTCGGTGTGGCCCACAGTGCTGGTGTACCGGCGGCTGCAGGCAGCGCGGCGTGAGCGCGGGAAGAACGCCGTGTGGATGGGATCGGCCTTGTTGCTGGTCGGCTACCTGGCCGCGTGGACCGCAGTTGGGCTCGTCGGCTTCGCCATCCTCAAGGCTGGACGCGCCTTCGAGATCGACGCCTTGAGCTGGGAACGGGGCGGACCTCTGCTGGCGGGCGGTGTGATCGTCGCGGCCGCGGCCTACCAGCTCACGCCGCTCAAGGACATTTGCCTGCGGCATTGCCGTGGCCCGTTCAGCTTCTTGCTCGAGCACTGGCGTCCCGGCGCGTTGGGCGCCGTTCGGATGGGCGCCCGGCACGGCGTCTGGTGCGTCGGCTGCTGCTGGGCGCTGATGGCCGCGCTGTTCGCGCTCGGGGTCATGAGCATCCCGTGGATGGCGCTGATCGCCGTCTTCATCGCGGCTGAGAAGCTGTTGCCCTGGCGGCGGGTCGCCACGACGATCGTGACCGTGGCGCTGTTGGTGCTCGGTCTTGCGGTGGCCGTTGTTCCCGAGTGGGTGCCCGGGCTGATGACGCCCGGTGGAGCGATGCATGACATGAGCATGCCCATCGCCTCGTCGTGATCCGGTCCGGACACCATCCACCGGGGCGACTGGCCGAGCGGTGGGCTTGAGGTTGAGCCACTCGGCGCGGGGGCCGGTAGGACGCCGCTACCGGCACCTACGCAAGCAGATCCCGTTGCCGATGGTGTCTACCGCTGCTCGCCGGGCGCGCCCCGGGTCTGTTGGCCGCTGGAGTGCCTTCTTGATCCAGCCGCGGAGGACGCCGTTGATCTTACCCTTCGATCCGATCACGTGACGCAGTGGTCCGGGACTCTTGTCCTGATCAGCGCTCACTTCATCCTCCTGGGAGCATCGTCGAGGTCCATCGGGACCTGCGCGTCCTCATCGGGTGCGAAGATCGACTCGATGGGCTGGGCGAACAGCCGGGCGATCCGGAAGGCCAGGGGCAGGCTGGGGTCATAGCGGCCGGTCTCCAGGGCGTTGACGGTCTGCCGGGACACCCCGAGTTGGTCAGCCAGCGCGCCCTGGGTCCAGCCCTGGCTCTCCCGCAGCGCCTTGAGGTGATTGTTCATCGCTTCGTGGCGGCCATGCCAGTGACCGCCCAGCCGAGCATCCCCGCGCCGTAGATGATCCACCCGCCGGCGGGAAGGTCCAGCCCGGCGATCCCGAGGAAACCCACGGTCAGTGACGCGATCATCGCGATGGCGAACCCGACGGCAAGACCCCGCAGCAACAGCAGCCGCTGATAGTCGTCGATCCGGCCGATGTGGCGTACGATGGCCCGCACCATCCACAGGGCCGGGATCACCGGCAGCACCGCCCACAGGTAGAGCCATGAACTGTGGCCGTCCAGGTGCCCCCAGGTGATCACGGCCGTGAGCACGATGACATAGCCTGCTATGCCCGGCCAAAAGTCACGGTGGTAGGCGCGAGCCCGCGCCCGGTCACCCGCACTCCGGGACCGACTGTCAAGGTCGCTTGTCATAGGGTCAGCTCACGCTGCTCTGTCAAGGAGACTTGCCAGACTGCGCTCGCCGTTGCAGGACCCGGAGCGTGGCTGTGTGACCGGGTGCGCAAGCTACGGCTCAGCGATGCCGCAGAGCTCCAGCTAGCCCCAGTTTCCGGGCTAGTTGGATCTTGATGATTTAATCTTGACGTGTATGTGGGTTTGACCTGCGTGGATCCGGCGTGTCGAAGCGCATTCGATCTTGTCATGGTGTATGACCTAAAGAGTGGCGAGCCTGTACAAGAAGTCCGTCAACGGGAAGCCGTACT
>JALYTS010000207.1 GCA_030854185.1 Actinomycetota bacterium | reverse complement strand
GGCACCCTGATGAAGGTTCGTCAAGTCAGGACATGATCACCCAGACGAGGTCTCAGGGCCTGGTCCAGGCCCGATCGACTCTACGATCAGCGCCAGTGAACATCAGGAACTCGTCGACTGTTGTGTTGCCGGATAGCAGTGACGTCATAAGCCCATCGGGAGCAATGGAACGGACGGTCCCGTTAGTGCCCTAGCGCTACGTGAAGGGCGGGGGCAGCAATACGCCGGACGTGCAATGATCGCGGCGTTCTGGTGAGGGGCGTCGACGGTCGTCCCCGCTCGGCGCCCCATCTCCCCATGCGGCAGCGCACGCGTGTACGTTCGCGTGTATGCAGAAAGAGCGCCTGACAGTGAGCCTCGATACCGGCGTGGCCGCGCGGGTCCGGCAGTGCGGAGCGCGTACGCGGGGCGGTGCCAGCGGGTACCTGGAGCAGTTGGTCCGCCGAGATGCACTTCGCGAGGCAGTCAGTTCCGCCGCCGACTGGTACGACCGGCACCCTGGCTACGCCGAGGACGCCATCGCTGAGAACGAGGCAGCACTCGGCGAGACGGCCTGATGCGCCGAGGCGAGATTTACCGATTCGAGCCAGTGATCCAGAGAGCCGGACTGTCGACCACACGCCTCGTGGTGAGTTCCGACGTCGTCAACGACAACGAGCGCATCCCGTACTGCTTCGCCATGCACGTTGTGGATGATCCCCCGAATTCGCTCCTTGCTGTCTCACTCGGCGATCACGGATGGGCCTTCGCGTTGGAGACAGATAGGCCGTTGAAGCGGCAACTCACCGAGCAACTCGGCACCGCGTCTCCCGAGCAGATGGAGCAGGTAGACAACGCGATGCGCGCGGTGTTCGAACTCTGACGCGAGCACTTCTAGCCCCAGTTTCCCCCTTATTTTGATCTTGATGCACTGAGGCTGGGGAGCGGAGACATGACCCGCTTGGTTGGCGTGCATGCTCATCAAACATGTCGGTGCGGGGTCGGCAGAAACCGGGACCAGGCCCGCACCGGTCATGTCGTGCTCTGAGGCATCACCTGATAGCGGCTATGTCCTCGGCGGCAGCCTTGATCGCGGCCAGGGTCGCGGGAATGCCCTCGCGCATCTGCTGTTTGTGGATCTCCAGTCGGGCGTCGACCTCTTCACCGTAGCGCTCTCGGAAGCCAGCGACGGCATCGGGCGGGAAGTGCCACGACTCCGTAAGGCGGGTCCCGCCGTCGACCGGTTCGAAGGTGTAGCCCCAGCGGGTCCAGCTGCCCCGTAGTTGGAACGCGAACTCGCGCCCCGGGTCGGCGACCACGACCTGGGAGCGGGTCTCCCAGGTGCGCTCCGGGGTGACGTTGCGGCCGGTGAACCATGCGCCGACCCGTGGGCCGTCGCCGTCGCCCCACTTACTGCCCGACCAGTAGCGTGGAGCTGTGGCCGTCATCCCTCGGCGTGGATCCGTGGAGCTTCCGGCTGGTCTGCTGCACACCGCGTACGGATCCCGGCAATGACCTCGGCCGGCCGCTACAGCTACGGGCCCTGGCAAGGCGGTCCCGACCCGCTGGCGGCGCCCGCCGATCTGTCCGCGGCGTTGGATCAGATCGGTCGCGACGTGATGGACGGCGCGTCGCCCCAGGCCGCGATGCGCGAGCTGCTGCGCCGTGGGCTGGACGGCACCCGGGGCATGGACGAGCTGGCTCGCCGCCTGTGGCAGCGCCGCGCCGAGATCACCCGCCGCCACCGGCTCGACGGCACTCTGCAGCAGGTCCGTGAGCTGCTGGACAAAGCCCTCGCCGCGGAGCGGCGGGCGCTGTTCCCGGACCCCGACGACGACGCCCGGTTCCGCGAGGCCCGGCTCGACACGTTACCGCCGGATACTGCGCGCGCCGTCACCGAACTCGCCGACTACGACTGGCGATCCACCGAAGCTGCCCAGGCCTACCAGGACATCCGTGACCTGCTCGGCCAGCAACTGCTCGAACAGCGCTTCGAAGGTATCAAGCAGAGTCTGCAGGCCACCTCGCCGGAGGATGTCGAGCGGATCCGCCAGATGCTGTCCGATCTCACCGACCTGCTCGCCGCACACGCCCGCGGGGACCCGACCACACCCCAGCGCTTCGAGCAGTTCATGCGCCAACACGGCGACTACTTCCCGGAAAACCCGCGCACCGTCGACGAGCTGATCGACGCGCTGGCCGCCCGAGCTGCCGCGGCGCAGCGGATGCTCAACTCGATGACCCCGCAGCAGCGCGCCGAGCTGGCGCAGCTCGCCCAGCAGGCCTTCGGTGACCCGCGGTTGGCTCAGCAGCTCGCGACGCTCGACGCCCAGTTGCAGGCGCTGCGTCCCGGCGAGGACTGGCAGGGATCTGAGCGGTTCCGCGGTCAGGACCCGCTGGGCCTGGGCGAGGGTGCCCAAGCGATGGCCGACCTCTCCGAGCTCGACGCGTTGGCCGAGCAGCTCGCGCAGTCCTATGCCGGGGCCCGCGCTGAGGACGTCGATCTCGACGCGCTGGCCCGCCAGCTGGGCGACGAGGCCCGCGTCGATGCCCGCCGCCTCGCCGAGTTGGAGCGTGAGCTGGAGCGCAACGGTTTCTTCGAGCGGGCTCCGGACGGGTCGCTGCGACTGTCGCCCAAGGCGATGCGCCGGCTCGGTTCGCAGGCGTTGGCCGATATGGCCGACGCGTTACGCAGCCGGCGCGGCGAGCGTGACCTGCGCCGGGCCGGCGCCGCAGGGGAGCCCACCGGGGCCAGCCGGCAGTGGGAGTTCGGGGACTCCGAACCATGGGACGTCCCCCGCACTGTGCGCAACGCCGTGCTGCGTCGCGCTACGAGCAGCGAGGGCCTGGTGCTGGCCGTCGAGGATGTCGAGGTGGTCGACACCGAGCAGCGCGCCCGGGCCGCGGTGGCGTTGTGCGTCGACACGTCGTGGTCGATGGTGCAGGACGGGCACTGGGTGCCGATGAAGCGCACCGCGCTGGCATTGCACCACCTGGTGCGGACCCGGTTTCGCTCCGACGCACTGGAGCTGATCACTTTCGGCCGCCAGGCGCAGCGGGTGGACATCGCGCAGCTCACCGGCCTGGCAGGGGTGTGGGAACAGGGCACCAACCTGCACCACGCCTTGCTGCTCGCGGGCCGGCACCTGCGCCGCCACCCGGACGCCGCGCAGGTGCTGCTGGTGGTCACCGATGGCGAACCCACCGCGCATCTGGAACCGGACGGGGAGGCGGTCTTCAGCTACCCGCCGTTGCCCCAGACGCTGGCCCTGACCGTGCGCGAGATGGACGGTCTGGCCCGCAACGGCACAGCGGTGAGCATTGTGATGCTCGGCCACGACCCCCGGCTCGCCGGCTTCGTGCACGCGTTGGCTCGGCGCTGCGGTGGCCGGGTCCTGGAGCCCGGAGTGGACGGCCTGGGCGCCGCGGTGGTCGGCGACTATCTCCGGCACCGCCGCCGTCGCCCTTAACCCAGCCCCCCGCCGCACAACCGGTGCGATCTTGAGCTGTGGATCAGCCCGGCACCTGGTCTAAGCTGCGGTAGCGTGTTTGCGCGACCTCGAAGAACACCTCGCCGCAGGCTGGCGACTCGGTGTGCTTATCTGCGATAGCGCTGGGGGGTCTGTGGATACTGTCCACCGCCTCGATGCGGTGCCGGCCGGAGCGCAGGTGGCTGCCCGGTGAGCTGCGCCGGCACGGCCCATGTCACCGGCGGGTTCCTTCGGCGGCTCCGCTTGGCGGCCGGCGTGGCTACCGACCGCTACCCGTTCACGCTGCCGGTTGTGGCGTGGCTGGCCCGCTCCGGTGGATTGGATCTCGCGCCGGGGGTGACGTTTCTGGTCGGTGAAAACGGCACCGGCAAGTCCACGCTGGTGGAAGCGGTGGCGGCGGCGGCGGGGTTCAACGCGGAAGGCGGCAGCCAGAACTTCCGGTTCGCCACCCGTGCGTCGGAATCGGCGCTCGGGAGCCGACTGATCCTCAGCTGGGGCACCCGCAAGCCCCGGACCGGGTTCTTCCTGCGGGCGGAGTCCTACTACAACGTCGCCACCGAGATCGAACGGCTCGACCAGGATCCCGGCTCACCGCCGTTGCTGCCTGCCTACGGCGGTCGCTCCCCGCATGACCGGTCCCACGGCGAGTCGTTCCTGGACCTGGTAATCCACCGGTTCGGACCGGCCGGGCTGTACCTGCTGGACGAGCCGGAAGCGGCGCTGTCGGTGCGCGGGTGCCTAGCCCCAGTTTCCGGGTTAGTTCGATCTTGAGCCTGTGAGGAGTCCACCTCGAGTGGGCTGAGCTGCTGTTTCTCGGCGTGTCGCCTGGTGGTCGATCTTGTGATGGTCTATGACCTAAAGAGT
>JALYTS010000107.1 GCA_030854185.1 Actinomycetota bacterium | reverse complement strand
CACCAGCAGCGCATCGGCCCCCCGGGCCAGCTCAGCGCGCAGCGCGGCGTCCCGGTGCCACGGCGCGAACGTGGCCAGGTCCACCCCCAGCGGGACCTGGACGACGTTGCGCGCGCCGATCCGGTCGAACTCCTCGCGGGCGAAGCCAGTGGTGCACACCACGGTGTCGTAGGAGGCCGTCATCCGGCGGTTGGCCCAGTCGGCCACCCGGCGGGCCGCTGGGGCGGGCAGCAGGAACTGGTGCAGCAGCCGGTCCAGCCGTTCGTGCGAGACCACTACGCTGGGCACCCCGCGCGCCGCGGCCCACCGGCCCATCCCCCGCAGGGTGAGCCGGTCGGACACCTCGATCCGGTCCGGGCGCAGCCCGTCGAGCAACACCCGCACCCGGCACGGGTCAACCGCCCGGTACCCACCGGTGTACGGGATCTTCGCCGCGGGCAGCGTGATCCGCCGGACCCCGGTTGGCATCATCTCATCGCTGCGCCGCGATCCGGGCACCACCAGCACGACGTCGTGACCGGCGGCGGCGTACCCGGCACCCAAATGGTGCAGGGCGGTGCGCAGCCCGCCGGAACGCGGACCGTAGAAATTCGCCAACTGGACGATGCGCATCACGCCACCAGCCGAGCGTCCGCGGGCAGCCCGGTGACCTCGGCATAGTGCCCGAGCAGCTCGTCGCAGACGGCCTGCCAGGTGCGGTGCAACACGCCGCGCCGGGCCGCCGCACCGCACCGGGTGCGGAGAACTGGATCGTCGAGCAGGGTGGCGACCGCGGCGCGCAGCGCGTCGCCGAAGACCTCATCAGCGTTGGGCATGCCAGTCTCGGGCAGTAGGAAACCGGTGCCGCCGTGGGTGACCAGATCCCGCGGACCGCCGGCGTCCGGGGCGATCACCGGCAGCCCGGAGGCCATCGCCTCCTGCACCGCCTGGCAGAACGTCTCGAAGGGCCCGGTATGGACGAAGACGTCCAGGCTGGCGTACGCCTGCGCCAGCTCGGCACCGGTCATGAAACCCAGGAAGGCGGCGCCGGGCAGCTGCTTGGCCAGCCGGCGACGATCCGGGCCATCCCCCACCACGACGAGCCGGATGCCGGGGACGTCCTGCAGCGCGGACAGCCGCATGACCTTCTTCTCCGGCGCCAGCCGGCCGACGAAGCCGACGAGCATCTCGCCGTGCGGGGCTAGTTGGGCGCGGAGCCGATCATCCCGGCGGGATGGGCAGAAATGGCTGGTGTCCACCCCGCGCCCCCAGCGGTGCAACCGGGGCACCCCGTGCGCGGCCAGGGCGGCTGCTGCGGAGCTCGACGGGGCGAGCGTGCGATCGGCACCGCTGTGCACCCGGCGGGTCCAACGCCACGCGGTGCGGGCAGCGAAGCCCAGCCCGTAGGAGTCAGCGAACCCGGCGATGTCGGTCTGGTAGACGGCCACGGGGCGATGACCAAGGCTTGATGCCCGCACCGGATCAGGTGCTCCACCACTCGGACCACCGAGTTGGTGACCCCGTTGATAACAGGCAGGAATGACTCGGTCACGATCGCGACGCGCATGCCGCAGACCGTGCCAGGCCCGGGCTGGTGTAGCGGTAAGTGACCATGTCCCTACGCCGAACTCCTGGCGAACTCCTGATGCCCGACGCCGGGTGCCCGTGTCGCAAGACGCCCTACTCACACGGCGCGGCCTTGGCGCCGCCGAAACCACCAGCCGACCGGAGCCACCACCACCCACAATGCCAGCAGGGTGATCGATGCCGGAACCACGCCCTGTACCCAGGTTCGCCCAGCGACCCGCAAGTGCGCCGTGGGGTCGGAGCTGTCATATTCCACCCGGACCAGCTGCCCCGCTTGCAACCCCGACGGGTACGCGAGCCCCGCGTCCGGGCGGTACACCTTGCCTTCGGGTGTGGCGAACTGCACAAGGGTCCGTATCGGGGTCACCGCGAGCACCTGGGCGGTGGCGTGCCCGGTGCGGGCATCGATGTCCGCGTCATCGAGCGCCGCACCGACCAGCGCCAGCGTGATGAGCCCGGTCAGCAAAGCCGCAGCTGCAGGCAGCACCCACCACACCGGCCGTCGCCGGCGGTTGCGGGTCTGCCGTGCGGACCCAATAACGGGCCCGGTAACCAGAGCGGTCATCGCCGGCAGCTTAGCGACCGCCGCGACGGCGGATCGACGCGCAACACGCCCCCGGCGTCGGGCCCTAATACGCTGATGATGTGACCACTGCTCCGCTGACCGACCGGCTGGTCGTGCACTCGCGTCTGGTGCCGGGCAGCGGTATCGACCTGCTCCAGATGTTGCCCTCCCCTCGCGGCGCGCTGTCCTGGATCCGTGCCGGTGAGGGGCTGGTGGCCTGGGGTGAGGTGGCCCGGGTGTGCACCGAAGGGCCGCACCGATTCGCTCGCGCCCAGGACTGGTGGGAGTCGTTCTGCACCCAGCTCGACAACCGTGACGAGGTGGAGCTCCCCGGCAGCGGCCCGGTTGCCTTCGCCAGCTTCGCCTTCGACGAATCCCCGGGCAGCTCGGTACTGGTGGTGCCGCGAGTGGTGGTAGGCCGGCGAGGCGACCAGACCTGGGTCACCGAGTTCGAGACCGGCCTCGCGACCGGGCCGGTGGTGCCGGTGAGCCGACCCCGTGGTCTGCGGTACTTCGACGGTGAGCTACCGGTGAAGGCGTGGCGCGACGCGGTGGCGCGTGCGGTATCGCGGATGCGTGATGGCTCGGCACCGGCGAAGGTGGTCCTCGCACACGACCTGCTCGCGGTCGCCGATGAGCCGCTGGATCCCCGGTTCCTGCTGCACGGGTTGGCCGCCCGGTACCCGTCGTGCTGGACGTTCGCGGTGGACCATCTGGTCGGCGCGACCCCGGAGTTGCTACTGCGGCGGCGCGGCACCGAGGTGCTCTCGCGGGTACTGGCCGGTACCACCTGGCCGCATGACGGGGCCAACGCGGGGGCGTTGGCCGTCGAGCTACTCGCCTCGGCGAAAGACCACGACGAACACTGCTACGCGGTCGACTCACTGGCCCAGGCGCTGCGGCCGTTCTGCACCGACCTGACGGTTCCCACCGAACCCAGCGTGCTGGAACTGCACAACGTGTTGCACCTGGCCACCGAGGTGCGCGGGGTACTGCATCCCGCAGCGCCGCCGCTGCTCACCCTGGCCGATGCTGTGCACCCCACGGCTGCCGTGGGCGGAAGCCCCACCCTGGCGGCGGTCAACGCGATCGGTGAGCTCGAGGCGATGGACCGCGGACGCTACGCAGGTCCGGTCGGCTGGGTGGATGCCGCGGGCGACGGCGAGCTGGGTATCGCACTTCGCTGCGCCCAGGTCGTCGGTCGGTTCGCTCGGTTGTTCGCCGGCTGCGGAATCGTCGCAGGCTCCGACCCGGACTCCGAAGTCGCCGAAGCGGCCGCCAAGCTGGTCCCGATCCGCGACGCGCTGGAGGGCTCCTAACGGTGTAGAGGCACCGCACCACTGCTCAGGCTCGTCAGCTCGGCGGTGCCGCCGGGCGGGTTGGACTGAACAACCAGGTCTGCGCGACCGCATCGACGTTCTTGCCGGAGACATGCTTGACCAGGGCCAGGAAGTCCTGCACCGAACCGTTCCCACCGGCCCGCTCGGTGGCCCAGGCGCGCAACGCCGCGAAGAAGTTCTGGTCGCCCACCGCGTCTCGAATCGCCTGCAGCGCCATCCCGCCGCGCGAATAAACGGCGTTGTTGAACACCCCGGCCTCGCCGGGAGCTCCCGGCGGCGTCTGCCAGAACGCGTCGCCGGCTGGATGGCGCGCGTAATTCTGGGCTGCCGATTGCTGCGTGCTGGGGCCACCGTTGTGTTCGGTGTACAGCCACTCGGCGTAGGTGGCGAAGCCTTCGTTGAGCCAGATATCGCTCCAGTGGCTTACCGAGACGCTGTCCCCGAACCATTGGTGGGCCAGCTCGTGTACCACCACCGTGACGTTCTGGCCGGCATCGAAGAACGTCGGCGCGTAAACCGGGCGGGTCTGGTCCTCCAGCGCGAAGCCCAGGTTGGCGTCCGGGACCACCCCACCGAGCTGGCGGAACGGGTAGGGGCCGAAGATCCCGGACAGGAACTCGATGATCTGCGGCGTCTGTTCCACCGAGGCCCGCGCCGCGGCCGCGATCGCCGGGTCGAGTGCCCGATCGTAGGCGGCCAGGTACAGACCGAACCGGGTGTCCCGGCGCACGATGTCGTAGTGGCCGATCGCGACGAACGCCAGGTAGGTGGCCATCGGCTCGGTTTCCTGCCAGCGCCACTGCTGCAGGCCCAGCCCTGCCGGTTCCGGACCACCGAGCAGGGCCCCGTTGGATATCACCTGCAGACCGGCGGGCACGATGGCGGTGATCGTGAAAGTCGCCTTGTCCGACGGGTGGTCGTTGGACGGATACCACCAGGCGGCGATATCCGGTTCGCCCACCGCGACCGCGCCATCGGCGGTGCGCACCCACGGCGATTGCTTCCCAGATCCGCCAGAGACGCTCGATGGCATCCCGGCGTAGTCCACCCGCACCGTCATCGGCGCTCCGGACGGCACGGGTGCGGCCGGGGCGACTTGCAACTCACCACCGTCCTGGTGGATCACGGCCGGCCGGTCATCGACCGTGACAGCCGAGGCGGGCAACCTCAGGTCCAGATCGAACCGGGAGAGGCTCTCGGTGGCCGTGGCGGTGATCGTGGTGTGGCCTACGAGCTGATCGGTGGGTGGGTCGTAGCGAACTCCGATGTCGTAGGAGGTGACGTCGTAGCCGCCGTTGCCGGCGCGCGGAAAGTACGGGTCCCCGATACCGTCGGCACCGACCACCGGCGGCGCAGTCGGCGCCGGCGTGGCGGACGGCGGACGGGGGGCAGCGGCCGGCGCGGATTTCGTGGCCTGCCACGGGATTTCCAGCGCGATCAGCACCAGCAGCACCGCCAGCACCGGCCCGATCAGCAATAAAACAATCCGCTTCTGCATGTGGCCACCTCCCCGATACCGACCTTAGGTGCTGTCACCGACAAAAGAACCAGCAACCATCGCCACCGTGGTCCGGATCTGATCGTGCAGCGCACGCAGCCCGGTCCGCTCGGTGGCCACCTCCACCACCCGCAGGCCCCGAGCGGCGGATACAACGTCCGCCAACTCGCCGGCCGGCACCCGGACGTGCGACACGTGATGCGCCGCGCACAGGGCCGCCAGATCGGTGCCATGCGGGGTGCCGAAGACCCGCTCGAAAGCGCCGGCATGCTCCGGGGCGCCCTGCTCCAGCAGCCCGAAGATGCCGCCACCGTCGTCGTTGGCGACCACCACGGTCAGATCCGGGCGGGCCTCGTCCGGGCCGGCCAGCAGCCCGTTCGAGTCGTGCAGGAACGTCAGGTCGCCGACCAGGGCGTAGCCCGGCCCGCCGTGCACCAGCGCCGCCCCGAACGCGGTGGCGATCGTCCCGTCGATGCCGGCGACACCCCGGTTGGCCAGCACGGTCAGACCACGCCGCGGTCGGGCGGCCAGCGACACGTCCCGGATCGGGTTGGACGATCCGAGCAGCAGCAGTGCCCCGGCTGGCAGCGCGGCGACCAGCCGCCGGGCCACCTCCAGACCGGTGGCCTGTGGGTGGCCGCCCATGGTGGCGCTCACCGCCTCGGCGGCCCTTTTGTCAGCCTGCTGCCACTCGAGCAGCCAGTTCGGATCAGGGGAACCGACGCAGCGCAGCGCGGTGCCCACCGTGACCGCGGTGGCCGCGGTGTCGGTCCACTCCGGACGGTCGGTGAGGACGGTGACCGCCACCGTCGGATCTGCGAGCAGCCGCTGCACCGACCGGTGCAGGGTGGGGCGGCCAAGCACCAGTACCTGCTCGGGTCGCAACCGATCGGGCATAGGCGAGCCCAGCAACCACGGCCCGGCTGCCAACGCGTCCGGCCAGTCGGACGCGGTGGGCTCGGCCACCAGCGGCAGTCCCGGTGGCGCCGGTGGCGCGCCGTGGCCGGCGACCACCAGCGTGGGCCGGCCGAGGTCGAGCTCCACCTCGACGCGCAGCGGTGAACCGGTCGGCACCGCGGTCCAGGGCGCGCCAGTTGGACGGCCTTGAAGGACCCCCAACGCCTCCGGACCAGGATCAGGCCCTGCGCCAGGATCGGCGCCAGGATTCGACGGGGGCACCAGCGGCTCGCGAAACGGCACGTTGAGATGGACCGGTCCCGGCCCCCCAGTCAGGGCACCCCGGGCAGCCGCGACCGCCCGGTCCACCGTCGAGCGCCACTGCGTGTGCTGCGCACAGTCCGACGGTGCCGCCAGCGACGGCGCCGCGCGAACCGCTGCGCCGAACAGACCGGCTTGGCGCACCGTCTGGTTCGCCCCGGTACCGATCAGCTCGGCCGGTCGGTCGGCGGTGACCGCCAGCAGCGCTATCCCGGCGTGGTGGGCCTCCATCACCGCCGGGTGCAGGTTCGCCGCCGCCGTGCCTGACGTGCACACCACCGGCACCGGCTCCCCGGACCGCAGCGCCAGACCCAGCGCCAGAAACGCGGCGGAGCGCTCGTCGATACGGACGTGCAGGCTCAACCTCCCGGCCTGCTCGGCCGCGTGCAGGGCGAAGGACAGCGGCGCGTTGCGCGACCCTGGGCAGAGCACGGCGTGGCGCACCCCGCACCGCACCAGTTCGTCGACCAGCACCATAGCCAGCGCCGTGGACGGGTACACAAGTGATCAGCATGCCGTATTCGTATGCTCTCGGCCGTGGCCGTCTCCGAGCTGTTCGATCCATCCGCGTGGCGAAGTGTCGAGGGTTTCGATTTCGTCGACATCACCTACCACCGCGCGGTGGCGCAGGGCACTGTCCGGATCGCGTTCGACCGGCCGGACGTCCGCAACGCCTTCCGGCCGTCCACGGTGGACGAGCTCTACCAGGCGCTGGATCACGCCCGGATGACCCCGGATGTCGGGTGCGTGCTGCTGACCGGCAACGGGCCCTCCCCGCGTGACGGTGGCTGGGCGTTCTGCGCAGGAGGCGACCAGCGGATCCGAGGTCGCACGGGTTACCAGTACGCGGCAGGCGAGACGGCGGACACGATCGACCCGGCGCGAGCGGGGAGGCTGCACATCCTGGAGTGCCAGCGGCTGATCAGGTTCATGCCCAAGGTGGTGATCGCCGTGGTTCCCGGCTGGGCGGCCGGCGGCGGGCACTCCCTGCACGTGGTCTGTGACCTGACCCTGGCCTCGGCCGAGCACGCCCGGTTCAAACAGACCGACGCCGACGTGGGCTCATTCGACGGCGGGTTCGGCTCGGCCTATCTGGCCCGCCAGGTCGGACAGAAGTTCGCCCGGGAGATCTTCTTCCTCGGCCGTGACTACAGCGCGGCCGACGCGCACAAGATGGGCATGGTCAACGCGGTGGTGCCGCACGCGGCACTGGAGTCGACCGCGCTGGAATGGGCCGGTGTGATCAACGCCAAGTCACCCACCGCGCAGCGGATGCTCAAGTACGCGTTCAACCTGATCGACGACGGACTGGTCGGCCAGCAGCTCTTCGCCGGTGAAGCGACCCGGCTGGCGTACATGACCGACGAGGCGGTCGAGGGCCGGGACTCTTTCCTGGAGAAGCGAGTACCCGACTGGGCTCCCTTCCCCTGGTACTACTAGCCGGCGCGGGGCGCCCCCCAGCAGATGGTGACCCGGCCCCATACTGTCCGCGTATGACCAAACCGGATCGCCGTATGTCTTGTCGTTCATGAAATACGTCGAAATCCTCGCCATGCCTCCCTGCCGATCTCTGACCAGGGGTGACAGCGGCTTTTCCGACCGCACTGTCGCGGCGGTTGCGAGCGAATCCCACCAGCTTTCAACTCTAGCCGACGCAGACACATCCTCGGCTGAGCTCGCCGGCGGCCGTCGCGGAGCAGTACCTGATTCCGATCGAATCATGGGCGTCCCATGAGTGCGGACACACGGCACAGATGAGGTCGGTCCGCTCGCCACTACCCGGCGTGACGAAGGGCAGTTTCACCTCAGTCGTTGGCATGTTCCTCGGCTCCCGTCTCTGTCGCGCGTTCCGGCTTTGATGATCAAAATGTTCAGCTACCGGCGGATGCCGCGAACCCGATCATCAACAACGCCAAGGGGCCCCTGAGCGCGTTGCGCATATGCGCCACCTGATCGTGCTCGGAGAAGATTCGCTCGTCTCGGGCAGCCAGTGGACGCATTCAGTGTCGCCGAAGTCCGGAGCGTCGCCGAAGTCCGGAGCGATAACTCCACCCTACTCCGAAACCTGCGAACGACGGTGACGGCCCGGTGGAGGTTCTGATGTGGGCGCCAGACTCGGCTGGTGTCCGGCGGTGCTGAAATAGGCGGTGCGGCGGCGCAGATGGCGGTTTGGGCTGCAGTTCCGTCGCGTGGGCGGCGCGACAGGAGCCGACCGAAGTTGATGCCAGAGCGTTTCGGCAGCCTGCGGCCGCCGCCCAGAATCTCACCGGCCCGCCGCCTGTCGCACGCGAGCAGGCTACAGTTTGACTCAGCTACGACAACGCAGGTGCAGCGAAGCTCCGACGGCTGAAAGATCAGAAACGGAGCAAAGTAGATGTTGGACCAACAGATAACCGAGACTCTCGTTGAGCTGTCCGACACTCTCGTGCTGGGATTCGACGGCATCGATTTTTTGCAAACCCTCACCGAGCGTTGCGTGCAGCTACTCGGTGTTGACGCCGCCGGAATCCTGCTGGTCGACCAGCGGGGCACCCTCAAGCTGGTAGCGGCCTCCACCGAGCAGACCCGGCTGCTGGAGCTGTTCCAGCTGCAGAACGAGGAAGGGCCCTGCCTGGACTGCTACCACAGCGGCCGGAGCGTGGCGTGCGCTGATCTCGACGCGACACCGCAACGGTGGCCACGGTTTGCCACCGCCGCCCGCGAGCAGGGCTTCGCCGCGGTCCAGGCGGTGCCGATGCGGCTACGCGAGCAGACCGTCGGGGCGCTGAACCTGTTCCGCGGCTCACCCGGCGCCATCCCCGCCGACGCCACTGCAGTAGCGCAGTCGTTCGCCAACGTGGCCACCATCAGCATTCTGCAGCTCCGCGCCCTACGAAGCAGCGAGATAGTCGCCGAGCAATTACAAAACGCGCTCAACAGCCGCATCCTGATCGAACAGGCCAAAGGCATCCTCGCCGAACGCCGACAGATCACCGTCGCCGAAGCATTCACGCTGATGCGCACCTACGCCCGCGACAACAACCGGCTTCTCTCCCAGGTAGCCCAAGCGGTCATCACCCAGGACCCCGACCTCACCGACTTGATGCTCTCGCCGACCCGACCCGCGTGACGACGCGAGGCGTGCCGCCGGGTGGCCGGCCGCAGCATCACGACCGCTGCGTCGACTCCTCCGTCACTGTGGTGGACAGGGAGGTCGGTAGGTTCTCGCCCATCGCATGATCGCCACGCTGAGTGGGGACGTCGGCACCGCGCGCCGGGGCGGTGATCCGCGCATTCGCCTCGACCCGGAAGGTCTCAATAAGTGTGTCGATGATGCGCGCCGCCTCGTGTAGCGCCACGTGGGTGTGATAGGCGTGCATGGTGGCCGGTGACGGGCTGTCCCGGTAGCCGGCGGCTCGCCACCTCTCGAAACAGTGTCGAGCCACTTTCAGTGCGAGCTCGGCGTCGTGCCACTGCAGATTCGCGGCAATCACGCGGGTGCTGCCGTCGCTGCGAGCCGGCTGTTGCCGCAGCGAATCGTCCTGGTCCATGCCTGTGGCCCTTCCGGCACGACGGATCTCAGGTTGGGTGTCGGTGGGCGCGAGGCGGGCATGCGGCAGCAGCACCACCTGCTGCCGATCCTGCCTGGGGATAGGCGGTGGCGCTACCGTCGCCCCCCCGCCAAGGGCAGCGCCACCGCCAGGACCGGCCGCTGTGCTCGTCCCCCGAACCCCCATTTCGAGTTTCGGCTGCCGGTCGCTGGATCCGGTCGGGCCATGGCCCGCCGAAGTCTGGATGGGCCAACCCACGAGCATCCGCCACGCTCGGGGCCAGCTTGATGACGTCGCGGGGTCACCAGCTCCAGGTGCGACGCCAGACGATCGCGAAGAACCTGCAAGATGAATGGCTACTCCCGGGCTCTTGGTGCTCAGCGCGACTCGCTGGGCTCGCATGACGCCGGGGTCCGGGACGTGTGCAACGGATAGTAGCCGGATTTGCCCGTACAGTAAATACTTTTCACTGCCCAAGATGGCGGGAGACCGGAGCAGCCGCCACGCATTAGGAGTCGATTTCCTCCGGGGTGCGGCACCGGTACGGTTGGAGATCAACTGCGCCCTATCCCGGGAGGACAGCGGACCGATGCGCTCTCGATGTCCCGAGTTCGACAACAGGGTACTTCGCGCGGCCGATGCGGCGACGCTGACGTCGAACTCGGCGCATCGACGGCGGTGCCGCGTTGCGGGTGATCCACTGTGACGGGTCCCCGGAGTCGGTCTGCGAACTCGATGCCGCGCTGCACGCGATGCTGACCGGAGGCGACGCAGTGGCCCCGCTGGGGCCGGGACAGCCCAACCCACCGCGGGACCCCGGCCCAGGCCAGGCGGTGCTGGGCACCTCGGGCTCCACCGGAGGGCACAAATGGGTGCAGCTCAGTGCCGCCGCGCTACGCGCCTCCGCCGAGGCCACCCATGCGCGGCTCGGGGCCCCGGGCCGGTGGCTGCTGGCGCTGCCCGCCCAGCACGTCGCCGGAGTCCAGGTGCTGGTTCGCGCGGCGCTCGCGGGCAACCGACCTGCGGTGCTCGACCTGCGCGGCGGGTTCGACCCAGGCGGGTTCGGCATCGCCGCGCACCGCCTGACCGCCGAGGGCGGTCGGTGCTATACGGCATTGGTCCCCACACAGCTGGCCCGGCTACTGGATACCGATCCCGGCCCACTCGCCGGATTCGACGCCGTGCTGCTGGGCGGTGCAGCCACACCGGACTGCCTCCTGCAACGGGCTCGGGCAGCGGGAGTGCGGGTGGTGACCACCTACGGGATGACCGAGACCGCCGGCGGTTGCGTCTATGACGGGTGGCCGCTGGATGGGCTCGAAATCCGGCTGAACCTCGCCGGAGCCGGCGACGACAGCGGGACCATCGAGCTGGCAGGTCCGATGCTCGCCACCGGGTACCTCGAGGATCCCGAGCGGACCGCGGTGGCCTTCCGGGATGGCTGGTTTCAGACCTCAGATCTCGGGCGGCGCGACGGGCAGGGCCGGCTGCAGGTGCTCGGGCGAGCTGACGATGTGATCATCACTGGCGGGCTCAACGTGGCTCCATCTGAGGTAGAGGCCGTGCTCACCGGCCTGCCCGGGGTTGCCGCCGCCTGCGTCGTCGGCCTGCCCGACCCGGAATGGGGACAGCGGGTCACCGCCGTGGTGATACCCACCGATCCGGGACGACCTCCGGAGCCCGGTGCGCTGCGGGTGGCCGCCTGCCGGCTGCTCACCGGGGCGCAGGTGCCCAAGGAGATCGTCGTATTCGATGCGCTACCGCTGCGCGGCGTCGGCAAACCAGACCGCGGAGCCGTCCGGACCATGCTCGTTGCTCGCAATCGCTGACCCGCCAACCCCACTCCTCGCACGCTGAGTACATGTTCACCCACTCCGGGTATGGACGAGCGCGCGGATCGCGGGTTCTGTAGTACCTGTCGCCTCATCAACCACATCAGTCACAGTAGTACCAGAATCACCGTGGAAACAGCTGCCCGACAGTCAGGAGCATCCCGTGCTGCCGCCTGCTCGACGCTGCCGCCGTGCCCGCAGCACGGCACGGCTTGCCGCCCTGGCCGTCGTCGCGGTGCTCGCGCTCCTTGGCGGGGTGGGTTTCCCGGCCTTCGCACAAGACAGGATCACCACCTGGTCCGCCCGCCTCACCCCGGACTGGAATGACACGAACGTGCGGTTCGCCGACGGCGGCCTGCGGCTCGGCTCCAACCCCGCTGG
The DNA here is from genome assembly GCA_030854185.1 of Actinomycetota bacterium. Classification (GTDB taxonomy): domain Bacteria; phylum Actinomycetota; class Actinomycetes; order Mycobacteriales; family Pseudonocardiaceae. Next base: position 3,883 of record JALYTS010000107.1, on the reverse strand, counting down.
GCCGGCGAGCATCAGGTCCGGCCGGGCGCAGGGCATGCTCCTCACCCCGATGCAGCCGCTGGCCGAGCTCAGCAGCCAGGTTGCGACGGAACTCGTCGCCGATCAGCCCGCCGGCTCGGCCGTCGCGGTGGACGTCCGGGGAACTCGCGGCGACGGATCGTGGACCGAGTGGGTGACCACCGGCTCGAAGGCGCCGGCCACGCTGGGCGCCGCGGTCACCGCCGTGCAGACCCGCCTCGTGCTGCGCGCCGGCGCGGGGGGCGTAAGCCCAGTGGTGCGATCACTGCGGCTGACCGCGCAACCCGGGGTAAGCCTTCTCGCGGCTCGCCCGCGCAACGCCCGCAGCTACCGGGTGTTCGCCACCCGCGAAGGTCTCACCGGAGCCACCACGGCCAACGGGCATCTGATCCACGAACGGGATCACTTCGTCGCGTTACCCTCGCGCCGGGGGCTGGCTCCCCGCGGTTCGGGCGACTACACGGTGAAGATCTGCGCGGGCAACGGGCGATGCGAATGGGCACCGGTGTGGGACGTCGGCCCGTGGAACACGACCGACGACTACTGGAACCCCGCCGAGGACCGCGAGTCCTGGCCCGACCTGCCGCAGGGGACACCGGAGGCGCAGGCCGCCCACGACGACGGGTACCACGACGGCCAGGACCAGTTCAGCCGCCCGGTGGTCAACTCCGCCGGGATCGACCTGGCCGACGGCACCTTCTGGGACGGTCTGGGGCTGCGCGACAACAGCTGGGTCACCGTCACCTACCTGTGGACTGACGCCGGAGCGCCGGCGATCGTCCAGCTACCGATCCTGCCCGTCTACAGCGGTCCCGGCGTGCAGTACCCGGCGGTGGGCCTGGCGGCGCAGCGCGCCAAGCTGATCGTCGAGTGCACCGTCACCGGCAGCGCTGGACCCGCCGATCAGTGGCTGCGAATCGGCCCGAAGCAGTTCGTCTCCGCCGCGCACGTCAGTATCACCGGGACTCACCCGATCACCGGGACTCACTCGCCGGGTACCCGCTGCGCCACCACGTAGAGTTGCATCGTGGCGAGCGTCGCGCAGTGGGTGGAGGGGGCGCGGCCACGCACCTTGCCCAGCTCGATCGCCCCGGTGCTCGCGGGCTGGGGCGCAGCCGCGGCACTCGGTCCGTCGTACTGGACAACCTCGCACTGGGCACGGGCGCTGCTAGCGCTGGTCGTGGCACTGGCACTGCAGATCGGGGTGAACTACGCCAACGACTACTCCGACGGCATTCGCGGCACCGACGCGCTGCGGGTGGGGCCGATGCGGCTGGTCGGATCCGGTGTCGCGGCACCCAGGGCAGTGCGCACCGCCGCGCTGGCCAGCTTCGCCGTTGCCGGGGTGGCCGGACTGACGCTGGTCGCACTGACCGGACAATGGTGGCTGCTGGCGGTGGGCGCCGCGTGTCTTGCCGGGGCGTGGTACTACACCGGCGGGACCCGCCCCTACGGCTACTCCGGGTTCGGTGAGCTGGCCGTGTTCGTCTTCTTCGGACTGGTGGCGGTGCTCGGCACCGAGTACGTCGTCAGTGGGCGGATCACCCCCACCGGTGGCTTCGCGGCCGTCGCGGTAGGAGCGATGTCGGCCGCGGTGCTGGTGGCGAACAACCTGCGCGATATCCCCACCGACGCCGCGACAGCCAAGCGCACTCTTGCCGTTCGCCTCGGCGACCACCGGACCCGCATCCTCTACATCGCGCTGGTGGCAGTGCCGTTCGCGGTGACTCTCGGATTTGCGGTCAGCCGGTGGGCCACGTTGGCCGCCCTGCTCGCCCTGGTTTTCGCGGTACCCGCGCTGCTGCGGGTCCGGGGCGGGGCAACCGGGCCGGAGCTGATCCGGGTGCTGCGCGACACCGGGTTGGCGTTGCTGGTGTGGGCCGCCACAACGGCCGCCGCGTTGGCGTTCTCAGCTACCAGTGACCTGGAGGGATACCGGGCGCTACCCGCGATGCTCACCATCGAGCTGCCGACGTAGCTGCTCCCGCTCGGCTTTCCGGCGCCCGGCAACCACGGCCAGCCCGGAGTTCACCCGGGCCCGCAACGACCCCAGCAACAACATCGACAACGGCAGCGCCAGCACCACCGCAAGCAGCGCCGACACCAGCAGGGGAACGCCGGCCAGGAACAAGAGCAATGCCGCGACGGTCACCATGCCCAGCCGGGCAGCGCTGTAGAGCGCGATATCGCGAGCGACTGTTCGGCCGGTCGGCGGGTTCTGGGGTGCCACCACGAGCACCGAGCTTAAACCAGTCGACTGGGCCGAATGCGTTTGATATGTGTAGCGCTCCGGACAACGGGTACTTAACGACCAGCGAAACAGCTCTTCAGCTGCACGGAGGCAGTCATGGGCACGATCGGTTGGATCATTCTAGGAGTCGTCATCGTGATCGTCGTAGTGGCCGTCATCGTGGCGGCAGCGCTGGCGATGCGCTCGCGGGGCCGGGCTCGGCTGCAGGAACGATTCGGGCCCGAGTACGAGCGGGAGGTGGCCGCGCGCGGTAGTGAGCGCGACGCGGCGCGGCACCTGAGCGACGTCGCGGACCGGCGTGATCAGCTGGCTATCCGCCCACTGGATCGGACGGCCCGCGACCGTTACACCCGACAGTGGGAGACCGTGCAGTCCGATTTCGTCGACCGGCCGTCAGGGGCGCTCGACGAAGCTGACCGGCTGATCACCGATGTGATGCGCGACCGTGGCTACCCGGTGGAGGACTTCGGTGAGCGTGCCGAGCTCGTCGCCGCGGACCACCCCCAGGTCGTTGAGCATTACCGCGCGGCGCATGCCGCGCGACGGGATCATCAGGGCAGCCCGGGCGCCGTCGACACCGAGGAGCTCCGGCAGGCGTTCGTGCATTACCGCGCGCTGTTCGACGAGCTTGTGCTCGACCACTGAGCCACGAGGCATCATCACGGAGGTAGGAGATGGATACGAAGCTAGAATCCGAGGAACCCGAACGGCGAGAAGGTATAGGCGGGCGAGTACGCCGTTTCATCGACAATGAGTTGAACCGCACCCTGGACAGGAAGGACCGCGCGACCGACAAGGGCGATACCGACCAGAGTGATGCCCCGGCTCGGCTACCGGAAGATGCCGAGGCTCGGCTACCGGAAGACACCCCGAGCCGGACCCCTGGATTGGCCCGGCCCCCGGAACCTGACCGTCCCTATGACGACCCAACCGGTCACCCCGGCCACCCGTTGACCACCACACCCCTTGAACCCGCTTCCGATTCCGCTGCGTACGGCTCCCCCGCATACGATTCACCTGCACACGATTCACTCGCGCCCGAACCGCGCGGCGAGACGGCTGCCGGCGGCCAGGTCCACGACCGTTCGAATACGGAGGCCGCCGCCGACGGCAGCGCACAGCGGATAGGGCTGCTCAATGATCCGGCCGGCCTGCGTGACCAGTGGCAACGAGTGCAGGGCACGTTCGTCGACGACCCGCAGCGTGCGGTCCATGAGGCTAGTGTGCTCGTCGACCGGACGCTGGAAGAGATCCACCAGAACGTCGCCCGCGGGCAGACCGGTGACCCGACATCGACCGAGGACCTGCGGATGAGCTTTCAGCGCTACCGCGAGTTCTTCCAACGGCTGCTGTCGGCGTGATGAACTCGGTGACGGCAACCCGCCGTTCGGCCGAGAATAACCAACGAGGGAGAATAACGATGGGTCTTGCCGATAAAGCCCAGAACAAGGCCGAAGAGCTCAAAGGTGAGGGCAAGGAGGCCGCCGGTAAGGCGACCGACAACGATGAGCTCAAGGCTGAGGGTAAGACTGATCAGGCGAAAGGCAACCTGAAGCAGGCTGGCGAAAAAGTCAAGGACGTCTTCAAGTAACGAGGCACCGACCTGCCCCTACT
>JALYTS010000106.1 GCA_030854185.1 Actinomycetota bacterium | reverse complement strand
GCTATAGCCCGCATCGCCACTCACGGGTTATCCACAGCAGTCGTCCTGAGCTTCGTCGCCGTCGAACCCGACCATGACTCCACGGCCGCATCAGCGACAGGACAGCTGCACGCGATCTATCGGCGGCCTGATCAGCGGGGACAGGAATCGGGGCGCAACTACAATGCTGCCCTGGATCGCCGGAGTTGCCTTGGTTTCACGCACGCCACGCCGTGGGTCCTGGGAGGGCAGAGCACCGAACATCGGCATCGTGCCCGGCGGTGCTCAACCTGCGGTGGTCCTTGGTGCTGGGAGCGATCGAAATGGAACCCGGCCGACCGCCGGGAACCGGAAGCGTCGGGGGCAACTGCCCGCTCAACCGGCGGCCGGCCAGCCGGGGATCAGGGATCAATCCGCGGTTGGGTCGTCATCGACGGCTTCGCATCCATTCCTCGGAGGAACCGTTGTCCTGATCGGGCTGATCAGTCGTCATTCGAGGGTTCCTGTTCCAGGCTTGTTGCGCTTTTGCTGGCAGGCGCCAGAGGAGACCCGGTGGCCGGGGGATGATCCAACCGGGGGACTGGGGGCGTTGATCAGAGCGAGCCCTGCTGGTGCTCGTACAGTCGCGGATGCCGCGCCTGCGCGGTGATGGTCGGTGACACCCTCGGCGGGGTTGGCGGTGTCGCGTGCGGTGAAGTCCGCAAGGAAGATCAGCCGGCAGCGCTCGCACGGCGGACCGGGTGGTGGCTGGTCATGCTGGTGGACCACCGTCGCCAGCAGCTGCCCGCAGCGCGCCGTCAGCACGCCCGCCGGGGGATGGTCGCTCTCCGGCTCCACCAGGTGCACACAGAAATCCAGCGAGGACAGCGCCCAGCGCGCCGAGCGCCTCATCGAGCGGCCCTGACACACGATGAACGCACCTGCAGGGGGCCGGGGTTGCCGGGACGACCACGCAGCAGCTTGATTAGTACGAACGGCACGCCGCAGGCGGCGTCCACGGTGGTGTCGGGGCGCAGCTCGCCGCAGTGCGTATCGTGATCACCTATCGATCGCAGGTACCTGGTCATCCGAGCCACTCGGTCAACGCGTCGCGCAGCGCACAGGCGGCCTCCTCGTCGAGCCTGAGCACGCAGGAGCCATCAACGTGCGGATCGAGTTCGATCTCGCCGTCCCGCTTGCTGACCACCAGATTGGTGAAGCCCACCGAACCCTGGTGGGTCGAACACGACGCGTGGATCACCACTCTGCGTCGTTCACTGGTCAGTTGTACCAGAGGCCAGGAAGCGTTCAGGGGCACAGAAGCGTCGTCGGGCATAGCGCCAGACTGAAGTACGAGGGTACCCGCATCCCATCTCACGATGGGTATCTCACCGTGAGACGTAACCTGTGCGGGTGACCGAGTCCGCTGTCTCTCTCGTGTTGCCGGACTGGGCGTGGAAGCGCCCCGAAGTCCGCCAAGCCCTGCGCGAGCGGGACGTAGCGACGCTGTTGCGGGCCGCGCAACAGTACAGCGGAGCCAGCCAGGGCCGCATCGCTGCGGCGACTGGGCTGCTACAGGGTCGGGTCAGCGAGATCATTCATCGCGCCCGGACGGTGACGACGTTGGAGCTGTTCGAGCGGATCGCCCACGGGCTTGGTATGCCCGATGACGCCCGAATGCTGCTCGGTCTTGCTCCGTGTCACCCTGCTGGGCTGGATCACCTCGGTGCGTCCGGCCGTGCCGAGATCCTCGCGGTGTACCCGTCGCAGGCATCGGCGATAACGGACATGCGAGGCCTCACGAACAATGCACGAGAGATTGACGTGCTGGCGGTGCGCGCCCTCGGCATTGTTGGGATGAACGACTCGTTGCTGCGCGCGAGCGTGCTGCGGCGCGCCGTGGCGGTGCGGACATTACTGTTGGATCCGGATTGCGAGGCCGCGCGGCGCAGGGCTGCCGAGATCGGTGAGGCGTTCGAGAGCTTCACCTCGGGCATTCGCCTCTCGATCGCGCGACTGCGTGAGCTGAACGAGCAGACCGGCACAGTGTGCTGCTACCTGTACACAATGTTGCCTACCTGGCGGGTGATCTCCCTGGACGGCGCGATGTTCGTGTCCGCGTTCGGCGAGACCCACGAGGGCCACACGTCACCGATGTACCGGCTCACCGCATGGCGCATTGCACCGGGGATTCCGTAGGTTCGCCGAGGAGCTACGCGGGACAGGGCGACAGGTGGTGGGAGGCGATGGAGGCAGTTGAGGCGGAGCTGAAGGCGCTCGCACGCAACCCAGAGCGTATCCACGCGGCACTGTCCCGGTGGGCGGTGGGCGAACGCTCGATCTACTCCGATCGCTATTTCGACTACCCGGATCGTGGCTGGACCCGCCAGGGCAATGAGCTGCGGGTGCGGACCGTTACCGACGAACTCGGCCGTACCCGAGCATTGCTCACCTTCAAAGAGCCAGCTGTGGACGAAGCCAGCGGATCGAAACCTGAGCAGGAGACGGCTGTCGAGGACGCCGACGTCCTGGTCACCGTGCTCACCGCACTCGGCGTCGAGCAAATCATCGCCTTCGAGAAGCGATGTGTGAACTACCGATTCACCGCCCAGTGCCGTGACCTGCTTGCCACCGTGGTCACTGTCCCAGAGTTAGCGGGGCAGACGTTCATCGAACTGGAGACCGTCACCGATCCAGGCGATGTGGGCGCCGCTCTAGACGTAGTGCGGTCCGTGCTGCGCGAGTTGAGGATCGAGGACAGCGACCTCACCACCCAGGCCTACACCGATGCGGTCGCGACCCGGAGAGGCGCGGCCCAGTAACTTCGCGCATCAAGATCTACGTCCGGTTCCGGCATCGATCTCAACAACGTCCCCGATTTGCGCTTCTGGCCACCACTTGTCCGCCCTGCACCGTTCAGGGTCAACGCCGGCGTCGACGCACCGCAGGCTTTGCGGGCAATCATCGCGGACCTGACGGGATCGCCCGATCACCTGCGGGGTGCACCGTTCGGCGTCGCCGACACGTTCGACGTCGGTGGATTCGAAGCCAGCGGATCGGCTACACCCAGCTCGGCCAACCAGGTGATCGATCTGACCGGCAGAGGTTTCTGCCGGTGGAGACCCGGCGTTTCAGGGCATCCCGACGGTCCTGATCGCCCACGTGGCCCCCTTCGCCGCCACCGGGACCGTTCAGTTCAAGGACCCGCACCCGCCGCACTGGGTGCCCCGGGTGCGGGTCAGAGCCGGCTACGCCATCGTCACCAGCTCAGCGCTGGGCAAGGGCACGCACTCGCTGACGGCGATGATTATCCCCACCAATCCGGTGGCCTTCGGCCCCTCAAGCTCACCACCGGTATCGCTGACAGTTCTGAGCCCAGTGATCGCTATCTGAGTCCGAGAACTGCTCGTGACCAGGAACCGGTGCCCCGTGAATCGGTTCCCGGTCACGGCTGGAATCAAGCTCTGAGCGTGCAGAGCGGCATGCGAAAGATCGAGATCTACCCGCGACGGCGGCGGTTTCAGGAAATCTCGCCGATGAAGTCACTTGACGTCGTGGGCTGCGAGAACATCGGGAAATCGTAGGCGATGGCGTTGTCGTGCTGCTCGGGCGAGGTAGCCGCCATGCAGTCGGTGAGCGTGAGGACCTGGTAACCGTGCTCGTAGCCCGTCCGCATGGTTGACTCGACACAGCAGTTGGTGAGGAAGCCGCCTAGGACGATCGTGGTGATCCCCTTGTTGCGGAGGATGAAATCGAGATTGGTGCTGGCAAAGGTGTCGAGGCCGCGCTTGCCCTCGATCACGATGTCGCCTTCCTGCGGCGCCAGTTCGTCGATGATGGCGGCGCCCCAACTGTCTTTCAGGAAGCACTGGCCGTCGACGACGCCCTTCAGGATCCCGTAGGGGTGAGCGCTGAGCTCACCGTATCCCTTGGCGAAGGTGATGGGCGCGTGCATGACCACCACGCCGGCGGCCCGAGCGGCTTCGACTACCCGCCTGGTGTTGGCCAGCATGCCGGTCCTGTCCATCACCGGTTGGACCACCTGGTGGAGGACGCCGCCGGGGGAGGTGAAGTCGTTCTGGTACTCGATCAGCACGACGGCGGTGGTCTTGGGATCGATCGCCATGCCGGCCTCCTTTCCTGCGCGGGGGCGCTCGTATTTCTCCCGCTGAGCCTAGCGCTTGGGCGTACCGCGCCGGTGACATGACGGTGCGCGCAGCGCGGGCTGCGGGCCTGGGCGCTTATGGTGGTGGGGACGGCCCGCCGGGTGGCCAACAGGAGAGCGCTGATGACGCAGTGGGACGGTCGCGGATTGCCACCGGTGGCCGCCGAGAGGATGCGGCGCTTCGCCAGCACCGGTCTGCGGACATCGCTGCTGACGGTGCCCGGCGCTGTCGGGGTGCAGTCGGTCGGCTTCGACCCGGTCGGCGAGGTGATGGGCTGCATAGTTCAGCACATGGGGTGGAGCGGTTTCGGGGGCTGTGGCTACTACGGCGGGATGGGGGCGCTGGGCGGTTTCAGCGGTTACGGGCTCGGTGGCGGCACGGTCACGTCGTCGGGGCGGGCCGGTTTCGTCGGATTCGGGCCGTACGTCGATGCGCTGTACCACGGTTATGGCACCGCGCTGGCGCGGATGACCGAGGAGGCCGCCGCGATGGGCGCCGACGGCGTCGTGGGAGTCCGGCTGGCCGTATCAGATCTCGGCAACGACAACCGTGAGTTCGTCGCGTTGGGCTCCGCGGTCCGGTCACGGTCTGGGCATCGTCCCGCGCAAGTGTTCAGTACCGAGCTGGCCGGTCAGGATGTCGCCAAGTTGCTACAGGCGGGTTGGGTGCCCTGCGCGGTCGTCTACGGAATCTCGGTGGCGGTTCGCCATGACGACTGGCGCACGCAGCGGCAGTCGTCATGGGGCGCCGGGAACACGGAGGTGTCCGGCTACACCGAGCTGGTCACCCACGTGCGCGCCGACGCCCGTCACCGTTTCGACCAGCAAGCCCGCTCGACGGGGGCGCAGGGGGCGATCGTGTCCTCGATGGGTCTGCAGATCCGGGGGATCGAGCCGTCGGAGAACCATCGTGACCACGTCGCCGAGTCGACGGTGTTCGGCACCGCGCTGGCGAGCTTTCACCGGGGGGCGACTGCCCCGACCCGATCGTTGACCATCCTGCCGCTGCGATAGCCGTCGGCCGAAATTCCGTCCAAGAACCAGGAGTGAGTGATGACCGCCGATCCCACCGCGTTGGGTATCCCCGAGGACGCGATGCGCCGGCTCGCCGAAATGCGGCCTGGGCAAGCCACCAGCCTGTTCACCTCGGATCTGTCGGTGAACGAGTTCCTGCTGGTTCGCGAGGCCGGGTTCCGTCCGCTCGGGCTGGTACTGGGCACCAGCATTTACCACGTCGGGTTCCAGATGGGTCGGTGGAACAGCAACCAGGAACTGACCGTGCTGTCCCAGGCGATGTACCACGCCCGTGAGCTGGCCATGACGCGGATGGAGGCCGAAGCCGACCAGCTGGGTGCCGACGGCATCGTCGGGGTACGGCTGGACATCGAGTTCAAGGAGTTCGGTTCCGACATCGCCGAGTTCATCGCGGTAGGCACCGCGGTGGTTGCCGATGAGCAGCAGACCCCCGACGGGCACGCCTGGCGCAACAACCAGGACCAGCCGTTCACGTCCGATCTGTCCGGCCAGGACTTCTGGACGCTGATCCAGGCCGGCTACGCCCCGCTGGGCATGGTGATGGGCTCCTGCGTTTACCACATCGCGCACCAGCGGTTCTGGCAGGCGATCGGCAACGTCGGTCAGAATGTCGAGCTGCCGCAGTTCACCGAGGCCCTCTACGACGCCCGGGAGCTGGCGATGAGCCGGATGCAGGCCGAAGCCGAGCGGTTGGCGGCCGAGGGCATCGTGGGCGTGCAATTGCTGTCGCTCGGGCACCGGTGGGGTGGGCACACCACCGAGTTCTTCGCGATCGGCACCGCGGTGCGCCCGCTGCGCGCGGATCACGTGATCGCCAAGCCGCAGCTCGTCCTCCCGCTGACCGACTCGTGATCGGTGGTCCCTGATGACGATTGAGCCCAGCGGCCTGGGACCGATGGGCGACGTCCAGCTGCTGGCGTCGATGCTGCGCGCCGACCGGGTTGAGGTCGCCTCCTACGCCCGGGTGTTGAGCGGGGCGTTGGCTGCGGCGCTACCGACGGGCATGGTGGAGCTGGGCTATCACCGTAGCGTCGGCGACCGGTTGGCCGGCCGGCCTGGCCGCGCTGTTCGAGTCGTGGTGCACGGTGAGAATCGCGATCTTGAGCTTCGCGAAGGCAGAAACGGCCAGATCGAAGCGGAGCTGCAGCAGGTGGTGCGTGCAGTGGTGATCAGCCGTCGCAATATCAGCGTGGATGAATGGCTCCAAGCGCTGGCGGAAGACATCACCCGAGCGGCCGCTCGGGACACCGCCGCCCGAGAAGCGCTGGAGCGACTGCTCCGGTCCTAGACCCCGTCCTAGTCGGCTGCTGCGTGTCTTCCTTGTTGGTCAGAGATGGCATTGTCGTCTGAGGTAGCTCTGTCGTGCGAACCGGCCAGGCTTTCCGGCGTGACCTTCGCAGCGTCGATGTCGGCGGCCAATGATGGTGATGCGGCCTTGATGGACTCGAGCGCTTCGGCCATCCCGCCCGACCCGACGTTCTCGGCTTCACTCGGCTCGGGGAGTTCTTCCTGGCCTTTATCGATCATGACCTAGTCGTAACCGCTCGCGACGGCCCGCGCAGGACCAGAGAGTGATCGTAGCGGAGCGTGGAGATTGATGACTGTGTGTAGCATGGCTTGAGTGCACAATCAGGATAATGCGCGGCGGAGCAACCGAAACCACGGCTCCAGATCGAGGTCGGGCCACCACCCGCTGGTCGCGCAACCACATACCGACGGCGAAGGCCCAGTGGCTGTCGCTGAAGCGGTCGCCGCCCAGATCAGCACCCGCGAGCACGACCTGGGTCGGCCCGGCAAACCGCTCGACCGCCGATCACCGTTCATCATCGGGATGAGCGCCGCCGCGGGAGTCGCGGTGACAATTGGCGTGGTCGGAATGATCGTCACTGTTCGCGACGTGTTGCTCCTGATCGGGGTGGCGCTGTTCGTGGCGATCGGCCTGGAGCCTGCGGTGTCGGTGCTGGCTCGGCACAAGCTCCCGCGATGGGCGGCGGTAACCACCGTGCTGGCGGCGGGGCTGGCGGTGGTGGGCGGGTTCCTCGCCGCGGCGATCCCACCGTTGGTGCATCAAGCTGCCCAGTTCAGCACACAGGCTCCGACCATGGTGTCGCGGTTACAGAATCATAATTCGCTGCTGGGTGAACTCAACGAGCGCTTTCATTTACAGCAACGGTTGCAGCAGACGCTCAGCGGGGACGGCTCGGGCTTGTTCAACGGTCTGCTCGGCGCAGGCCAAGTCGTGTTCAGCGCCCTGGCCAGCACGCTGATCGTGATAGTGCTCATCGCCTACTTCGTAGTCGACCTGCCCCGGATCCGCGCGACGCTCTACCGGCTGGTTCCGCATTCCCGCCGGCCGCGGGCGATCCTGCTCGGCGATGAGATCTTCGCCAAGGTCGGCGGTTATGTGCTGGGCAACCTGTTGATCTCGCTGATCGCCGGAGCCCTCACCTTCACCTTTCTGGCGATCGTGGGCGTGCCTTACGCCCTGCTGCTGAGCATCTTCGTGGCGATCATGGACCTGGTTCCGGTGATCGGCTCCACGACCGCCGGCGTGGTGGTATGCCTCGTGGCGCTGGGCGTGTCGCTGCCGGTCTGCCTGGCGACCATCGGGTTTTTCGTCGTCTACCGGCTGGCCGAGGACTACCTGCTGGTTCCCCGGATCATCGGCCGCGCGGTCAAGGTACCGGCCCTGGTGACCGTCGTGGCCGTGCTGGTGGGGGGCGCCCTGTTGGGAATCGTCGGTGCGCTGGTCGCCATCCCCGCCGCCGCGGCCCTGCTCCTGCTGACCCGCGAAGTGCTCTTCCCCCGTCTCGACCAAGCCTGAGACGAGAATCGGAGGCTGTTGGGCGACCAACAGCCTCCGATTGACGCACCTCTGCCCGCGGGTGAACGCCGGCGTCAGTAGTAGTGCCGTCGACCACCGACCGCCCGTCCGGCCATACCGAGCACCAGCAGGATCACGCCCACCACGATCAGGATGTAACCCAGGTAGGACAGAATGGGGATCGGGATCAGGAACCCGAACACTACGACCAGGATAATACCGAGAACGATCATGATGCCTCCCACGAGCTCAGTCTGAACGCCGCACAATGATCTTACATCACGCTCACCCGATTTGTCCCGCACTCAGATGGACTAACCGGACCTTTCGTGCCACCGCTGCATCGCCCGGGGGTCGGCCGGCGCCCGTTGCGCCGAACACGGCAACGGCGGCTGACCGCTGCCGGCCGCGGGCCGCGGATGCGACACGACTGAACACACTGAGCTGCCGATAAGGCTTGGCGTCACAGCGCTCTCTCAGGTTTCATTCGACGTTTGCTGCTGAGACATCTTTCGACTGCCTACCGTTACCTCCAAGTCGCCGGTTAGTGTGCTTCGGGCGGCACCATCGTGTATGGGATAGTCGTCGACTGCCTGCTGGCAGGCGGAGGAGGAGAAATGACCGACCGGGAACTCCGCGCAACAATCCGGCAGCGATTCACCGCGCTTCGAGCCGAAGTGCAGCAACGCCGCACCGAGCTGATTACCGATACTGAAGCCCAATTGTTCGAACGGTACCGGGTGGAGAACGAGCGCGCCGACGAACTGGACCGCGGGCTCAAGGAAATCACCGACGAGGCGAACCGGAAAGCCGTGGCCCTGCTCCGAAAGTTTGAGGATCTCGCTGACGGCGGCCGGTGGAAGGGCGGGCGGCAGGCGATGTTCGAAGCTCCCCGCATCCACCGCTCCAACGTCGACCGCACCCGGCTGCACCGGGCTCTGATGGCCGAGATCGACAACCAGACCCAGCAGGCGCTACGGGTGCTGGATCGGCAGCAGACGACGTTGCTCCGAGCCCCCGACCGGGCCCGGACGTTGATCGCTCGGGGGATTCCCGCGATCGTCGCCGACCTCATCACTCCGGCGCGGCTGCGAGAGGTAGAAGCCCGCTTCACCTGACCGTAGGTCAGCACCGCGTTCTGGATGCAGACTGCGCCAAATGGACCCCTGAATACCGCCGTCTGCATCCAGAACGCGGGAAGGGTCGGGCCTGGGGTATAACACGGCGGATGAGCAACCCTGGTCTTGAGTCGGCGGGTGTGGATCTGCGGCCGCTCCCTGGGAGCGAGCCGCGGTCGGCGCCGCGAACGCTCCAGGCTTCCGGTCCCGTTCCGGCGGACACGACGATCGCGATCACACTGGTGTTGCGCCGCCGGGGCGAGCTGCCGGATCCCGCTGCCGCGGCGCCGATCCCCGCTGCGACGCTGGCCGCCGACTACGGTGCCGATCCCGCTGACGTCGACCTGGTCACGGCGACCGTCACCGCTCTCGGGGCGCGCGTGGTGTCGGTGCAGGCCCCCGCCCGGCTGGTGCGCATCGAGAGCACCGCCGCGGCCCTGAGCCGGATGTTCGGAACCTCGCTGGAGCTGGTCACCAGCCAGGATCCGGTCGCAGGCGTGGTCACCCACCGGGTGCCGACGACGGCGCTGAGCGTGCCGGCCGTGCTGGACGGCATCGTGACCGCGGTGCTGGGGCTCGACAACCGCCCGCAGGCACGGTCGCGGTTGCGCGTCGCGCACCCGCACGCGGTCTCGACCAGCTACACCCCGGTGCAGCTCGGCCGGATCTACCGGTTCCCGGCGGGCACCGACGGCGCCGGGCACACGATCGCCATCATCGAGCTGGGTGGCGGGTTCGCCCAGGCCGACCTCGACAGCTACTTCGCCGGACTTGGTATCAACGGGCCGGCGGTGAGCGCGGTGGGCGTCGACGGCGGCGTCAACGTCGCCGGCAAGGATCCGGGCGGCGCCGACGGAGAGGTGTTGCTCGACATCGAGGTCGCCGGCGCGCTGGCCCCGGCCGCCGCCATCGTCGTCTACTTCGCCCCCAACACCGACGCTGGTTTCGTCGACGCCCTAGCGGCCGCCGCGCACGCCACGCCGACGCCCACCGCGATCAGCATCAGTTGGGGTCAAAGCGAGGACGCCTGGACAGGGCAGGCCCGTACGGCCTTCGACCAGGCGCTCGCCGACGCGGCTGCGCTCGGTGTGACAGTGACCGTGGCTGCCGGCGACGACGGCAGCACCGACGGCGGTACCGACGGGCGCGCCCACGTCGACTTCCCGGCGTCCAGCCCGCACGCCCTGGCCTGCGGCGGCACCCGGCTGGACGCGGACCCGACGACCGGTCAGGTACACGCGGAGACCGTATGGAACAACGGCGCCGGGCACGGAGCCACTGGTGGTGGGGTCAGCGACGTCTTCGGCGAGCCCAACTGGCAGGTCGGCGCGGGGGTGCCCCCGGGTCGCGGTAAGTCCGGCCGCGGCGTCCCGGACGTCGCCGCTGTTGCCGACCCGCAGACCGGATACCAGGTGCGTGTCGACGGCACCGACATCGTGGTCGGCGGCACCAGCGCGGTGGCGCCGCTGTGGGCGGCGCTGGTGACCCGGCTGGCTCAGGCGGCGAACCGGCCGCTCGGTCTGCTGGCACCGGCGCTTTACCAGAGCGCGCCGGCAGGTACCGCGGCGCCCGGCTTTCGCGACATCACCGTCGGTAATAACGGCGCGTACTCCGCCGGCCCGGGCTGGGACCCCTGCACCGGGCTCGGCGTACCCGACGGCACTGCGTTGCTCACCGCTCTGAGTCAGCGCCGCGGCTCAACGAAATAGAGCTGCGGGCTTACCGCCAACCGGCTGAGGCGTCAGTAGTAGTGTCGCCGACCACCGATCGCCCGTCCGGCGGTACCGAGCACCTCCAGGATCACTCCGACGATTATCAAGATGATCCCCAGGTACAACAGAATGGGGATCGGGATCAGCCACCCGAACACCACTGCCAGGACGATGCCGAGAACGATCATGATGTCTCCTCTGGAGTCGTCCCTGAACGTTACGACTTCGTCACCAGGTTGGCGCGGTATCGCCATCCATAGTGGATGATGCCGAACAGTGAGCGACAGCCCGATGAGCCGAACGGGCAAACCTGAGTAGCCCACTCGGATAGCGCACTGACCAGGCGTGAACGGTGCGGCTCTGGCGCGAGGCCGGCGGAAGCGATGTGACATGGTGGGATTGTGGCGCTGACCGGCCAGGGGTGGCGGCGGGTGGCGGTGGCGGTCGTCGGGCTCGCCGCCGCCGGGCTGGCTGCGCGCGTCCTGTTCGACAGCAGCGACGAGCTGCTCACCGCTGCCGACACCCTGACCTCCGTGCGGGTGGGGTGGCTGCTGGTGGCCATCGCCGTGGAGGTGCTGTCCTACGCGGCGCGCGGAGCCGCGTGCGCGGTGGTGCTGCGCCGCGGGGGCGCCGTGGTCGGGCCGATGACCCTGGCAGCGGGCACCTTGGCCGGTGATGCCGCGGCGTACTGCCTGCCGTTCGGATTCGCCGCCTCGGGGGTGGTGATGGTGGGCGTGTTGCGGCGCCGCCAGGTGGGTGCGGCGTTGGCGGGTTGGATGTTCGCGGTGTGTTCGCTGTTCTACGTCGGTTCGATCACGGCGTTGACCATCGTCGCGGTCCAGATTCCCGGCTCCGACAACCCGATCTCGGGTCTGCAGACGATCAGTATCGTGTTGCTGGGCGTGCTGGCCGTGGTCGGCGCTGGGTACGCGCTGCTGCGCCGTCCAGCGGTTCGGCTGCGGCTCACTCGGGCGCTGCCAAGGTTTCGCCTGCCGTGGGCCCGCTGGCGCTGGTCCGACGAGGCTAGCGGGCGGCGCTGGTTCGGTCGTGCCTGGCTGGCGGTACGGGCAGGTCTCAGGCCCTATGCTTCGACCCTGCGAGCAGGTCTCAGGGCCTGGGCGCGCCAGTTGCGTACGGTCCGGTTAACCCCGGCTGCCGGCGTCGCAGCGTTCGTCCTGATGACGGTGTCCTGGCTGACCGACGTCGCGGTCCTGGCGCTGGCCTTCGTGGCACTGCACAGCGCACCGCCGTGGACCGGGTTGCTGCTGGCCTACTGCGCTGGGCAGATTGCGGCGAGTATGCCGGTGACTCCGGGCGGGATCGGGGTCGTGGAGGGCAGTATCACGCTGGCCCTGGTCGCCTTCGGCGGTGCCGAGACCGTCACGCTGGCCGCTGTGCTGCTCTACCGATTGATCGCCTACTGGGGATGCATTCCCGCTGGCGGGCTGGCTTGGCTGGCGCTGCGGGGGACCTCCCGCGCCCCCGCCAAGCTGGCCGTCGCCAGCCACCCAGAACCGGTGGCCACCAGGGTCGCTGAAGTGGAATCGACATGATGAGTATCCGCCCGTGGTGGCGCCGCGCCGCGGCGTCCGGTGTCGCTATCGCGTTGGGCCTGGCAGCGGCGTGCTCGGGGCCGCGCAGCGGGGCCTCGGTCACCGGCGAGGTCTCCGGCTGTGCGGCGGTGCTGCCGTTGGCCAGCCGCGTGGTCCACGATGAGGGCACGCTGACCCTGATCCGGCACATCAGCAGGGCTGACGCCGACGTGCTGAGCCGGAAGCTGGGTGCTCAGCCACCTGCGCCACGACGTCCGCATACCGTGCTACCGCGCCCGTCGCGTCCGGTCCAGGCCAGCTGGCCGAAGGCCTGCCTGGTCGTCTACCACGGTGACTACCCGTCGGGGACGATCGCCGGGGCGAGCCCGCCGGCGGTTGCCGGACACTATGCGTTGATCGTGCTCCGCGTCCGGCACCCGTCAATCGACCGGATCCTGGTCACCGACACGCCTGCGTCGGACCTGAAACTCTGATCACCCGACGCTCGCCGGGTACTCGGCGCTGCAGGTGAGCGCTCACTCGTCTTTGGGTCGGCGGTCAACGAAGAAGCGTGGCTGTTGCTCGTCGCCATCGCCGAGCATCTCGACGTCGAGCACCTCCGACCGCGTAACGGGATGCGGCTGTTACGCCTCGGTAGGCGCCTCCGGCGCGGTCAGCGCTTCGACGGCGTGGTCCCCCACTGGGCGCAGCTCGAACTCTCCGAACTGGCCACGACGTACCGCCACGGCACTCATCGGCAGGGGTCGGTTCTGCCGATTGCGGGGAGTGAGGGTCATTCCGGACCGCGGTCGGCGGTCGGAGACGGGCGTGCGCATGTGATCCTTCTTCGTTCTGGTTGAACGGCGGTCCGCCAGCCGGGACGGAAGCGCACGCTGTGCCTGCACAGCGGAGTAAACCCGCATGCTAGGGGCGCTCCCCGGCGATCGACGAAGTTCTTATTCCAAACGAGCAGCCAGCACAATCCTGCCCCCGGGCTCTCGTCCGCAGTGCAGCGTACTCCACGCTGTCAACAACGGCATACCTGCTATCGGATGGCGTCCAAGAGGCTGACCGGAGGGGCACGATCGGGGCATCGTCAGGGCTAGCCGCAGGCCGACGAACCGCTCGGCGCGTTGCCGTGCGATCATCGAGCATGGGTACGCTCGCAACGGTAACGGTGGCAGCCGGGCACCATTCCCGCCAGTGCGAGGGAGGCTCCGGTGGACTGCGGCAGTAACTTCATTCACGACACCAGTGGGGCTCGGCAGTGAGCGTGCCCCAACGCGGTGAGACGCAGACCGGTGAGAGACCTTCCGTCGCGACGGCGGCCCGTCGGGCGCCGTCTGTGACCAGAATGCTCACCTGGGCCGGTATCGATTGCCTGCGACTGGAGGGGGCGCGGGTCGTCCTCGCCGAGCGAGGCCTACGGGCTACCGGGTCAATGGTCAGCGCCGCGCAGGACGGCATCGAGGCCTATACCGCGGCCTACTCGCTGACTACCGATGAGGCTTGTGTGGTCCAGCGGCTGACCGTCCGGATCGGTCGGGCGGTAGGTGAGCAACATGTCACCCTCACTCGCTCGGAGGAGGGTATCTGGCTGGTCGAGCACGGCCAGGGCGCCGCGCGGACGAACTTCGACGGTGCGCTGGACGTCGATCTGGCGTTCAGCCCACTGTTCAACACGCTGCCGATTCGCCGGTTGGGTCTGCACCGCGACGCTGCACTGCACGACCTGCCGGTGGTGTTCGTCGCGTTGCCCAGCCTAGAGGTCTGCCGAGTCTCCCAGATCTACCGCACGGCGTCGCTGGGCGATCCCGCGGCGGTCAGCATCAGCAGCGACTCGTGGGAAGTGGAACTCACTGTGGACAACGACGGCCTGGTGCTGGAGTACCCGGGGTTGGCCTCCCGGGTCTGAGGGTCTGAGGGTGCGGTCAACCGCCGGCGATCCGGGCACCGGCGGCGAGCACCGCCTGCTCCCCGCCGCGCACCGCGGCCACCTGGATCCCGGCGGGCAACCCGGTCACCCCCGGGGCCGGTACTGATAGCGCCGGCCATCCCAACAGGTTGAACGGCAGTGTGAGCGACAGCAGGGCGGGCACCACCTCGACCCGGGCGCCGTCCGGCGCCTCCACCTGCCGGGCGCCGATCGGGGTGGCGCGCAACGGGGTGGTGGCCAGCAACAGCACATCGATCCCGCCGGCGAGCATCCGGGCGGTCAGCTCGGCGGCCAGCCGGCGGCGGGTGCGCTGGGCGGTGACATAGTCGGCGACCGTGTACGCGGCGGCCGCCTGCAACCGCGCTGCGGTAGCCGGCTGGTAGTCCTCGGGGCGCTGCGCGAGCCAGTGCCGGTGGGTGGTGTGGGCCTCCGCGCCGACGATCACCGGGTAGGTGGCGGCGAGTTCGTCGATCCCTGGTAGGCGGACCTCGCGCAGCACGGCACCGGCGGCGCTCAGCGCGTCGGCGGCCCGGTCCACCGCGGCGTCGATCTCCGGGTCGTGGACCCGCCAGTATGCGTCGGTAGGGCGGCCGACCACGATGCCCGCGATCGGGGCCGACGGGTCGATCCGGCGTCCGGCCAGCGCGCCGAAGGCGACCGCGACCGTGTCGACGTCAGTGCCGAGCAGCCCGATGTGATCCAGCGTCTCCGACAGCGGGAACACCCCGGTGGTGGGTAGCGCGCCGCGCGCCGGCTTGAGCCCGATCACCCCGCACAGCGCGGCCGGGGTGCGCGCCGAGCAGCCGGTGTCGGTGCCCACCGCCAGCGGTACCAGTCCGGCGGCCACCGCCGCCGCTGATCCGCTGGAGGAGCCGCCGGTGATCATCCGCGGATCGTGCGGGTTGCGGCACGGACCCTCAGCGGCGACGTCCCCGGTGGGACCGTAGGCGAACTCGTGGGTATGGGTCTTGGCGACCACCACCGCGCCGGCCGCGCGCAGGGCGGCCACTACGGCGGCGTCCTCGCGCGCCGGGAGGGCATCGGCCAGCACCGCGCTGCCGCACCGGGTGGGCACCCCGGCCACGTCGATCAGATCCTTCACCCCCACTGGCACCCCGCTGAGCGGGCCGGCGCGGCGCACGCCGGTATCTACCGGCACAAGTTGCACGATCGCGTTGTGCGGATCGGCGGCCAGCGCCGCCAGCGTCCGCTCCAGATCCCCAGGTTGCCGAGCATGATCATCGTTTGGGTGCCGCAGACGACATGTTGTGTCGCTTTCGGCACCCAAACGGTGATCACCCTGTGTGGTCACAGCTGGATCTGGCAGCGGGTGCCTTGAAGAGCTACCAACCGAGCGCCCTGCCGGCCGAGTTCGCGTAACCGCTCGAGCCCCCCAGCGGCTGCCACGTCGATGTGCACGGTCTCGGCGCTGTCTCGGATGCTGCCGCTGGCGCGGGCGGCGTCGAAGGTGCGGCGGGCGACGTGGCCGGCCTGGATGGTGGCCGCCAGCCCGCCGGTGGAGGCGAGCGAGCCGCGGGCCGCAC
>JALYTS010000206.1 GCA_030854185.1 Actinomycetota bacterium | reverse complement strand
ACTCTTTAGGTCATAGACCATCACAAGATCGACCACCAGGCGACACGCCGAGAAACAGCAGCTCAGCCCACTCGAGGTGGACTCCTCACAGGCTCAAGATCGAACTAACCCGGAAACTGGGGCTAGCAGTGGGGGAGAGCCGCCCGTTCCCACCGCATGGCAATGCTCGCCACTGACAGGGCGCCTCAGCGGATAGATCGTGGTCCACGCGGTGTCGTACCCGTCAAGAGCTCGGCCGATGTTAGGCCGTGGCGAGTGGATGGATCGCTTCGAGGGTGTCCACCAGGCGGTCTCGCTCGATCTCAACGTCGTGGCGCCCTTGGAGGTTGAGCCAGAATCGCTCGGTGGTCCTGAAGTACCGCGCGAGCCGCAGGGCCGTGTCAGCGCTGATCCGCCGCTTGCCGTGAACGATCTCGTTGATCCGGCGCGGCGGGACACCAATGGCCACCGCGAGCCGGTGCTGGGTGACACCGAGAGGCTCTAGATACTCGTGCAACAGCACCTCGCCGGGGTGGATCGGCGGCATCATAGGCGTGTCGTTCACTGTGTCCTCCTCAGTGGTAGTCGACGATCTCGACGTCCTCGGGTCCGCCGGTGGTCCAGCGGAAGCAGATCCGCCACTGCCGGTTGATGCGGATGCTGTACTCGTCGACACGATCACCTCGTAGCTTCTCGAGCCGATTTCCCGGTGGCACTCTGAGGTCACCCAGAGCATCGGCGGCGTCGAGGATCAAGAGCTTGCGCAGTGCCATACGCTGCGTGCTCTCGTCAAACTTTCGCGATCGATGCCGCTGCCAGACACGTTCGGTGTCCTTGTCCCGGAACGACCGCAACACTCATCAAGCATAACGTGAGACGTCATGAACGTCTAGCGTTATGCTTGGTGAGGCTCCACCCCGCGTTGGTTCATGCGGCCTGCGGCATCGACCCGGAGGAGGTTGTGCAGGCCGCCCAGGAGGTCAGACCCGCGACTTGGTGCCCGTGCTCTTGGGGCACCTTCAGGCTCTCTGCGAACCGTGCCGGAACGGGTCGAGCCACTCACGCCTCCTGGACTGCCGCCGGCCACGTTCGCGCGAACCTGTGAAATCTCGCGGCGGGGGAGAGCCTGCCGCTCTGAGCACTCCGCTGACACCGAGTTTGACAGCAGCGTCATCTTCGGTCGAAACCTCCATCACCCCGCGCGTCAACGCTACGCAGTGCCTGATTTCTTACCGACGCGGACCGTTAGCGGTACGGTCGTTTGGCCGTTTTTGTACTACCTCTTGACATGCTACTTATCGTGATGGCTTGCATCCCTTGAGTAGCCATCGAGGTAGGGTGTCGAACGCAACGTGATGCGATGGTGACTCACCGAAGAAAACGTTAGGCCGTTCAGGTGGTCTGCGTCCCGCCTCGTTATGAAGTGATTCGTCACGCGATGTTTATTGTGACGGTTAACTACGGGTTAACCATCCACTGACATTTACGAGGGCGAAGTCCGACCCGACCGGGCTCAGCCCCAAAACAGCCGTGTCCACGGTTCGAAAAGGAGATCCGCATGTCCCGCAAACAGCTCGTCGACACCTGCTCTGGGACCGCGACCGTGGTAGCTTCCCCAGCCTACGCTCAGGACCGGAGCCGGACCCAGCGGCGTGGCCGCAAGGCGGTGCTCGCCGCCGCCGTTAGTGCTTGCGCCCTCCTCGGCCCGATCCTGCTCGCGCCTAGCGCCTTCGCCGATCCTTCTTGCGGTGGGCAATGCAATGTCAGTAGCGGTCCCGGCAGTTCGGCTACAGCTAACGTCACCCCCAGCGGGGGTCATAACTCGGTCGACGTCTCTGCCTACGGTAAAAGCAACGCGTCCGCTGATGTGAACGGTAAACACAACGACAGCGACACCGTAGCCAATCACCACAGCAATGCAACAACTGTCATTAGCGGTAACCACAATAAGACCAGCACCACCGCAGACGGCAAGAACAGCGTCTCCACCAACGTCATCGTCGGCAACCAAGACAAGGCCAAGTCCAGGGCCGACGACGGCGGCAAGGCCACCAACCTCGTCTTCGGCAACCAAGACAAGGCCAACGCCAAGGCCGACGACGGCGGCAAGGCCACCAACCTCGTCTTCGGCAACCAAGACAAGGCCAACGCCAAGGCCGACGACGGCGGCAAGGCCACCAACCTCGTCTTCGGCAACCAAGACAAGGCCAACGCCAAGGCCGACGACGGCGGCAAGGCCACCAACCTCGTCTTCGGCAACCACGATAGCGCTACAGCCACCGCGATTAATGGCGGCAAGGCCACCAACATTGTCGCGGGTAACTACAGTAAGGCAAACAGCTTTGCTGACGGTGCGGGCAGCATGGCGACATCCATCGCGACAGGCGGCGGCGAGGCCACGACAAACGCCTACAACGGTGGTCACGCGACCGCCTACGCTAACGGCGGGCAGGCGTATGCCTTGGCCTATGGTAGCGGTGCGACGGCGGATACTGCCGCCGGAAACTCCTGCAGCGGCACGGGCCTCTGCGTCGCGGTCAGCAGCGGCAACACCCCGAAGTGGCAGATTTAGCCTCCACGGTTAGGCCATTACCCGGCCTAGACCCTTCCTGTACCAAGTGACTACTTGCCGGTACCGCGGTCGAATAACCGCCGCGGTACCGGCAAGTTCCTTTGTAAGATGCTTCGGCCGGGTCGATTGCCGAAAAACAGGGCGCTTCCAGCGGCCCGCCAGACAGCACCCCGTCATCGCCGCCTTCGGTCAGCCGTGCTCGACCGAAGGCGGCGGAGCGCATTCTTCGCAAGAGCCACGGCAGGTACACCGCAGCGACCCACGCATCACGATCACGTGCGTGAGCGTCGTGAACCCGACCGTGATGATGGTGCAGTGGGTCGTTCGGGGTGGTCTGACTCTGAATTCGACTGGCCGTGGTGCCTTGGTGTTGGTCAGTCGGCTGCTTGGGACGGCACTAGGAGCGTCCCGGCTCCGGCAGCCTGGCATCGGCGCTGCACCGCTGGCTGGTGGCCTTCGGGGCGCTGGTGGCGGTCGGAGTGGAAGTCACCGACAGTTACGGTGCGGGGCTAGCCTGGTCATAGCGCGCGGCCGGAGTGCTGGTGGTGAAGGTAAACCGACCGGATCCTCGGCGCGCCACGACCCGCTCCACCGGTTCACATGCCGGCCTATGCCACCAGCGCCACCCCTCACAATGCGCTCGATCGAGCGACGGTCACCGAACTAGTGAGCAAAGGATCGTGGCCTACCGAACGCCCGCGCGATCGGGTCAGGGTTGACCGCCCACGAACAGTGCGGAGCTGATGATCTGGTCGATGACGTCCTGTTTTGGGGCGCCGGGTGCGTCGGAAACCCAGACCAAAATAACCGAGAATTCGTGGTTGCCCTGGGCGTCCGGAGTGGAAGAGCCAGTCGGAATCGCGGCGATCTCGGACACGAGTTTGGCACCGGGATTGGAGAAGTTGAATCGAAGCTGGTAGCCGTCCCGGTGGCCAACCTTGCCCGGTCCCTGACTGATAGTGCTCCCCAGTTTCACGCCCGGTGCCGTGCCTACCGCCTGCTCGACCGAGTGCGCCGCCGCCTCGAGGCTGGGCGCGGCGAACGTCGCGAGCCGTGCCAGGCCGGTGGCGCACGTCACCTCCTGGCTTCCCATGCAGGTGATCGGGGAGACCATCTCGGGTGTGCTGGGATTGCTGCTGTCGATGACCTGGTGCCAACCCGCAGGGATCGCGACGGCAACGTTGATGTTCGGTCCGGACAACAACAGCCGGTCGGCGTTGCCCGAGCCACCGTCGCCACCGCAGGCAGCCAACAGGAGGGTGGAAGCCGCAATGGCGCTGAAGGCGGCCACCCGACCTACCGGGTGGGGTGACGGATTGCTCCGAGAGTCAGACACCAATTCCTCCTAGATACCGGCCGCGTCCTGGTAGGGGTCTTGACCGGCTACCCAGTCGAGCGGCTGGCGAGGCCCCCACTGAAATCGTGATGGATCAAGGATAGCGGGATTAGGAGGTGTTGACCGCGACGGTCTCGGAATATCTGGTCTTCCGGCGAATCGGCACTCGGACCGGCCGATGGCACTAGGCCTCCTGGGATGCCGCCAGGCAGGATGGCGCGGGACCGCGGGTACCTTTGCCGGGATTCATCGTGCCGCGCGGCCGTTCGGTGCATACGCGCCGCGAAGTGGTTCATACGCACCACTCCCGCGTGCCAGCGCTTGAACCTATCGAGCGCACCCGGGCCGCCGCCGGTCGCCATTGGCGCGGACGTGCGGGGACCTCGTAGCGGGGGAGAGCCGATGCTCCTAACCGCAGTCTGACCCGAATCCGCAAGTAATAGGGCGACACGGGCCCGGAGTTGACGATGGGTGTCGCTCTGACCTGGGATGATGTCGGTTGCGAAGCCACAAAACATCTCAGGGAGAGGACACCCATCGGGTGG
>JALYTS010000105.1 GCA_030854185.1 Actinomycetota bacterium | reverse complement strand
GACCGCGAGGTCCGGGGAACCCTTGGTGCCGCCACCGCCTGCGGCGCTGCCGATCATGCATAGCGAGGTGGAGCTGTCCGGTGGACTCGTGGGCACCGGGGCCCCCGGATCCCCACCGACGGCCAAATCCTCGGCACGAGGGTGTTCA
The DNA here is from genome assembly GCA_030854185.1 of Actinomycetota bacterium. Lineage (GTDB taxonomy): Bacteria > Actinomycetota > Actinomycetes > Mycobacteriales > Pseudonocardiaceae. The sequence continues at coordinate 15,933 of JALYTS010000105.1, read as the reverse complement.
GCGGGCGCAGCGGCGGCGCAGACTGGAGCGTGGGGCAGGGTGCGGCCAGCCGTAGCAGGCACGGAGGTCACCGCGCGAGCCGGCGCGGGTGCCGTCACGGCCGCTGCCTGAACAGTGGGTGCGGCTGGCGGGACTGCCGCGAGTAGGTGAGCCGGTTCCGGCGACCGGGCACCGGCGCTGTGCTGCGCGGGCGCGGACATCGGTCGGGATACCGCTGAGAGGACGTGGGTCAGAGGTCGTGGCACCGTGACAGCCCGCACGACTGGTTTCACAACATCGACGTGTTTCAGAACATCGACCGGTTGGACGGACAGCCGTGGTATCGAGGTTTGAGACAGCGCGCCTTTCACGGTCGACGCGACTGCGGGCGGCAGGCCGAACTGTGCGTCGGACCCACCATCGGATGGTCCGGCGATATCACCCGGATCGCCGGCCAGCCGCACCGAGCCGGTGCTCGGCTGCCCCAGGTCCTCAGTCGCATGGCCGACACCTGATCCCAGCAGCCACCCTACGATGACGAGGCTGGAGAGCACGACGAACCGTAATAGCGCGCGCACCACCCCGCGGGGCGCATACCTCGCGCCACCTGCATCGGGGATGGTGGCCACCGGTTCCCCCTCGACCCTTCCGTCCAATCCGGACTGGCCCGGACAGTAGTGACATCACACTACACGCTGTGACTGAATAGCGTAATATCCATAGTGATTAGCAGAAGTGGCTCCTGGCCGGCCGCCCAGGTGGCCCTCCGGTGTCACCGTCGAGCTGACGTGAGGCGAGCTATTGCCTCGTCGAGCACGTCGTCGCGCTTGCAGAACGTGAAGCGCACCAGATGTCGCCACGGCGCTGGATCATCGACGAAGACCTGCACCGGTATCGCCGCCACCCCGACGCGAGCGGGCAGCTCACGGCAGAATTCCAGAGCGGTCATCTCAGCGAAGATCGTCGAGGCGAACGGTCGCAACCGGGGAACCAGTCCGTGGGTTAGTCCGGGGGCGCGCACGACTGTAATCCTGCTGTAAGCCCACCCGGCGAGGCACAATCAGCAGAGTGGAGCTGACCCGCAACGAGCAGGACAAGCAGCGAGCGCTGCGCCAGATGAAGGCGATCGCGCTGGCGTTCCTGCTCGGCGCCGCGGTGGTGTTCGTCATCGCGCAGCTCAATGTCCACGCCGCCCCATGGGTAGGGTACGTCGCCGCGATGGCCGAGGCCGGTATGGTCGGCGCGCTGGCCGACTGGTTCGCCGTGACCGCGCTGTTCCGCCATCCGCTCGGGTTGCCGATCCCGCACACCGCGATCATTCCGCGCAAGAAGGACGCTCTCGGGGAGAACCTCGGTGACTTCGTGGGCGCGAACTTCCTGGCCGAGGAAGTGGTGCTCGACAAGCTGCGCCGGGTGGGGATCGGTGGTCGGCTCGGCGGCTGGCTGGCCCAGCGCGCCAACGCCGAGCGTCTCACCGCTGAGCTGGCGACCGCGGTGCGCGCCGCCGTGACCGTGCTGCGCGATGAGGACGTTTCCGCGGTGCTGGAGAACGCGCTGGTGAAACGCTTGATCGAGCAGCCATGGGGGCCACCACTGGGCCGGTTGCTCGGTCAGCTGCTCACCGACGGGGCGCACCACAAACTCGTCGACCTGGTCACCGAGCGGGCCTATGAATGGGTGCGCGACAACCACGAGGCGGTGTCGAGGGTGGTCAGCCGGCGCTTACCGGGCTGGTCACCGAGGTTCGTCGACGGGCTGGTCGCCGACAAGCTCTACGGGGAGGTGCTGGCGTTCGCCTGGGCGGTGCACAGTGATCCCGAACACGCCATGCGCAAGGCAGTCGACACCTTCCTCCTGGAGTTCGCCAACGACTTGCGCACGGACCCGGTGACGATCGAGCGGGCCGAGGCGATCAAGCTCCAGGTGCTGGCCCATCCGGAGGTGCGGATTCTGGTCGGTTCGGCCTGGGGCACCGCGAAGAAGATGATCCTGGCCGCCGCCGAGGACTCGTCGTCGGAGCTGCGACGTCGGGTGCGCGACGGGCTGGTCGCGCTGGGTGGGCGGCTGATCGAGGATCCGGAGCTGCGGTCGAAGGTGGACACCTGGCTCCAGGGGGTGGCCAGTTACGTGGTGGCCAACTACCGCGGGGAGATCACCACACTGATCACCGACACGGTGCAGCGCTGGGATGCCCAAGAGACCTCACGCAAGGTCGAGCTGCAGGTGGGTCGGGACCTCCAGTTCATCCGGATCAACGGCACCGTGGTCGGGGCGCTGGCCGGGCTGGCCATCCACACGGTCGCGCAGTTCCTGCTGTGATCGCCAGGGCCGCTGACCTGCGGACTCTCCGACTCGACCGTTGTCTGCGTATCCTGGGCGCGTGCTGCTGCAGTCGCTGGACACCTGGGTCTTCCAGATCCTGTACTACCTCGCGCTCCCGGTCGGGCTCTTCGCGTTCATTCACGCTGCGCTCCAGCGAGCCGACGCCTACACCGCAACCGACAAGCTGACCAAGCCGGCCTGGCTGGGCATCAGCGGCGGCGCCACTGCCGCCCTGTTCCTGTTCTACCCCGGAGGTAGCTTGCTGATGCTCTGGCTGATCGCCCTGGTGGCGGTGCTGGTCTACATCGTCGACGTCAAACCGGCGGTGACCGAGGTGCAGCGCGGACAGCGCTGGTGACTGCTCGGCGCCTCGCTCGGAAAGCGGGACGGTTCAGGTAGCAGTTGAATTGCGCAGCCACTCCAGGGTGAACTGGTACTCGCTTTCCATCAGCGTGGCGACGCTGTCGGTGATGACCTTCTCCACCTTGGCGCCGATTATCGGCAGCCCGACGTCGGCGGTGAGCTGCGCGCCAAGCACGCATCCGGCGGGATCGGGCTGGAAACGCATCGTCCCGCTGATCGTTCCCGGGGCCCCGTCGACCACCGCGTGCACGCTGCCACCTGAGCTGTTCCAGGTTTCGGTACGGCGGATCGTCAGGCCGCCGGGCAGCGCAGACCGCAGGAACGACGGCATCGCGTCCTGAGGAACGGCCTGGTGCAGTACCACGGTGACGCCGCGCTCGTCGCGATCCCACGACACCAGCTCGGCGCGTGGCCCGCCCACCGTGCGAAGTTTGTCGCGCAGGTACTGCCGGTCGGTGAGAACCTCCCGCATGCGCTCTGCCGGCTCCGGGTACCGGTGCCGCAGCACCAATTGGCTGGCCATGACTCGGAGGCTACCGTGGTCGCCCGCGAGGTGCGGACCGCTGAGGTGAGCGCCTGCGTAACGTCGATACTCCACTGGTCAGCGCCGACGCATTGAGGAGATCGGATGCGCATCACCGGGCTCGGGCACGCCGGGTTGTACATCGAGACGCACGGCGGCAGTGTGCTGTGCGACCCGTGGGTCAACCCCGCGTTCTTCGGGTCGTGGTTCCCGTTCCCGGACAACACCGGGCTCGACTGGGACCACCTCGGGCAGGCCGACTACCTCTACGTCTCGCACCTGCACCGCGACCACTTCGATGCCGAGCTGTTGCGCCGCCACGTCCGTAAGGACACCACCGTACTGCTGCCCGACTACCCGACTGACGAGCTCGAGCGTGAGCTGCAGGCGCTGGGCTTCACGCAATTCCTGCGCACCGACAGTGGTGTCCCGGTCGAGCGCGACGGGCTACGCATCATGATCACCGCCTTGACCGGACCGAGTGACGGCCCGATCGGGGACTCGGCACTGTCGCTGGACGATGGTCGAACCGTCCTGCTGAACCAGAATGATGCGCACCCGCTCGACATCGAGGAGCTGCGCGAGTTCGGGGACGTGCACGCCTACTTCACGCAGTTCTCCGGCGCGATCTGGTGGCCGATGGTCTACGACCTGCCCGAGGAGGCGAAGCGGGAGTTCGCGCGGCGTAAACGCGCCGGGCAGTCTGACCGGGCTGTGCGCTACATCGACGCCGTCGACGCCGCGCAGGTGTTCCCGACGGCTGGGCCGCCGTGCTTCCTGGATGAGGAGCTGTTCCACCTCAACGGCCACGGAGTCGACGGGACGAGCATCTTCACCAACCAGGTCGAATTCCTCGCTGAGCTGCGCGCCACCCGGCCTGTGGTGTCTGCGCATCTGCTGCTGCCGGGCACGGTGGTGGAGTTCGATGGCGCCCACTGCACGCTGACCCACGAGCGGCACACCGACAGCGAGATCCGGCACATCTTCGAGGACAAGACCGCGTACCTGCGCGAGTTGCAGGTACGCAGGCAACCCGAGCTGGCCCGGGAGCGGGCGAGCCGGGCCACGGTCCCCATCGACCTCCTGGATCAGCTCAAGGCATGGTGGGAGCCGCTGCTCAAGCGTGCCGACAACATCTGCGAGGGAGTCGGCGGCCTGGTCCGTCTCGACGCCGGCGACCTGTCGATCGTTGTCGACTTCCTCGCCCGCGAGATCCGTGCCTACGCGGGAGAGGCCTGCCGGTACCGGTTGTCCACGACCGCGGACCTCGTTGCCACGAACCTTGCCCGCCGCGAGGTCGATTGGTCCAACAGCCTCTTTCTCTCGTGCCGGTTCACCGCCCGCCGGGTCGGGCAGTACAACGAGTACGTCTACACCTTCTTCAAGTGCCTGTCCGAGGAGCGGATCGACTACGTCGAGAACTGGTACGACGAGCGCAACGACGATGGCCAGGACATCGAGACTGGCGGCTGGCGCCTGCAGCGCCGCTGCCCACACCTGCGCGCCGACCTCACCAAGTTCGGCAGCGTCGAGGGCGGCGTGCTGACCTGCGCGCTGCACGGCTGGCGCTTCGACCTCGCCACCGGACGCTGCCTCACCTCCGGCGGTCACGAGATCCGCGCGGCCCGGATAGAGGCCTGATGCGAACGCTTGCGGAGCTCACGACGATGCGCCTGGGCGGTCCTGCCGGCGAGTACGAGGCCACGCCCTCGACTGAAGATCTTGTCTCGTTGATCCGAGAAGCTGACGCCGGGGGCAAGCCAGTGCTCGTGATGGGGGGCGGATCCAACCTCGTCGTCGGCGATCCAGGCTTCGAGGGGCTGGTGGTACAGGTGACCACGTCCGGGCTGACGGTCCACGGGGAAGATGTCACCGTCGATGCGGGCGTCGAGTGGGACACTGTCGTCGAGGCCTCTCTGGATGCGGGACTCGCCGGACTGGAGCCACTGTCGGGCATACCTGGCTCGACCGGAGGTACTCCCGTGCAGAACGTGGGTGCCTACGGCGCACTCACATCCGACCTGCTGCGCCGGCTGACCGTGTACGACCGCACCACTGGTGCCATCGAGCAGTGGCTTCCGGACCGGTGCGGCTTTGGTAGCCACCGGCAGTCGGTCTTCAAGCACACCGACCGCTACGTGGTGCTCGACGTGACCTTCCAGTTGACTCGATCCATCAGATCGCGCCCCATCCACTATGCGGGTCTCGTTGACCGGCTCGGCGTCGCATCAGGCGCGACCGCGCCGACCAGAGAGGTGCGAGAGGCCGTGCTCGCCGTGCGCCGTGAGCGGGGCATGATTCTTGATACCGGCGATCACGACACGTGGAGTGTCGGGTCCTTCTTCATCAATCCTGTGCTCACCTCGGTGCCGGACAAGGCACGAGACTGCCCGCAGTATCCCGATCCGGCGGGGACGAAACTGCCGGCGGCGTGGCTCATCGATCATGCTGGATTTCCCCGTGGATACGGCCGAGACCGGGGTCGTGGCGCGGTTGCGCTGTCGTCGAAGCACGCCCTGGCCGTGACCAACCGCGGTACCGCGACGACCACCGAGGTGATGGAATTCGCCGCGCATATCCGGGAAGGCGTGGAGCGGAGGTTCGACATCCGGCTCGGGCCGGAATGCGACCTGGTCAACTGCAAGTTCGGCTAGCAGTTCTGCGCCGTCCTTCGCGTCATCAGGCCTGCCGGAAGGAGCGCGTCGCGGAATGCTGGTCGCGCGGCTTGACCACGATCAGGTCCAGGTTGACGTGGGAAGGTCTGGTCACCGCGAACGCGATCACCTCGGCGACGTCCTGCGCAGACAACGGAGTGAGCCCCGTGTAGACCCGGTCGGCCTGCTCGGCGTCGCCGCCGAAGCGCACCAGAGAGAACTCGGTGTCCACCATGCCCGGCGCGACCTCGACGAATCGCACCGGTTGCCCGAGGTGTTCACCCCGCAGCGTGCGGTGCACGGTCGCCTGCGCGTGCTTGGCGGAGGTGTAGCCGGAGCCGTTGTCGTAGACCTCCAGCGCGGCGATGGAGGTCACGGTGACCAGCACGCCGTCCCCGGAGGCGATCAGCTTCGGCAGCAACGCCCTGGTCACCCGGAGCGTACCGAGCACGTTGACCTCCCACATCCAGCGCCACTGGTCTTCGTCGGCGGCCATCGCGGGCTCGAAGCCCTGTGCGCCGCCGGCGTTGTTCACCAACACCCGCGCGGCGGGTATCGCCGCGGCGAAGGCGGCCACCGAGCCTGCGTCGCGTACGTCGAGTGCCATAGCGGTGCCGTCGATCTCGTCGGCGATCTCCTGGCAGCGCGCCACCCGCCGCGCCCCGAGCACCACGTGGAAGCCGTCCGCGGCCAACGCCCGCGCCGTAGCCGCTCCGATCCCGCTGCTACCCCCGGTCACCACGGCCGTCGCCCGCTCACTCACATCCGCAACCCTAATCCGCCCCGCCGACGCATTCAGCAGGCTCAGCGGGGTAAACAGGACGTCGACCACCCCGCTGAGCCTGCTGAATGCGGGTGAGCGGGGATGACGGCAAGATAGGTTGGTGATGGGGCGAATCGGGATGGCGCTGCGGCGGCTTGCGGTGCTTTCTGTGCATACGTCGCCGCTGGATCCGCCGGGAACCGGCGACGCCGGTGGGATGAACGTCTACATCGTGCAGACCGCCACCCGGCTGGCCCGCCGTGGCGTCGAGGTGGAGATCTTCACCCGAGCCACCTCCTCGGGGCTGCCTGCGGCAGTGGAACTCGCCCCGGGTGTCACCGTGCGACACATCACCGCCGGCCCCTACGAAGGTCTGGCCAAGAACGACCTACCGGCGCAGCTGTGCGCGTTCACCGCCGGGGTGTTGCGGGCCGAGGCGCGCCGCGAGCCGGGTTACTACGACGTGGTGCATTCGCACTACTGGCTGTCGGGGCAGGTCGGTTGGCTGGCCCGGGACCGCTGGGGGGTGCCGCTGGTGCATACCGCACACACCCTGGCCAAGGTGAAAAACGCCGCGCTTGCCGAGGGTGACCTGCCGGAACCGCACACCCGGGTGATCGGCGAGCAGCAGGTAGTGGCCGAGGCTGACCGGCTGGTCGCGAACACTCCGGCTGAAGCTGCCCAGCTAGTCGAGCTCTACGGCGCCGACCCGGCGCGCACCGCCACCATCGCCCCCGGAGTCGACCTGGAGCTGTTCACCCCGGGATCGCGGCAAGCCGCTCGCGCCACTCTGGACCTGCCGGCAGACGCCGTGGTGCTCGCCTTCGTCGGTCGCATCCAACCGCTCAAAGGACCAGACGTGCTGTTGCGCGCCGCGGCCGAGATGCTGCGCCGGGATCCGGCGCTGCGTGACCGGCTGCGAGTGCTGGTAGTGGGCGGACCGTCGGGTAGCGGGCTGGCCGAACCTACCGTGTTGCACCAGCTGGCAGCCGGGCTCGGGATCTCGGAGCATGTCGTGTTCGCTGCCCCGCAGACAGGTTCGGCGCTGGTCGGGGTCTTCCGGGCCGCCGATGTGGTGGCCGTACCGAGCTACAGCGAGTCGTTCGGGCTGGTGGCGTTGGAGGCGCAGGCATGCGGGACGCCGGTGGTCGCCGCGAAGGTCGGCGGCCTACCGGTGGCGGTGGCGGATGGTGTGTCGGGTGAGCTGGTGGGTAGCCACCATCCAGTCGATTGGGCCGATGCGCTCTCGGCCGTCTCGCTGCACCCGCAGCGGCGCGAGGAGCTTTCGGCCGGCGCCGCCCGGCATGCCCGGCGGTTCTCCTGGGAGCGCACCACTGAGGCGCTGCTGCGGGTCTACGCAGACGCGGCGGCCTCCTACCGGGTGGACGCGCTGTCCTGCGAGGTAGCGGTGTGAGCGGTCCGGCGGAGCTGGATGACGTCATCGCCGGGATGCTCGACGGGGCCGGACTCGAGCACGAGCACCGCGGGCCGGGCAGCTTCACGGTGACGCTGGTGGGGAGCAAGAGGTTGCGGACCACTTGCTGGGTGTTGGTCGGCCAGCACGGGGTGTTGGTGGAGGCTTTCGTGTGCCGGCGTCCCGATGAGTCACATGAGGATGTCTACCGCTGGCTGCTGCACCGCAACACGAAGCTCTACGGGGTGCACTACGCGCTGGACAAGGCCGGCGACATCTACCTCATCGGCCGGCTGGCTCATCATTCCCTGACTGCCGAGGAACTGGACCGGGTGCTGGGCCAGGTGGTCGAGGCCGCAGACGGCGACTTCAACACCCTGCTGGAGATCGGGTTCGCCTCCTCGATCCGGCGCGAATGGGCCTGGCGGGTGGCGCGCGGCGAGTCTCTGCACAACCTCGCTGCCTTCCAACACCTGGTGCGCTGACCAGTCTGAGCTTCGAGGCTGGCAACCAAGGGTCGCTAGAGAGAAACAGGTCTAGCGAGCAACAGTGGCGGGGGGCCCGGGGGGGAGGGGGAGTCGCAACTCGGGCCTGCCCCGCCACTGTTGTCCCGCGTAAACGGAACCCCCTGGGTGAGGGGCACCCAGGGATCCTGGCGGGCCGCAGTCCGACGGGGGAGGACGAACCGCGGGCTTGCGCTCACCTGCCGGGAAGTGCGTATGGGAGCGGCGAGGAGAGCGGTGTCACACTCTCAGGCAAGCGAACAGATCTCAAGCCCTTTCCGGAAGTTGATTGCGGCGTACCCGATCGGCCTACCGGCCAGGGTCGGTGCCCGCCCCGCATGTTGCGAGTAACGGTTCGGGTGCCTACCGCGACAACACAGTGAGTGCAAGCACCAACACGCTGAGTGCGGGCACTTCGGCCGCTCTGGCGCCGCTTCTCGGGGCGCGTCGCTAGCGGTAAGTCCTGTTCACCAGTATCGATGAAGAATTGTTCACAGGGTCGTCACGGAGCGTATGCTCATGGTTGCGCAGCGAAGGTGTCGCCCAATCGGCTGCTTCGGAGACCGAAATGCCACTGGTATGAAGTGCGATCTGGCTGCGTGCTTGTCGGGGTAGTAGGGTGCACCGATCTCTGGGAGGTAGATGGACATGAGCATGGCAGCGATCCTGGCCGAGTTGCCGGACATGTGGCGCAGCGCGTTGACCGCGCACGTGCCCGACCCGCGGGGTAACTGTTGGGCTTGTCGCGATGAAAACGGCGTCGCGGCATCGTGGCCGTGCCTGACTCGAGAGGTCGCCGAGGAAGCCAAGTATCTCTACGAGGGCGGACTTCCGGGAACCTTCGGCGGTCGTCACGCCGCGCGCAACGGTTGACCCATTGGCGCCCGCTAGCTGTGATCGATGCCACAGTTCTGCTCGGCGAGCATTGCGCCCAAGGAAACCCCGGCGCAGGAAACCGCTGTGCAACCAGCCTTTCCCGGGGGGCGGGGGAAGCGGGCGATCAGCGGTTCCCTGCAACGACGGTGGGGTGTCAGCAGGGGGTGCCAGTACACCGTCGTCGCACGTTAATGTACGGCTAACCTGCCTGTCACTGCCAGCGCCCGTTCGGGCCATTCGGGCTGACCGGCGGGATTAGGCTGCTGGTATGAGCCTGGGCACCCTGATCATGCTTCGCCACGGCGAGAGCGACTGGAACGCAAAGAACCTGTTCACGGGATGGGTGGATGTGCCGCTGACGGATCGCGGCGAGTGCGAGGCGGTGAGATCCGGTGCGCTGATGCGCGAGGCCGGGCTGCTTCCTGACGTGGTGCATACATCGGTGCTGCGCCGAGCGGTCAGCACCGCGTACCTCGCACTCGACGTCGCCGACCGGCACTGGATTCCGGTGCGCCGTGATTGGCGGCTCAACGAGCGGCACTACGGAGCGTTGCAAGGCATGGACAAGGCGCAGATCCGCGAGGAGTACGGCGATGAGCAGTTCGCGTTGTGGCGCCGCTCCTACGGCACCCGGCCACCGCCCATAGCGCCGGACGGTGATTTCAGCCAGGACGGCGACCCGCGTTACGCCGGCATCGACGTCCCCAGGACCGAGTGCCTGGCCGACGTGGTGGCTCGAATGCTGCCGTACTGGGAATCGTCGATCGTGCCGGATCTGCGCGCCGGCCGGACTGTGTTGATCGCCGCGCACGGTAACTCGCTGCGCGCGTTGGTCAAGTATCTCGACGACATCGATGCGGAGATCATCGCCGGCGTCAACATCCCGACGGGCATCCCGCTGCGGTACGACCTTGATGATCAGTTGCGGCCGATCACTGCCGGCGGAAGCTATCTTGATCCAGAATCGGCGGCCGATGCGATGACCGTGGTCGCCCAACAAGGTCAGTAGTTTCGCTGTCCAGATGCCGCCTGACCCCGGGGATGAACCCACGGTGAACGGCGGACGAAAGTTTGCCCTATTACGGGTGGATGTCGTCACTTGGGGTGTGCCGAGACTAGGGCTTTCCCCGGTTCCGGTGCTTACGATTGCTGCGTGACCCTCGCAGTCGTCGTGTGCACCGCGATCGGCACGCTGATGGTCGGGTTGGTGGGGGGATTCCTGATCGGCCGGCGCCCCGGAACGCCGGCAACGCCGCCATCCCCGAGCGGTGCGACGGTCGCCGATTTGGTCCAGCGAGTCATGCTCTCCTCACACAACGGGGTGGTGCTGCTCGACCGGATGGGCGACGTGGTGCTGGCCAACCCGCCGGCCGTCGAATTGGGTCTGGTCCAGGGTTCGTGCCCGGATGTGCGCGCGGCCAAGGCCGCCGAGCAGGTGCGCAACACCGGTGAGGTGGTCCACGTCGATCTCTCGCCGCTGGATCACGGTGCCCGATCCGGTCGCGGACCCACTGCCGTACTCGGGGAGGTCCGGCCGCTGGGGGATGGCTACACCGTGATCGACGCGTCCGACGAATCGGACGCCGTCCGCCTCGAAGCGACCCGGCGGGACTTCGTGGCCAACGTCAGCCACGAGCTCAAGACCCCGGTCGGGGCGATGGCGCTGCTGGCCGAGGCGGTGCTCGACGCCGCTGATGATCCGCACGAGGTGCACCGGTTCGGCACCAAGATCCTCAGCGAGGCGAACCGGCTGGGCACCCTGGTCACCGAGTTGATCGCGCTGTCGCGGCTCCAAGGCGCCGAGCGGCTGCCCGAGCTGGCCACCGTCGAGGTCGACAAGGTCGTGGGCGAGGCGCTGAATCGCTGCCGGTTGGCAGCCGAATCGGCGAACATCCGGATAACCCTGGACCCCCCCAGTGGACTGTTGCTCAACGGCGACGCGACGCTGCTGGTCACCGCGTTGTCCAACCTGCTCGACAACGCGGTCTGTTACTCCCGGCCCGGCAGCCCGGTCTCGGTCAGCAGGCGACTGGTGGACGGTTTCGTGGAGGTCGCCGTTACCGACCGCGGCCTGGGCATCGCCGCCGAACACCAGGAACGCGTCTTCGAACGGTTCTTCCGGATCGACCAGGCGCGCAGCCGGTCCACCGGCGGTACAGGGTTGGGGTTGGCGATCGTCAAACACGTCGCCGCCAACCACGGCGGGGCCGTCACGCTCTGGAGCAAGCCCGGTACCGGCTCCACCTTCACCCTGCGGATTCCCGCCCATCCGAAGGCTGCAGCGCCCGACGCTTCGCAAGACGCGGTACGCGCCCTGTCTACCCCCGAGTACGTGGGAGGATCGCCATGATCAGAGTACTGATCGTCGAGGACGAGGAGGACTTCGCTGATCCGCTGGCCTTCTTGCTGCGCAAGGAGGGCTTCTCCGCTGCGGTGGCGACCACCGGATCTGAGGCGTTGGAGGAGTTCGACCGCAACGGTGCCGACATCGTGCTGCTCGACCTGATGCTGCCCGGAATGAGCGGCACCGACGTCTGCAAGCAACTGCGGGTGCGCTCCACGGTCCCGGTGATCATGGTGACTGCCCGGGACAGCGAGATCGACAAGGTCGTGGGGCTGGAGCTCGGAGCCGACGACTATGTCACCAAGCCCTACTCCGCCCGCGAGCTCATCGCGCGGATCCGCGCAGTGCTGCGACGCGGGGCGGAAGGCGCCGATGGCGCGGCGTCGGCGACCGCCGCCCTTGGGCCGGCGGTGTTGGAGGCCGGGTCGGTGCGAATGGACGTCGAGCGGCACATCGTGACCGTCGCCGGGCACGAGGTGGGCCTGCCGCTGAAGGAATTCGACCTACTGGAGTACCTGTTGCGCAACGTGGGCCGGGTACTCACCCGCGGCCAGCTCATTGATCGGGTGTGGGGCGCGGACTACGTCGGCGATACCAAGACGCTGGACGTGCATGTCAAGCGGTTGCGATCCAAGATCGAACAGGATCCTTCCGTGCCCCGGCACCTACTCACCGTCCGCGGCCTTGGCTACAAGTACGACGTCTGAAGCCCCGCTCGGCGTAGCGTGGCCTCTCGTGCGGCTCGGTGTGCTCGATGTGGGCTCCAATACCGTCCACCTGCTGGTGGTAGATGCGCATCACGGCGCCGCCCCGTTGCCGCAGACCTCAGAGAAGTCGGTGCTGAGGTTGGCCGAGCAGATGGACGCCCGCGGGAAGATCACCCGGGCGGGCGCCGATCATCTGATCCGCACTGTGCACGACGCCGTTGCGTCGGCAGCCGCGATGGGCTGCGAGGATCTGATGGCCTTCGCCACCTCGGCGGTGCGTGATGCGTCCAACTCCGTCGCGGTACTCAATCGGGTGCAGGCTGAGACCGGGGTCGAGCTCTTGGTCCTCGACGGCGAGGAGGAGGCCAGCCTCACGTTCCTCGCGGTCCGCCGGTGGTGTGGCTGGTCGGCCGGCCGGCTACTCATGATCGACATCGGCGGGGGCTCACTGGAGATCGCCAGTGGGATCGACGAGGAACCTGACGTGGCGGTGTCGCTTCCGCTGGGCGCCGGGCGGCTCACCCGAGCCTGGCTGGGGCACGACCCGCCCCGCCGTCGCGAGCTGGAAGCCCTGCGTGAGCACATCGTCGAGCAGCTCGCGGAGCCGGCTCGGAAACTGCGCGAGGCAGGTACCCCGGACCGGGTAGTGGGCACCTCGAAGACGATCCGGTCGCTGGCCCGGCTCAGCGGTGCGGCGCCATCCTCGGCGGGACCTCGGGTCCGGCGTACGCTCACCGATGCCGGGCTGCGCCAGGTGATCGCCTTCGTATCCCGGATGAGTGCCGAGGACCTGGCCGAGCTGGAGGGGGTCAGCGCCAGCCGGTCACACCAGCTCGTTGCCGGAGCCCTGGTGGTCCAAGCCACGATGCGTGCTCTGGGCGTCGATGAAATGAGCCTTTGCCCGTGGGCGTTGCGGGAGGGTGTGATTCTGCGGAGGCTGGATTGGTTGGATTGGTTGGACGGAATCGACCGGACGGCGCAGCCTGGGCGCCGCCCACCTAGACGTACTAGACGCACAGTGGCCAGAGGTGCACGGTGAGAAATCATGAGGCGCAGTAGCGAGCCGCAGGAGCGGGCGCAGTTCACCGTGGCTGAGCTGCTGGCCCGGTACGGCGATCCGGCCCCGGCCCCGACCGGCGGGCGGCGACGCCGCCGGGCCGCCGACGACGGCGATGGCGACGATGGTGACGGCGACCGCGTAGCGGACACCGCGATCGGGCGCGATGCTGCGCAGCCGGTCGTGGAGCGGAACTGGGCCAGCAGCCCAGACTCGACCCAGCCACACCTCACCGGTCCAGTCCGTCAGCAGTGGGCCCCAGCGGTAGGACCACCGTCGCCGGCCGTGGAACGAGGGCCGGTGGCCCCTCCGGCGCTGCCCAGGCGAGCGCCGCTGCCCCGAACCGCCGCCGTTGAACAACCCATGGCTCTTGAACGACCCAGCGCAACTCAACGACCCAGCGCAACGCCGTCTGACGGCCCGGTCACCGAGCAGCTGCCGCGGCTTGATCCGGTGCCGGTGAACCCCACTGCCTGGGCGAGCCGCAGTCCGGCCAGTGCGTATCCAACTAATCGCGCCGACCCAGGTATTCGTGCCGATCCAGGCAGTAGTGAACCGCCCGCTGGGCTGCGCACCGCCAACCGTGCCATCGCGGAGCCGACCGGGGACGGCATCGCCACGGAGGACGGCCAGGCGCAGCAGGCCGGCTCGCCGCTGTGGGAGTGGGCGGTCATGGTGAGCCAGGTAGGGATCGGCGTCGTCGGGGGCGCCGCGCTGTGGCTGATCTGCGAGTGGCTCTGGCAGCGGATCCCGGTGGTGGCGCTGGTCGTCGCCCTCGCCGTCATCACCGGCCTGGTCTGGGTGGTGCGCCGGGTGCGCCGTGCCGAGGATCTGCAGACCACCGTCATCGCGGTGCTCGTCGGCCTGTTCGTCACAGTGTCCCCGGCAGCGCTGCTGCTCGTCGGCCGATAGCCCGGTGTCGCCGGCCGACGCGATCCGGGTGGCCCTGTCCACCGCCTCGACCTGGCCCGAACCGATCTCCGTGGCCTTCCGGCTGGCCGCCGAGCTCGGATATGACGGCGTCGAGGTGATGGTCTGGGGCGACCCGGTCAGCCAGGACATCGCCGCCGTCGCGGCATTGGCGGATCGCTACCGGATGCCCGTGCTCGCCCTGCACGCCCCCTGCTTGCTGATCACCCAACGGGTGTGGGCGGCAAATCCGGCGGTACGGCTGGAACGCGCCGTACAAGCGGCCACCGAACTCGGTGCCGGCATCGTGGTGGTGCACCCCCCGTTTCGCTGGCAACGAGATTACGCCACGGATTTCGGTGAGCAGGTCGCTGCGCTGGAGGCGTCCTCCGGGCTGGCTATCGCGGTGGAGAACATGTTCCCGGTGCGCCGTGGCCGCCTTGAGGTATCCAGTTATGTGCCGTCACCGGATCCCACCGACGTCGGGTACCCGCATTACACGCTGGATCTGTCGCATACCGCCGCGGCCGGCGTCGACGCGCTGGGGATGGCGGCGCGGATGGGCCGCCGGCTGACCCACGTGCATCTGGCGGACGGCAGCGGCGCGCCGCGCGACGAGCACCTGGTGCCCGGCCGGGGTGGCCAGCCTTGCGCGGAAATGTGCCTGGAGTTGGGGGACCGCGGGTTCACCGGCACCGTCGTGCTCGAAGTGAGTACCCGCCGGGCGCGTACCCATCGGGAGCGCCGCGGGTTGCTGACCGAGGCGCTGCTCTTCGCGCGCCTGCACCTGTGAGCAGCCCGACGACGAGTCAATAGGCTGAATGGGCGTATGGTGCGTGCTGCTTTCAATGATCAGGGCAGTACTGGTGACTCACAAGGAGTGTGAACGCTTGTCATGAACGTGCTCATCATCGTCGAGATTGTCGCCGCGATCGTCGTGCTCGCTGCCGCAGTGCGGTTCGCTGTGCGGGACACCCGGCGGCGTAGCGGTGCCAGCCTGCAGCAACCGTCTGGGTCTCAGGACAGACCTCAGGACACCCGCGAGGTGGCGGAGCGCGAGGCCGAACAGCACCACAGCGAGGTCGCTGATCAGCGAGACGGCGAAGAGGCCGCCGCGGTGAGTGTCTCGTCCACCAGCCTGGAGCCGCCCGCAGATCAGCACTGAGCGCGCTGGAGGATCCGACTCGGCGCTGACGACAGCTCAACCAGTACTGGCACGCGCTAGTGCAGCACCGCGTTAATCCTTCGGGGGTTGATCCAGGCGTGGCCGCGGTGGCCGATGCGACGATCGCCCGCGACCTGGGCGTCTGCGGGGACACCGGACACCGTCCGATTAAGCGGTGGTGCTCAGCGCGGATCATGGCCAGGCCGCCGACGACGACGCGACGCAACCCATCCCCGTTGATCACACTGGCAGGGTACGTCGGCATAGTGGCAGGCCTACCGGCCGCAGTGGCCGGATCATGATCGTCGAAACTGAGCTGTGACCGTGCAGTTGCGCACGGTCACAGCTCAGTTT
>JALYTS010000205.1 GCA_030854185.1 Actinomycetota bacterium | reverse complement strand
CGGTTTGTGTGCCTACGGTGACACGTACTGTCGTCGTAGGCACACAAACCGCGATCAACCCGCGCCATCCGAGCTGGGAGGACCTTGATGACGCCGCCGCCCCTGACTGTCGAACAGCTCAGCCGCGCATTGAGCGCTGTCGGTCACCTGATCGCCGGGATCCGGGACGACCAGTGGTCGGCGCCCACTCCGTGCACCGACTGGACCGTGCACGACGTGGTCAACCATCTGGTCGGCGTGAACCTGGTGTTCGTCGCCCTGCTGAACGACCAGGCCCCGCCCGAGCGCGTCGCCGATTACCTCGGCGACGACCCTGCCGCTGCGTACCGCGACACCGGTGCGGCGGTGCGGGCCGCGTTCGAGCAGCCCGGAGTTCTCGAGCGGACTTACCACGGCCCGCTCGGGGCTGCTACTGGCGCGGAGCGGCTGCACATACGCATCACCGACCTCCTCGCCCACGGTTGGGACCTCGCCGTGGCCACCGGTCAATCCGCTGAGCTGCCTGAGGATCTGGCCGAGCAGTCCTTGGCCTTCGCCCGGGTTCAGCTCTCCACGATGCCGCGCACCGGCCGGTTCGGCCCTGCACAGACCGTCGACGACGACGCACCCGCGATCGATCGGCTCGTCGCCTTCCTCGGCCGCCCGCTGGAGCGCGTAGGCCGCTGAGGACTCAGTCGGCCCGTGCACTCCGGTACACCCAGGTCACCGAGTCGGTTCGGCGGCGATCTGCGGGAGGGCCGCTTGCTCAGGGATCTCGGCGGCCACCGGGGAGTGCTCGTCGGGCATTTCAGCGGGTGCGGGCGTGCTCCCGAAGGAGAACGCTAGGCAGACCGCCCCGGCGAAGAGGTAGCCGAGTGCGACGCCAGGACTGGCCGCCCAGGCGACCTGCTCGCCGTGAATCAAGCCGACGAACGACAGCGCCGCGCCGGCCAGGCAGTATCCGGCGGCCCAGTAGTAGCGCTTGTCGATCATGAACGCGACGATCGCGCCGAGCACCATGCCGGCCAGGATCGCCCCACCGCCGAGGCTTCTCAGGCCGTCGTAGACCACTCCCGCCTTGGCCAGCGCGTCGTTACCCACCTTCGTCGCGCTGGTGCCCGCGGCGCTCAGGACGTTGTCGATCTGGCCGGTCGCCCAGGACGCGACGTTGGGGATCACCGCCACAACGACGGCCACCGCATGCGCCTTGGGCACCGACGTGAATGCCTGCGCGCCGATCAGCAGCCCGATGTAGAGCAGGATCGGCACGATGGCCGGCAGCGGGATCAGGGCGCTGAGCAGACCGAACAGCCCCAGGAAGCACATCAGCGAGATCACCACGCCGGACGCCAGCGAGTACGTGGTCCGGCCACCGGCCTCCTTCCAGCCTGGGTGCCCGATGTAGACGGCCGGCGGGAACGGGCTGCCCAGCGCGGCGCCGACCACCGCGCCGGTGCCGTCGGCGAGCAGCACGCTGCGCAGGTTGTAGCTGTCCCCGGCGACCGACGCGCTCTCCACGTTGGTCATGCCCTCACAGAAGTTGTAGATCCCCAGCGGGATCGCGGTGGCCAGCAGCGGCGCCACCGCCGACAGACCGTGGACCAGCCGACCCAGGTTGAAAGTCGGCAGTCCGATGGCGATGTCCTTGGCCGCCGTGACCACGTCCGGTGCGGACATGTAGCCGCCGATCCAGCCGATCGCGGTGCCGACGAGCAACGCAGCCAGCCCGATCGGGATGTTGCCGGGGAGCTTGCGGCCGGTGAAGAAGCCGATCACGATGATCGCGAACACCGGCAGGGCGATCCACAGGGCTTGCCACATCTGCGCGGCCGGGCGCATCGAGATGAAGGCGATCGAGATGCCGGCCAGCGTCCCGAGCAGCGCTGCCCGCGGGGTGAACCGGCGGATGTAGGGACCCACGAACGCGCCGACCAGGACGATCAGCCCGATGATGAACGACCAGGCCAGGCCGGCCTCCCAGGCCCGGATCGGGTTCTTCGTGGCCAGGAAGATCGGTAGCATGATCACGAAGGTGACGATGAACATGTGCGGCACGCTCGGGCCGTACGGCATGGCGCACACGTCGTCGCGGTTCTCCCGGCGAGCCAGCCGGCGAGCCAGGAATGCGTAGTACCCGTTGCCGATCAGCAGCTGGATTCCCAGCGCGGGCAGGATGATCCCGAACACGTCACCCTTCGGGATCTGCACGACGCCCACGCACAGCGAGGCCAGCACCAACACGTTGACCAGGACGTTGAACCCGAGGCCGAACGCCGCGTTGAGGTCACCGCTGACCCACCAGGCCAGCCGCGCAGTGCCGGCGCTCGTGTCTTTGGTCCGGGTAATCATGTCGATCAACTCCGTTCGCGACCGGTGGCCGCACCGACCGCGGCCGGGTTGACCGCACTGAGCACGTTGAGATTCAGCGGCACAGTGAGATTCAGCGCGTCGAGGTAGGCCGCCGACGGCGCGACCCAACCGAAGATGCCGCCCTGGGCGGCGATCATGGCCAGCCCAGCGCGTTGGAACTCGGGGAAGTAGGAGCCGACGCAGTCGGCGAGCACGAGGCACTCGTAGCCGCGGTCGTTGGCCTCCCGGACCGTGGTGTGTACGCACACTTCGGTGGTGACGCCGGTGACGATCAGGCTGGTGATGCCGGCGATCTCCAACAGCTCATGCAGTTCGGTGGCGTAGAAGGCACCCTTGCCCGGTTTGTCGATCACGACCTCGCCGGGCCGCGGTGCGAGCTCGTCGATGATGTCGTGGCCGTACTCGCCGCGGATCAGGATCCGGCCCTTCGGCCCGACGTCGCCGATCCGCATCGTCGGATTGCCGCGGTTGAGCTTGGCCGGTGGGCAGTCAGATAGGTCGCCGCGGTGACCCTCGCGGGTGTGGATGACAGCCATTTCGGCCGCCCGGGTGGCGGCCAGCACCTGGCGCAGCGGCGGGATCACCGCCTGCAGCAGGCTCACGTCGTTGCCCAACGTCTCGCCGAAACCTCCCGGTTCGACGAAATCGCGTTGCATGTCGATGAGCAGCAGCGCGGTCCGGGCTGGCTCGAAGCGGAACGGGCCGGGATCGGCGGGAACGGTGATGTGGTCAGCCGGCATGGTGATCTCCTGTGCTGGTGGCGGCGAACACCGCGTCGGCTGTGGCGACACAGCCGAAGACCCCGCCCTTCATGGTCACCATCCGCAGCGCTGCGGTGTGGTTGGCCGGCTCGGTGGCGCCGGTGCAGTCGGAGAGGATCAGGCACTCGTAGCCCCGGTCGTTGGCTTCGCGCATGGTGGTGTGCACGCAGACATCGGTGGTGATTCCGGTCAGCACGAGATGGGTGATGCCCTTGTTGCGCAGCACCAGGTCCAGCTGGGTGGAGTAGAACGCGCCCTTCCCGGGTTTGTCTATCAGGACTTCGCCGGGCAGCGGTGCCACCTCGGGCACGATCTCCCAGCCCGGCTCGCCGCGGACCAGGATCCGGCCCTGCGGCCCGGGGCTGCCGATCTCGGCCCCGATCCGCGCCGAGCGCCACCGCTTGTTCGCCGGCAGATCGGACAGATCAGCGCAGTGGCCCTCCCTGGTGTGGATCACCCGCATGCCGATGGCCCTGGCGTGGGCCAGCATTCGCGCCGCCGCGGGCAGCCCGGCGCGGGTGAGACCGAGGTCGTAGCCCATCCGATCGATGTAGCCGCCAGGACCGCAGAAATCGACCTGCCAGTCGATGCACATCAGGGCGGCCCGGTCAGCGGCGACGGTGCCGTCGTAGGGCCACGGGTACGGGTCAGCGGCGACCGGTCCCACTCTCGTGTTGTGCAGTTGGGCGAGGCCGCTGACGGTGCGGGTCATGGCGTGCTCCAACAGGTCGTCAACCGGGTTCCGACGGACAGCAGCAGGGGTTCGGAGAACGCTGGACCGATCAACGTGACGCTGGCCGGTCGCCCGTCAGCGGTTCGCCCAGCCGGCACGGTGAGTGCCGCAAGTTCGAGCAGATTGACGAACTGGGTATACCGCCCGAGGACGGTGTTGCACCGCACAGGCTCCGCGGCGATCTCGTCCACGGTGAAGGTGGTCGGCACCGTAGGCATGAGCAGCAGCTGGCCCCGCTCCCAGAGCTGGTCGGTCCAGCGTTGCAGCTCCTTGAGGCGGTGCCAGGCTCGGAAGGTGGCCACGGCGTCGAACCGCCTGCCGCTCTCGATCACCTGCCTGGTGATCGGCAGGACATCGTCGGGGTGCTCGCCGATGAACCCCTCCAGTTCGGCCAGCCGTTCGGCGACCCAAGGCCCGTGGTAGAGCAACTCGCCCGCCTCGAGCAGCGGGCCGATCGTGGTCGGTGTGAGGCCACCGGCGTGCTCGCCGGCCCGGGCCGCGACGACCTCGAACGCGTCGCGCATCGCGTCGTCGCCCTCGAAGTCGAGGTCTGCGCGGGCGGGGATCAAGGTCCCCGCTTGTGAGTGGCGATGCGAGCCAGGGCTCGCAT
>JALYTS010000204.1 GCA_030854185.1 Actinomycetota bacterium | reverse complement strand
GCCATCACACGATCCGGGGGCCGGTTGTGGGCAGCCGCCGGGGGCGTCCGAGGGTGCGGATCGCGGCGGGCGCGTGCAGCGGGCCGAGGTCGATCTGGATGACGCTGTCTTGTTGAAGGTTCATCACCTCGATCACGGTGGACTCCAACTCTGCCAGCTCCGCGACGCTGAGGTCACACAGGAACACCGAGTACTGCAAACGCTCACCATGGTCTTCCATCAGGGTGCAGATCCGCCGCAGCCGCTTCGGGTCGGCGATGTCGTAGGCCATCAGATATCGGCGGCGGGCCATGACGTCAGCGGGTGACCATCGGGAGGTACTCCGGGATCTCGCCTACCAGCACCGCCGCCAGCAGCCGGGCCTGCACGTCGAGCACCCGCCGGTAGCTTATCCGGTAGGCGAAGACCGGGTGCCGGATCTCGGTGTCCAGCCGCCGTTCGTAGGCTCGCAACACGGTTCGGCGCCCGTCGGCCGTCAGCGACACCGCACCCGCGCGCCGAATGAAATCCGACGGCGTGATCTCCCTGTTGTTGAGCAGAGCGATCACCACGGAGTCGGCGATCAGCGGGCGGAACTCTTCGGCGAGGTCCAGTGCGAGCGAGGGTCGGCCGTAGCGGGAGCGGTGGTAGACGCCGAGGTACGGATCGAACCCGACACCGAGCGTGACCGCGACGAGGTCTTTGGCAAGCATCGAGTAGCAGAAGGACAGCAGCGCGTTGAGCGGGTCCGGCGGTGGCCGTCGGTTGCGTCCCAATTGCGAGAACTCCGCACCGAACGGCTCCGCCACGTCGGCCAGCATGGAGGGCAGCGCCCCGAAGTACATCCGCGCCGCGGTGCCCTCGATGCCCAGCAAGCTGGAGAAGTTGGCCGCCTCACGGGCCTGTTGGGCGAGTCGTTTGAGGGCGGCCACCGTGGAGGACACGTCCCCGCGTGAGTTGCGGCGCAGCAACGTCCGGCAGTTGAGGATCTTCCCGGCGATCATCTGCTGAGCGAGCCCGGTACCACCCTGCGCATGCGCCACAGTCTGCTGGCGGCGCAGCTCCACATACTTCGATGGCTGGCCCAGGGCGAACCCCTGCAGCCATCCGCCGCTGCTGAGCCACAGCACCGGGATCCCCCGCGCGAAGCACTCGCCCAACGCCTGGGTGCTGATCTGGACCCGGCCGAACACCGCCAGCTGTGCGACGTCCAGCAGACGCCAGGAAGCGAGCTTCTCCTTCTTCAGGGTGACCTCGAGCCGGCCGCTGCGCACACCGACGAAGGCCCCGGGCTCAGTGACGTAGACCGGTCGCTGATCGGGGTCGCGGGGCAGCAGCCGGCGCGGTGGCTGCTCGCGGCGGGCCAGCAGCGCGTTGGTCTCATCGGGCAGGCACAGCCCGACCAAGGAACAGCGCGGGCACTTGGGACTGTCGACGAGCGGCAGCGGCGGGCGAGCCCGGTCAGCGACGGCCCGCGCGTCGGCGATCAGGTCGGCCGCCCAGCTCAACCGTTCCGGCGTCAGCTCCACGCGCACCCGCTGGCGGATCTCGGCGTACCACAGCTCGGCGTGATCGCACTGGTAGCCGCGCTCGCGCAGCAGCAGCGCCTGCAGGCAGACTTGCACCTCGTCGCTGGGCCAGGGCGTCCCGTCGGGTTGCGGTGATCCCTTCTTGTAGTCCACCGGCACGACGCTGCCGCCGTCGCCTTCGATGAGGTCGAGCTTGGCGATCACGCCGAGCCGCTCGGAGCTCAACGTGACTGACCGGGCCCGGCGAAGCTCACCGTCCTCGGGCAAGGGAGCCGCACCGGACTCGACGTCGACCTTGCGGTGAACCTGCTGGCCGAGCCGGGTGTCATCGTTGTCAGCCCACCGGGTATCCACCCACTCCAGATAGAACAGCCGCGGGCAGAACACGAACTCGTTGACCATTCGGGCCGGCAACAGGTCAGAGTCCACGGCTTAGCACTCCGACAAAAGTAGGCTCATCACTTGAGCCAGAAGAGCCTAGTAATGGTGACCATGGCGATCTCGTCACCGACAACGTAGAAAATGAGGCCCATTCCGTCGAATGTGGTGGAGTAACAGCCCTCGCGCTTGTCATAGACGCCGATGAGGTAAGGATCGCGTCGCAGGTCGTCGACGCTGGTGTCGAACGTGGTACGCACCGAGCGGGGGAGCTGCCTTAGCTGCTCAGCGGCGTAGGTGAGATACCTGACGTCGTATCGAGCCATGCGCCATCTCACCTAACTGTCTATGGCACCTCGTCGGCGAGAACCGACTCGTCGCCTGCGGCAAGGCGTTCGATATCGGAAGCCATGCCGTCGAGCATCCCGGGATTAAGGCATATCACCGCCCGCACCCACCAGGTGCGCTGCACCAGGGTGAGCACCGGCTCCAGATCAAGAGTATCCGCGGCACGCGCGAGGGCGGCGCGGTACTCCAATTCGAACTGCTCACGCTGAGCTGGATCCAACGCGTCTCGGATCGCCGTTGGGGTCTTCTCCGGACCACGCAAATAATTGATAACAACGTCGCGAACATCGCCCGCACCGACAAAACCATCAGGAGAGAACAACGCCGGTATCGTAACAGGCGACGGTTTAGGAGCATTCATGGCTGCCTCCTTCGGTCGGGTCCTGAGCCGGGCGCTGGGGAAATGCCTCAATGGGGTCCGATCACGGGCGAGGCTACCGGACGTTTGGGAGCTGCGTGCCTTGACTCTCCGCCAGTCTCGCTGACGATCATCCGCAGCCTCGACCCTCCGCCTCCGGTAGGAACAGCCCAAGACCGAAGTGGCTCAGGTGCCCCAGCGCCAGTGGGCCGTGGATAGGCTCGGCGAACTCGATCCGCAGGAAGGCAGCCGGGTGGGTGACCTGGCCCTGGCGGGTGTTTCGGCGCATCCGGGCCGACTGGCGGTAGCGCCGCCACGGCTGCCACGGCTCATCCAGCAAGGTCAGCGCGCGCAGAGTCGGCAGTGTGCGGTTGCGCAGCTCGTAGCCGATTTCGGTGCGGAGGTAGTCCAGCTGGCCAGCATGGCGCTTGGGGTAGCGCGACGGGGTGAACGGCGTCACCGACCGCCAGACGGTGGCCGACCGCTGCGCCACCAGCTCGGGTGCGACCTGGGCGGGAGTGCCGATCCCAGCGACTCGAATGGTGAGCCGCCAGTCCGGGTTAACTGGCGTGTAGAGCCGGTCGACCCTGGTGAGCGCCTTCAGCTCGTCGTCGGGCAGTCCATTGCGCACCCAGACCACCAGGCCGCTGAGCCGCCGGTCCTCCGTAACCAGCGGCAGGTAATGCGCATGCCCGTGCCCTTCCATGGGGGTGTCGTCGGCGGTCCGACCGCCCAGTTGGGTACGGGCGCGCTCCTCCCGCAGCCCACCCAGCTTGCTCAAGGCGCCTTGGCGGAGCAGGTCGGTGTAAATCAGCGAATCGATCTGCGGCGGCAACCCGGCTTGCAGCACGCTGAACCGCACAGCCGTGACCGGTTCGGCTCGTCGGCGCGGCTGTGGGCGGGTCCGGGGCGCCTCGGCTGAACGCTGGTAGGCCAGCAGGTGCGTGCCGGCAGGGAACAGCAGGCCACCTTTGCGCACGTCGAGAGGGCGGGCGAGCAGTGAGTCGAGCCGCAACGGGAGCTCCGGGGCCAGCACCGACGTCACCACCGCATCTTCGTCCACCGACTCGGCCACGTCCAAGGGCTCCCAGCGATCGTGCCCGGTGGGCTCCCACTCCGCGGCCAGGAAGCCGTCACACACGCTGTCCGCCCGGCCGAAGTACGGAATCGCGCCGGCGAGCCGTTCCAGCGCGGTCCTGTGGTCTTCGGTCAACTCGACGTGCCACCGCACCGCGAGTTCGGCACCACGCTCGAATACCGCAAACGCATCCAGCGTCCGGTCGGTACTGGGTGCGCCGCTGCGGTGCGCCATGTCCGGGTAGTAGTGCCGGGTGTGCGAGAGGCCGTGCCGGGGGATGTAGAACGTCGGCGGCACGGCCAACGTCGCCAGCAGCCTGTGCATCAGGTCCTCGTCGAGCTCCGGGATCCGGGTGCGCCACACCGCGTAGAGCGCCCGCAACAACCGCCACGGCGACGGCGGCAGCTCCACGGCCCCTTCGTTGACGTGCCGGGCCCACGGGGTGGCGTGATATCGACCCCACGGAAAGCGCAACACGAGTGTCGTGGGCATCGTCAGGCCTTCTTCCCCGACCACTCAACAGTCAGCGGCGCCCCATCGCCGAAGACCTCCCGGCTCGGCGGGAACAGCTCGGCGAGCCGGGAGGTCAGCTCCTCCATATCGGGGAGCGTCGAACTGATCTCACCGACGATCTCCAGATCGCAGGCGGTGCGCAACCGTAGCCCGCTGGTGAGCAAGCGTCGAACCTCCCACAGGGCCAGGGTCTGTAGCAGCTCGGTAGCCGGCTGCGGAAGTCCGTAGGAGCGCAGCAGCTCCGCGTCAACCACGAACGAGGCGACGATCCTCTTCGCGGTCCACTCCGTGCGGTG
>JALYTS010000104.1 GCA_030854185.1 Actinomycetota bacterium | reverse complement strand
CGCGGAACCGGCCACCAGCGCCATCGCGGTCGACAACCCGAACCGGTGCGCCGGCGGCGCATCCGCGGTGGCCACCACCGTGAACGGTGCCCGTACCGCCGCAGGTCTGTTGCCATTACTCACCGGAGCCCGCCTCAACGTTCGGCCTGCAGCCCGCGCCATCGCGTACACGCCTCAATCCTTTCCCGCCCGGCCTCCCCGCCCCAGGGCCGAAGGTCTTATCGGGCCAGGGAAGGTAGTCCCCTTCGCTACGAGCACCTACCGGGAACCACCGCCGCGAACGTCACCCGCCAGTCCGAAGATCTGCTCGCAGGTGGGTGTCGGTCATACCCTGCCAACTGCGGCACCTGGCGGGCCCACACGCCGGGGACGTCTGGACCCCCGGCTCGTGACCAACGACCCTGCCGGGGACCCTGCCACCACGCGCATCATGACTGGTAGGAGACCGGCCAGGGAGGCGAGAATGAGCACCGTCAGCGGTCCCGGGCCACTGGCCCGGCTGGCGCGGCGGCACGGGCTGGTGCGCTCGCCCCTGCGCCGCACCACCGACCGGGTCGAGGCCGTGGTGACCGCGGGGCTGGCGATGCTGGCGCTGCTGGTCATGGCGCTGGCCATCATCATCGCGATCGGGACCTACCAGCGGGAGCTCGCCGCGGCGGCGGCCGCGCACCAAACGTCGGTGACCGCGGTCCTGGTCACCGACGCGCAACCGCAGCACGCAACCTCCTCCGCGCTGGGTGTCAGGACCGAAAGAATCGCCCGGGCGCGCTGGTCGCTGCCCGACGGGCAGCAGCGCAGCGGGCCACTATGGGTCGGCGCCGGCCGCCACGCCGGGGACCGGGTGCCGATCTGGCTAGACCGGCATGGCAACCGCGTCGACGCACCCCAGACACCCGGGGAAGTGATCGCCAACGCGGTGGTCACCGGGGCCGCCCTGGTGATGGGCGGGTGGGCGCTGCTGGGGGCACTGTGGTGGACCATCTGCCGCGTACTGGGCCGGATCAACGCGGCCTGGTGGGACGTGCAGTGGGCCCGCACCGGGCCAGGATGGAACCGTCGAACCTGGCAGTAAGGAATCTATGAGCATCGGTGACGTGCTGATCCGGTCGGCGCTGACTACCACCCCGCGGCACGGGTTACCTTCCTGCCGGTCGTCGAGGAGACGCGACCGGCTGGTTGTGGCGCTCACCGAGGCGATGTGCTCCGCTGCCGGATCCGGCCCGACGCGCAGCGCGGCAGCCAGCCCGGTCCGTCGGCGATCAACACGGCCAAGCAGAAGTGCCCCGGCCTGACCGGAGAAGGCGTGGTGGATGGGCGTCGCGCTCATCGGAGCCATCATCATCGGACCTGACCTCGGGCCTGTCGCAATGGCCACCGGCATCGTAGTCGCGGTGCACCCAGCAATAGGTGATGCATACCGGCCGGGCCCGGCCGCAATGACAAACGATCAGCAACCACTGACGTCGAATCATGCTGGGCCGCCCCCGCACCCCGATGAGCGGGGTCGACCGCGCACCCACAGATGTCGTGTTCCTACAGTGCGTTTGGTCATCCCTGGGAGCCGCTGAGCGACATTGACCGACTCGCGCTGGATCTCGGTCTGGCCCCTTTCCCATGCTGCGGTTCTCACGCCAGAGTGCTTAGGTGTTCGCTGGCTTCACGCCGTCGGAACGGTGGGTCCTCGCTGCGCACAGAGTCAGCAACCACGCCGCGGCGGTGATCACGCGTCACTCCTTCGATTTCATCGGCACGCCACCGATCACGGTGAGTGGCTCGGTCCCCGATCGCGGGTCTGGCCACGGCCGTCACGCGGCGTGAGCCGGGCGAGGTTCGGGCGTTCCGCCGGGTGCTGGCTGCGGAGGCGACTGGACCGCGCCTCCTGTGCAGGCCACCTCGACGTGTGGTTCGGCGGGGGCGGGTTGGGTCAGCGGCAGCGGGGAAGGGCGGTAGCGGCGCAACCGGTTGGCGTTGGCGATGACCGACAGCGAGGACAGGGCCATCGCAGCCGCGGCAAGCATCGGCGACAGCCGCACACCGAAGGCGGGGTAGAGGGCGCCCGCGGCGATCGGGATGCCTAGGCCGTTGTAGGCCAAGGCGAAGAACAGGTTCTGTCGGATGTTGCGCATGGTGACCCGCGACAGACTGATCGCGGTCACGACCCCGGACAGCGAGCCGGAGATCAGAGTGATGTCGGCTGCCTCGATCGCCACATCGGTGCCGGTGCCGATCGCCAACCCCACGTCGGCCGCGGCTAGGGCGGGCGCGTCGTTGATGCCGTCGCCGACCATGCCGACTCGCCGGCCTTCGGCTTGCAGACGGCGAATCTCGTCGGCCTTGTGTTCGGGCAGCACGTCGGCCAGCACCCGGCGCACGCCGACCTGGGCGGCGATCGCGGCCGCGGTGCGGGCGTTGTCGCCGGTGAGCATGACGACCTGCACACCCAGGTCGTGCAGGGCGGCGATCGCGGCCGCCGAGTCGTCCTTCACAGTGTCAGCGACTGCGACCACCCCAGCGGGTTGGCCGTCGATGGCAACGAGGATCGCGGTCTTGCCTTCGCCGGCCAGCCCCGCCGCGACAACATCGAGGTCGGCACCGGCGACACCGACATCGCCCAGCATGCGAGCGTTGCCGATCACCACGGCATGCCCGTCCACCTCGGCTTGCACACCCTTGCCGGTGGCCGATTCGAAGCCGCTCACCGGCGCCAGGCTGATCCCGCGGCTACGGGCACCGGCCACGATGGCGGCGCCGAGAGGATGCTCGCTGTCGGCCTCGACGGCCGCGACCAGCCGCAACATCTCGTTCACCGGCCAGCCCCCGTAGGCACGGACGTCGGTGAGGGCGGGCTTGCCGGCGGTGATCGTGCCCGTCTTGTCGAGCACGACCGTGTTCAACTGGTGCGCTGTTTCCAGCGCACCCGCCGAGCGGATCAGAATCCCTGCGCGGGCGCCCCTGCCGGTGCCGACCATGATCGACAGAGGGGTCGCCAGGCCGAGCGCGCAGGGGCACGCGATGATCAAGACCGCGACCGCCGAGACGAGCGCGAGGGTCAGGGCCGGGGTTGGGCCGATGACGAACCAGAGGGCGAACGTCACCACAGCCACGGCGATCACGGCGGGGACGAAGAAACCGGACACCGCGTCGGTCAGGCGCTCAATGGGGGCTTTCGAGGCTTGGGCCTGCGCCACCAGGCGGATGATCTGGGCCAGCAGGGTGTCGGCGCCGACCTTGGCCGTGCGTACGTGCAGCGATCCGGTCCCGTTGATCGTCGCACCGATCACGGCATCACCTGGTTGTTTGGTCACGGGCATCGGCTCGCCGGTGACCATCGATTCATCGACCGCCGAGGAGCCGGTGAGCACGATCGCGTCGACGGGAATCTTCTCGCCCGGCCGGATCACGACCTCATCGCCCACCACGACGTCCCCAACTGGCACGTCCATCTCCACGCCGGCGCGGATGACCCGCGCGATCCTGGCGGCCAGACCCAGCAGTGCTCGGATCGCCTCGCCAGTGCCGGCCTTGGCCCGGACCTCGATCAATCGACCGAGCAGGATCAGGGTCAAGATCACCCCGACAGCTTCGAAGTACACCTCGCGCACGCCGACCGGCAGCAACCCGGGTGCGATCGTGATCAGCAAGCTGTAGCCGTAGGCGGCGACCGTGCCGAGGGTGACCAGGCTGTTCATGTCCGCTGCGCGGTGCCGCAAAGTCAGCCAGCCGGTGCGGTGAATGGGCCAGCCGGTATAGAGCATCACGGGAGTGATCAAGCCCAGCTGCAGCCAGTGATTCAGCAGCAGCCCGGGCACCCAGCCGCCACCGAACGACCGAGCCATCACGGCGAACAGCACAGGTGCGGTGAGCGCCGAACCCACCACCACACGGCGGGTCAGGTCGGCAATCTCCGCTCGCCGCTCGGCGGCCTGCCCAGCCTCGGCGCCTACCCCGGTGTCGAACCTATCTACCGAGCCTCGAGCGGGCTCATCGTGCTGAACTCGGCCGGCAGCGTCCCCGGGAGGTGGCACGTCGTAGCCCGCATCTTGGGCAGGGTCCACGATCAGTGTCCCGTGGATCATGTTCATCCCGCACGCGAAGCCGAACGTACCTGCCACCGCTGACGGTAGCCGGACGGTGGTGCGCTCATAGGCGGGCAGCGCCGCAGAGAGTTGCAAGTCCGCGAACACAACCCGCGAGGTGCAATCCCCGGACTCCTGCCGGTCGAACACCAGCTCCACCGGTGACCCTTGGCGAACGCGGATGACGTCTGGGCTGTAGCCGCCACGGACACTCACCACGATCCGCTGCACCCCGCCCTCCACGCGTGCGGAGCGGGCCCGGCGCGGACCGAAGAAGAACCAGCCCAACCCGACGAGCAGCACGGTGGCCGCACTCACCACCACGATGTCGGCAAGGTTCATAACGAAGACCCCTTCGTAAACGATTCTGTACGCCACCTTTCGCGCGTCGGCCGGGCCGCAGTAGGGGCTTCCGCAGGTCCCCGCGGGGGCCGAACGTCCTACCGACAAGCGACTGCCAGAGCGCTACGCGTACGCCCCGCCTGTTCTTTCGGCCTGACCTCGGTAGGCCGAAAGGCTCTACCGGCAACCTGGGCATACGACGACCGTGAACTCGAGGCCACATCGGCCCACCCGGTCCGGGCTTCGGCTCGGGGACGCAAAATCGTGGAAGGAATCACGATCATGTTCTGGTACAGCAATCACATGAACGGTTGGGGCTGGGTACTGATGATCTTCGCCATGGTCGCGTTCTGGAGCCTGCTGATCGCGGTCATCTTTCCGATCCGGCCCTGGGGTAGCAGGCCAGGATCGCCGGCTCAGGTGCCCGCGCCTTCGACACCCGAGCAGCTTCTCGCCGGACGGTTCGCTCGCGGCGACATCGACGAACCCGAATACGCCGGCCGCCTGACCGCCCTCCGCGAATCGCACCGGTCCTGAGATGACGATCCTGATCGCAGCGGTGTTACTGCCGGGCCGACCGAGTCCCAGGAATCAGCCGGGAGCGCCGTGCCACCCGCGAGCGGTAACGCACCCACGCAATTACGAAGACGTAGCAGCATGAACACGATCGAGGACATCGAACTCATGCTCGGCGCTCCACGTGCCGACGTGCGGGCGCTCTATGACCGTGCCGCCACACGCTATGACCATTTCCGCGACCTGTGGTTGCAGTTGGCCGGCGCGGCGGCTGAACAGGCCCTGATCGACGACTTGCGGGCTGTGTTGCGCCCGGGGGCCAGGGTCCTCGATGCAGGCTGCGGTACCGGTGCTCTGGCCCGTCAAGCGTTGCGCATCGAGCCCACCGCGCAGCTGACCCTGCTTGATCAGTCGTCCGGGATGTTGGCCGAGGCTGCTGACGTGCCGGGTGAGCACGTCGTCGGCAGCGTGCTCCAACTTCCCTTTTCCGATGCCAGTTTCGACGTTGTCGTCAGCGGTTGGGTGATCGAGACCGTTCCCGACCCGATGGCTGCGGTGCAGGAGTATCTACGCGTCATCAACCCGGCGGGGCACGTGTTGTACACGTTCTGCTCGCTGCCGCACGGATTCTTCTCCCGCGTGGGCAGCGCCTGGTTGCGCGCCGCTGTCGGGCGGGGTTTCGCCGGCGAGTTCCTGCCCGAATCGCGTACTCCTTGGCACGACTGCGAACGGTCCCACCGGATAGAAGGGACCGGTGGCCTGGTCACCGAAGTCGCGCTTCGTAAGTGCTGCCGCGTCGGCGCACCACTGCTACCAGCCGACCTCTCCAGTGGAGACTCGGGTGTCTGAACACCGCGCACCTGAAACGTCCTACCCTGCACGGCAGCGCGGAGGTTCTTGCCGTTGTGGACGTGACGAAGGCGTTCCGTCGGGGCCCGCTGTGGCATCGCCGCTCGGCCGAGGTGTTACGCGGCGCGAGCCTGCATGCCGATGCCGGTGAGTTGGTGGGGCTGGTGGGCGAGAACGGGTCGGGCAAGAGCACGCTGATGCAGATCATCGTGGGACTGCTGGCCCGCGACGGCGGCGCGGTTGATCGCCCGCCGCGTCTTGGCTACTGCCCGCAACTTCCGTTGCTGTGGGACAAGCTCACGGTCGCCGAGCATTTCGAGCTGTTCGCCCAGGCCTACCGCCTCGGCCCGGTCGCCGCCCGGGCCTCGCGCGATGCGCTGCTCGAGGAGTTGCAGTTCGTCAAGTACGCCGGCTATCGCGTTGAATCGCTGTCTGGCGGGCATCGTCAACTTGGGCGGCGGCCGGGTAACTGGGATCGTCTGGGTGGTGGGTCGAGGGGGGCTGGTGGGTACCGGTGCGCCGTCGTACAAGGGTTTCCGGTTTCCGGTGGAGATCATCAGTCACTGTGTCTGGCTGTACTACCGGTTCCCGCTGAGCTTGCGGGAGATCGAGGAGATGATGCTCGCGCGGGGCGTCACGGTCTCCCACGAAACCATCCGCCCGGATGGGTGCCCGCTTCGCGAAATGGCGGGCCGTCTTCAGTATCGGTGACGCGACCCCCAGCCGGGTCTGCGTCGAGGCGAACGCGCACTCGTTGGCCCGTTACGCCGCGCTGTGCCAGGAGACCGGTCTGGTGCCCGTCGTGGAGCCGGAGGTGCTGATGGCCGGCGAACGCACCCTGGCTCGCCGCGGCCAGGTCACCGAGGACGTGCTGCATGAGGTCTTTGCCCAACTGCGCACCCAGGGGGTCGTGCTCGAGGCGATGCTGCTCAAACCCAACATGATCCTGCCGGGGTCGGCTTGCCCGACCCCGGACTCAGTCGACGCGGTCGCCGCGGCGACGATCAGTTGCCTGCGGCGGGCGGTGCCCGCCGCAGTCGCCGGGATCGCGTTCCTGTCCGGCGGCCAATCCGGTGACCTCGCCACGGCCCGGCTGGCCGCGATGAACAGCCCGGCCTTCGTCCCGCTGCCCTGGCCGGTGGCGTTCTCCTTCGGCCGCGCGATCCAGCAACCCGGGCTGACGATCTGGGACGGCCAGGACGCGAATGTCGAGCGTGCGCAACAGGCACTTCTGCAACGAGCAAAGTCCAATCAGGACGCGCGACGCGGCCTGCACGCTCCGGCGACATCGCCGGCCCAGCCATGAGAACCCCGGTGCCAGACCACCCGGCACGGAATCGCCACCTCGATCAGACGGACAACAATCATGAGCACTGACACCACCAAGACCGCGCCCGCCGACTCCACGGCACCGAAGCCCGACCCGAAGCACGACCTGAAGTCGCTGCCGATGGCTGACGTTCAGAAGCAGCTCGGAAGTTCGCCGGATGGTCTGAGTCAGGCCGAGGCGGCGAAGCGGCTGGTGCAGTACGGGCCGAATGAGATCGCCGAGCACAAGACGAACCCGTTGCTGAAGTTCCTGTCCTACTTCTGGGGCCCGATCCCGTGGATGATCGAAGTGGCGGTGATCCTGTCGGGTGCGGTCGGGCAC
The DNA here is from genome assembly GCA_030854185.1 of Actinomycetota bacterium. GTDB lineage: Bacteria > Actinomycetota > Actinomycetes > Mycobacteriales > Pseudonocardiaceae. The sequence continues at coordinate 8,756 of JALYTS010000104.1, read as the reverse complement.
TGGCCGGACTTCTTCATCATCCTCGTATTGCTGCTCGCGAATGCTGTGGTCGGCTACACCGAGGAACGCCAGGCCGGCAACGCCATCGACGCGTTGAAAGACAAGCTCGCCGTCAACGCGCGCGTGCGACGCGACGGCGAATGGGTCACGCCCGCCGCCCGCGAGCTGGTGCCCGGGGACGTGATCCGGCTGCGGCTGGGTGACATCGTCCCAGCTGATGCCCGGCTGCTGGCCGGCGATGAGATCGAGGTCGACCAGTCCGCGCTCACCGGGGAGTCGCTGCCGGCGACCTGCAAGGCCGGTGATGCGGTCTTCTCGGGCTCGGTCATCGGCCGTGGCGAGATCGGCGCCCTGGTCTATGCCACCGGCACCCACACCTACTTCGGCAAGACCGCCGAGCTTGTCCAGGACGCGCACACGGTCAGCCACTTCCAGAAGGCTGTCCTCAAGATCGGCAACTACCTCATCATGCTCGCGGTCGCGCTGGTGACGGTCATCGTGGTGGTGGCGGTCCTGCGCGGCGACCCGATCTTGACGACGCTGCAGTTTGCGCTGGTGCTCACCGTCGCGGCGATCCCGGTCGCGATGCCGACAGTGTTGTCGGTGACGATGGCCGTCGGCGCCCGACTGCTCGCCAAGAAGAAGGCCATCGTCAGCAAATTGGTCGCGATCGAGGAGCTCGCCGGGGTGGACGTGCTCTGCGCGGACAAGACCGGAACCCTGACCCAGAACTCCCTCACCCTCGGCGACCCATTCAGCGTCACCGACGTCACCGCGACCGAGGTTATCCTGGCCGGTGCGTTGGCCTCCCGCGCCGACAACGACGATCCCATCGACCTGGCGGTTCTGGGTGGGCTGAGCGACGCGAAGGTTCTGGACGGCTATTCGGTGACCCACTTCGAGCCGTTCGATCCGGTCCACAAGCGCACTGAAGCCACTGTCACCGACGCTGACGGGACGACGTTCAAGGTCAGCAAAGGTGCCCCGCAGGTCATCCTCGCCGTCGCCGACGACACGGCGACGATAAAGCCCGCCGTCGACTCCGCGGTGAACGACTTTGCCGCCCGGGGTTTCCGGTCCTTGGGCGTGGCTCGCGCCGACGCCGACGGCGAATGGCGATTCCTGGGCGTTCTGCCGCTGTTCGATCCGCCGCGAGAGGACGCCGCGTCCACGATCACCACCGCGAAGGCGATGGGCGTGTCGGTGAAGATGGTCACCGGCGACGCGATCGCCATCGCCAAGGAGACCGCCGCCAAGGTCGGTCTCGGCACCAACATGCTCGACGCAGCCGGGCTGGGTGATGTCAAGAAGAAGGAGACCACTGCGGTCGCCGAGTCCATCGAGACCGCCGACGGGTTCGCGCAGGTGTTCCCCGAGCACAAGTACCACATCGTCGACGTCCTGCAGCAGCGCGGCCACATCGTCGGCATGACCGGCGACGGCGTCAACGACGCCCCCGCGCTGAAGAAAGCCGACTGCGGCATCGCCGTCTCCGGCGCCACCGACGCCGCCCGCGCCGCGGCCGCGATCGTGCTCCTCACCCCTGGGCTGTCGGTGATCATCGACGCGATCAAGGAAAGCCGCAAAATCTTTCAGCGGATGAACTCCTACGCCATGTATCGCATCGCAGAAACACTGCGGGTGCTGCTGTTCATGACCGTCGCGATCCTCGTCTTCAACTTCTACCCGGTCACCGCGATCATGATCGTGATGCTGGCCCTGCTCAACGACGGGGCGATCCTGTCCATCGCCTACGACAACGTCCGCTACAAGATGAAGCCCGAAGCCTGGAATATGCGCCTCGTGCTCGGCATCTCGACCGTGCTCGGTGTCGTCGGACCGATCGCCGCGTTCGGGCTGTTCTACCTCGGCGACCGCGTCTTCGACCTCGGCCACCCACGCCTGCAGACCATGATGTATCTGATGCTGTCCGTCGCCGGGCACTTCACCATCTTCCTGACCCGCACCCGGGGACCGTTCTGGTCCATCCGACCGGCCCGCATCTTGCTCGTCGCCGTCCTGGGCACCCAGGCCATCGCCACCCTCATAGCTGTCTACGGACTGTTCATGCACCCCCTCGGCTGGGGCTGGGCCGCGTTCGTCTGGGGCTACGCCATCATCTGGGCCCTCGCTAGCGACCGCATCAAACTGCTCGCCTACAAAATTCTCGACCCTACTAACACGGCCGACGAGAAGAGCAATGGCCTGGACGCGGGCACGCCGTCCACCGAGCACGATCCCCCCAACAGCTCCTCTTCGGCGAAGGTCGCTGCAACGACGAGAGTCGCCGCGTTCTACACCGACACCGACCCGGGCGACCCCGTCTATCACGACAACAGCGACTGCCCCTACGGCATCGAAATCAAGAACCACCACAACGACCACCCGGGCACCGACGGTCGGCGACGCTGCAGCTGGTGCACCGAACACGACCGCTCAACCCAGCCAGCGCTGCACTGACCGAGCCCTCTTCAACCGACAGCGCTCTCAAGTGACAGCACCCCGTCGCGCCACCATGAGGATCGTGAACCGCCATGACAATCGCCACCGTCGCATGCGGCGCTGATCCAGTCAGCCACGCACGCCGTCACGCCTGCCACCCGGCGTGTCGTGGCGACAGCGCCGAGCTCCATATCGAGCACAGTGTCGAGCACGGATGAGGCTGGTCATCGTCCGTCACGGTGAAACCGACTGGACAGTGGCCGGTCGCTACACCGGAACCATCGATGTGGGCTTGACCGCCAATGGTCGACACCAAGCTGCTTCGTTGCGGTCGCTCCTCCAGTGCGTTCTGCAGGATCAGCGGGCGGTGCTGGTGTCCAGCCCTCGGCGACGCGCCACCGAGACCGCGGCGCTCGCGCTGCCCGCCTACCGCGAGACGGTCGACCCGCTCGTCGCGGAGTACGACTACGGCGATTACGAGGGCCTGACCGGCGAACAGGTCCGCCGACTGGCGCCCGGCTGGGACATTTGGCGCGACGGATGCCCCGGCGGCGAGTCGACCGCCGATGTTGGCCGGCGGGCTGATGCGTTTCTCCACGCGCACGCCGGCAACGGCACGCAGCCGGTCGTTGTCGTCACGCACGGGCACTTCTCCAGGATCCTGGCCGCGCGGGCCCTGGGGCTAGCGCCCGGGTACGGGCGGTTGTTCGCCATTGCGACGGCGGCGGTGTCGCTGATCGGCGTGGTCTACCAGCCCCTGAAGACCTCGGCGGCCGATACAGCCTCGGATCGACCATTCGCATCCGTATGAACGCCACAAGCAACAGAACCATAAGGGACAATCCCAGCCCCACGTCTCCGACACGGAGGTTTATGCCCGTTCGTGGACGCAAGCCTGGAGAATTCCTCCAGTCGCGAGCCGACGGTCCAGGACGCCCTGCCCTTTGCTCCTGGACCAGGCGAGTGGGCGGCCGCCCGGGGACGGAGGGTGGATCCCCGGGCAGCGCGCCGGCACCGGCGCACTCGGCTGCTGAGTCAGCGCGAGTTGCCGGACTCCTGAAACCCCGGCTCGGACTGCCGGTCGATCTCGAACGAACGCATGTGCCCTCTCACGGTGTTGCCGACCACCGTGACGTCGGTTGAGCCGTCGGTGAACATCACCGCGCGTTCGCCGGGACCGGAGAAACTGTTGTCCCCCACGATGACCTCAACTGCCGCAGACGCACCCGATTTCTTCACAAGGTCGGCACGGTGCATCCCGGCCAGCCGGGATTTGAGCACGCCTCCACGGCTGGTGAACAGTTCCGCTGCTGCTGCCGCCGGGACCCCGTCCAGCTCGGCGATGAAGACCTGGACGTGATCGCCGCGTTCCAGCTCCCGGTACAACGTGCGGAGGTAGTCCAGCGACAGTGAATCGAAGTGCTGATGTGCGGCAGTGCGGACTAGCAGATCGGCGAGCAGCGGCAGGTCTCGCTCGCATCCGAGGCGGACCGTGACGCCACGATTGGCCCAAGTGCGGCGCGGGGTGTGGCTGCAGGTGATCCCAGGCGCGGATCGTGTCGGGGTCGGGCCGGGTCACCAACGTCACCGAGACATCGGGTGACCGGTTGCTCATGGCGAGAACTGGCCTCGTCGGTGACTCGGGTGTGAGCTGCTCGGCCATAGGACCGACGCTAGAAGGGTTCGGTTATCGCCCGCCCCGAGTTCGGTTAGCGGTCGGCCAAATCCGGCAGGACCTCCGCGCTGATCGCGCTTCATCACGAGCTCGTAGTCCGGTTGGGGTCATGAGGTCCAGCCAGACCCCACGACCTGTCGGTACCCTCGCCGTAGCGATGCTAAGACCGTCAAGCCGTCGTAAAGCGGTTGTTCCTCAAGCCGGTCGCTGATGGAAATCTCGTCCGGATCGACACCTCCGGGTTTGGCCAGTTCGGTCTTCACAACGCTGCCAACCCCGGCTGAGTACATCAGCAATTGTCCCTCGTAAAAATCGCGTACGACGGCGGTCGTTTGACCCACCGGATCTGTGTCTTCTGGGATACATCTGAAGACGACCATAAGGTCTCGTGTTCGGGGGTCGTCCTGGTCATTCGGGAATCCGTCCGGATAGACCGTGCTTATTGGAAGACTGCTTGAAGGAACGCGCGGATCGTCGGGGCGAACGCGATGGCCAGATCGTCGGCCGTGTGTAGGTCCGGGGACATGCTGACCGCCGCGAGGTGACCTCGTGGGAGAGCCCTGGCGAGTTCTTCGGCCAACGCTGTCGGGTGCCGGTCATCGGATCCGGGAATGATCAGGGTCGGGGTATGCACGGACTTGAGCTCCTCGACGCTACGGAAGGCCCGGTCACGGCCGATGGCCGCCGCGGCCGCGATGCTCGCGGGATCGGATCGGGGGATGGCGTCGCGCACCAGGTTCCCGATGAGCGGTTGCAGCGTCGGAAGGAAGAGTTGCCAGGCCGCCTCGATTCCGTGTATGCGGACGCGCTCTGCGAATTCGTCCATGAGGGCGGTTTCGACCGCTTTGGCCTGGTCGTCTTCGATCTCCTCGGCGCTGATGAGGACCGCGAGACTGACCAGATCGGGTTGTTTGAGGCAGGTGCGCAACGCGATAGTGCCGCCGAGGCCCGCTCCGATGAGTCCCGCCTGGTCGGTACCGATCGCGTCCAAGACAGACACGATGTCGGCCGTGTACTGAGCCCATGTGTGACAGGCAGGATCGGCGCAGGTGGAGCGGCCGTAGCCTCGAATGTCGGGGAGCACCACGGTGTATCGATCGGCGAGTCGATCTGCCAGGGGGCGCATGCTGCGGTGACCTGGGCCTCCGCCGTGCAGCAGGACGAGGGCCGGCCCCTCACCAACGATGGTGGCGTGCAGCGGACAGTCGTCGCAGCCGTGGTAGGTGAACTCCTGCATCGTCTACCGACTCCCACCGATCGGTGCGTCGTTCAACGCCTCGACCCCTCCGCGGTCGAGGTCGAGATCTACTACTACCAGGCCCAGCCCTCCATGGCGGTCGCCGGACGCCAGCCGGTCCGATCACGCGGGCGTTGCACCCCGCTCAGGCTTTGTGGCAGCGAATCGGACGACGAGGCCGCCGGTGCCGCACCTCATACGTACGTCGGTCAGCTGAAGGCGATCAAGCTCGGTCTTCAATTGAGCGGGTCGCAACAACCTCGTCTCCGGCTTGTTACCGAAGTGCATCAACCGGATCAAGGCGGTGTCTACCAAGTCGTCGCCGATCAAGCGACCGCCTGGGCGAAGGACCCGCGAGACTTCGGCTAGAACCTTCTCCCAGGCGATCGCGTGGTGGAGCATCGCCGCGGACAGCACGAGATCAAATCGGCCATCGGCGAAGGGCAACTCGGCGGCGTCCGCCCTCTCAACGCTGCCGCGGTCTTTGAAAGGAGCCACGGTGTCTTGCGCCGTGCTGACCATGTCTGGGTCGTAGTCGGTGGCGACCATCCGAAGTCGAGGGAATGCCGCTAGCGGGCTGCGGTCGACCGGCGACGGTGATACCGGCCGCACCGCCCAACGCGAAGGCGACGACCGTGGCCGCTGATCCGCAGGTGGGCGTCGGCTACCCGTTCGAGTTGTATACGCACTGCGGGTTAGCACGGCGATATTCGGTGGCCGGGACTGGCAGGCGATCACACCGCAGCCTCAGCTCGAGCCCGTGTTGCGGTCAGCCCCGGACGGCAGTGTTATCCACACCGGTCATACGGCGGGCACGATGACGCTAGTCCGCCCAGACCTGTTGCGGTTCTCCTTCAACGGGGGCAGCGTCGACTTCACACCGTTCCCGCCCGGGCCCCATCCCGCGTGCGCGTGAGGGGCCCGGCCGCAGCGCGAGGCACAAGAGTCAGCGGTAGATCGAGTTGGACGAGGGGTTGGTGTAGCCCGCCCACCAGCGGGTGACCTCATCAAGGTCACAGGTGGCACGGCATATCGGGCTGTTCCTGCGCGCTGGTGTGATGCTGAGTGGGCGCGGGAGGCCGCAATCCGGCAAGAGTGACCGTGACGAGTCCGCGAACCGCCGCCGGGGACGCCACGGTGCCGGCCGCGGCGAGGGCGTGGAGGCAGTAGCTGGCGAGGTCCTCGGGTGCGAGGTCGTCCCGGAGGTCGCCGGTCTGGGCGACCTCGATCAGCAGGTCTCGGAACAGGTCGATGAGCTGGTGCTGCGCCTGGGCGACGTGCTCGCCTCGGTGCACCAGCGCGCCGAGTTCGGGGTCGCCCTGCTCGCGGTGGTAGCAGATCAGCGCGTAGGCCTGCAGCACTGCGTCGAGCCGTTCCCCAGCGTCGCTAGCCTGGTCTCGGAGTGCGGCGAGATGTTCGAGATGCCCGGCGACGTGGCGTTGATGCCCGGCCAGCAGAATCGCCTCGACGTCGGGGAAATACCGATACAGCGTCGCCCGTCCGATGCCGGTCTTCTCGGCGATCTGCGACATGGTCACCGACCGCACCCCGTGTTTGCTCACCAGCGCCCAGGTGGTGTCGAGGATCGCGGCGTGGACCTCGTGGCGGTGCGCCTGGATGGTCTCGTTCCACAGTCTCGGCACCAAACCAGTATACGGGACGACACTCTCAATACGATCCATGTCGGCTCGACACGGACACTGTGTCTCACATAAGCTCGTGGCGCTGTGAGGGGACCACCCCGCAGGGGACCGAAGGAGACGCGCATGGCTGACCCACCGCCGGAAACCCGCACGTCCGAACACGCCGGAGGCCCTACCCCACCGGGCGAGGGCAGCCCACAACGCGAGGAGCGATGAACAGCCAGCATGATGCGGTGCCCGCAACGAGCGCTGGTCAGAACGCGGGCGCCAGCGGCGGGTCCGGCCGCGACGAATTCCCCGGCGCGCCACGTTGGGCGAAGGTCCTCGGGATCGTCGGGGGCATCGCTCTGGTCGTGGCGGGCATCCTTCAGAACACTCTCGGCGCCGCCGGCATGGTTGGGCACTGATCGCGATGACTATGGCACCGCGCCTGCGCAAGTTCACACTCACCGCCCACGTCACGTCCTCGGTCGGCTGGATCGGCGCCATCGCTGCCTTCCTCGCCCTCGCGATCATCGGCCTGACCAGCCAGGATGCCCAGATGGTGCGCGGGGTCTACCCCGCGATGACCGCGATCGGCTGGTTCGTCCTCGTCCCACTGAGCTTGGCCTGTCTGCTCACCGGGCTCATCCAGGCCCTGGGCACCCCATGGGGTCTGCTGCGGCACTACTGGGTCCTGTTCAAGCTGGCGATCAACCTCGTCGCGACCATCCTGCTGCTGGTCCACGTGCAGGTAGCCAGCCAGGTCGCCGACGCCGCCGCCGCGACGACCCTGTCCAGCGGCGATCTCCGCACGATGAGGATCCAGCTCGTCGCCGACGCCGGCGCCGCCCTGCTGGTGTTACTCGTGGCCGTCACGCTATCGGTGTACAAACCCAAGGGCCTGACCCGCTACGGGTGGCACACGCGGCACGAGCAGCGAGCACAACCGCGGACCATGGCCGGAAGGGATCAGTCAGCCGACCTGGCGGCCCGCTGAACCAGATAGGACTGATGTGTTTGAGCCGGCAGAGCCGCGTGGATGGAGTTTCGCCGGAGGCGGGTTCCCGGGCGTATCTCGGACGGAATGTAGAACACGTGAACCCCCACCATTGCTACGATCGATCGATCGTAGCAATGGTGGGGGTGAGGTGGCCGTGGGAGATGACCTGGAGCGTGCTGTGGGTGTGCTGGGCCCGTTGGAGGGGCGGGTCATGCGGGCGGTGTGGACCGGCACGGTGGGTGAGTTGTTCGTGGTCAGGGATGTCGCCGCGGTGTTCCCGACGTTGGCCTACACCACTGTGATGACCACGCTGCGGCGGTTGGCGGACAAGGGGCTGCTGGTGATGACGCCGCGGTCGGGGTCAAAGGGCCACGTTTATCAGGCCAACGGAGGTCCGGCGGAGTTCCTTGCGCAGGCCAGTCGCCGGGAGGCCACCGCCGTCATCGCCCGCTATGGGACGGCCGCGCTGGCCGCGTTCGTCGGGGAGCTGCAGGCCCTCACCCCGCGGCAGCGCCAGCGGCTAGAGGAGCTGCGGTGAACGCCGCCCCGATGACCGGCTGGCGGTCGTGGCGCACCGGCGTGGCACTGGCCGGTCTGTTGGTGGCGTTGCGCCTGGTGTGGCAGCCCCCGATGGCGGTCTGCGTCCAGATGACGGCGACACAGTGCGTAACGGTGGCCGCGGTGGTCGTTGCCGGGGTGGGTCTGGCGGCGGCGGGCATGCGCGCTGGCTGGCTGGCCGGGTCGGCCCACCGCGCGGTCGCCGGGCTACCGCAGGTG
>JALYTS010000103.1 GCA_030854185.1 Actinomycetota bacterium | reverse complement strand
GAACGTTACCCGTCGCACCCGTCACCGAACTCGACGCCGTGAACAGTCCGTTATCGATCGACTCCAGCGCTCGGACGATGCCGATCAGGAAGCCGATGACGACGATGACGACGATGAGTCCCAGCGTGGTGAAGATCCACAGAAACCGAGCGAACGAACTCGAAGCGGCGGGAGGTGCAGTTGACGAGGTTCTATCGAATTGCGTTGTTGTCATGTCCTATCCTCCTTTAGCAGCCCGGCTGCGGCGGGTTGATCAGGTTAAGACGCACCTTGGCATCGATGCAGCGAGACGTCAGCTCTGCTCTGATCGCCTGGTTCACGATGTTGCCCGTGTCAATCTTGATGTTCCGGGCGATCACGATGGTCCTGGCGACGGCGTCATTGATGTTCGCGGCGTCGACATCGATGCGGTTGGAGACATCAAGGATGGCCGAGGCCCGGCTGTCGATGCCCTTCGCGGTGCTGTTGATCGCGAAGGCGGTGCCGTTGATTGTTCCGACAGAACTGTTGATCCCCGTCGCCGTGCCGTTGATCGTGGTCGCCGAGCCGTTGATCGTCCCGGCGGTGCCGTTGATGGTTCCCGCGCTAGCGTTGATCGACTTCGCCAAGCCGTCGATGTCCCGGGCGGTGGAGTCTGCCGTGTTGAGCAGGCCCTGCAACGGCTTCGCGCTCTGCAAGATCGACGCGGCGACCTCGTTGGTCCGGTTCAACTGGATGACCGAGTTCGTCGCTACATCGATGCTGCCGGCATTTCCGGCGATCGTCTGCGCCTTCTTGTCGATGCTCTGCGCCGCCGCCAGGGTTCGGGCGAGCAGCGCAGCCGCTATGCCGATGACCAAGACACCGACGACAAGGATCACCACACTGACAACGTTGAACAGTCCAGCTCCTCCAGATCCCCTGGATCGAGCATCCGTTCTAGCCAACTCCACCACCGCTTCCTTAGTGCAGGATTTTTCATGCTAGGGAAACGTGCTGGGCGGGGAGTCGTAGCGGGACATATTGAGTGTCGCCGCAACGGCCGTCGCCGCTGGACGGCCTCCTTTCATCAACACGCCTCCCCGGGGCAGCTGCTCCCGTCAGGTACGCGGCAGCTTGGATGAAGTCGACCAAGAAAGCAAGTGGGTGACCCGTGTGGACAGAGTGTAGTGACGTCACCTGCTCTGGGACCGGTGCCAGCGCGCCGACAACCTCAACGCACCCGTTTACCGACCGCTCCGACCCGGCTTTCGAACGGCTCTCAATATTCAAGGCACCGCGCCTGAGCTGGCCTGATACTGGAGCGTGAGAGAGATGAACACTGTGAGTGAGCCGAGCCCGGGGCTGGCAACGCGGCCGCGCATCCCCCGCCAGACCTCCCGCAGGCAGTAACGTTACGTGACGTTGACCTCGGTCATGCTTCCGGCAATACACCGAAATCGGGCATTGTTTTGGGTGTACTACTACAGCGAGTTAGCTTGTCACTCTAATGAGTGGAAAGTCGGTCATTCACCCGGAATAGTCGCTTCCCTGCGTGTCGCCGCCCGACGCAGGGGGTAATCGATACCGTGACGCCTGCTATGCAATACGAAGGCAATCACCGACGACCCAGGGCCGCCCGGCGACATCAGCCGAGGCGTCGCAGCAGACGGACCAGGATCCAAGTCACGACAAGCCAGAAGACCGCAGGTACGCCGTAGTTGACCAGAAGGCGCGTTTTGGCGTCGGCCGGGTTGAACAGATCACGGAAGCCCAGCTGGAACCGGTCTGCCCAGTACGCCACGAACATGCTGATGCCGTTGGTTGGGTTCGCGTGGCCCAACGTGAGCAACACATGCGCCACCAGGATCAGGACGATCAGGCCGCCGACGATCCGGATCAGGGTCGCGACGACTGCGACGATCCTGGTGCGCGTCCCGCGGACCGATGTGCGGCTGGTACCCATGGCGAGAAGTCTGCCACGGGCGACACGTTGCGTGCACGGATGCTCACCCTCAAGTTCCTGAGAATCTGCCGTGGCTGTTCCCACCATCCGGGAGCCGGTTGCGTGCTGCGGGGTGGCCCCGGCTACCGTGACCGAGTGGTACGCGCCCTTCTGCTTCGCTGCCGCGACGGGGTCTGATCGACGACCGGCCCCCCGTCGCGGAGTTGCCAGCGCGCATCCGCCGGTCGGATATCCGGCTAGCCGAGAGCCCGAGAGATGGCACAGAAGCAGACCATGACTTCCACATCCGCGACTTCCACACCCGCCGACATCAGCGCCACCACGTTTGCCGCAGGCAGCACCAGCCGAGTCCGGCAGCCCGTCGGACCGGCTCCGAGCGACCAGGCCGGTTGGAACGTCCAGCGCGGTAGCGCGATGCCCATGCACCGTTATCGACCCTTCGCCCAGGCCGTGGAGCCGGTGTCCCTACCGGACCGCACCTGGCCCGACGTCACGATCAGCCGGGCACCGCTGTGGTGCGCGGTGGACCTACGGGACGGCAACCAGGCTCTGATCGACCCGATGAGCCCGGTCCGTAAGCGACGCATGTTCGAGCTGCTCGTGCGAATGGGCTACAAGGAGATCGAGGTCGGGTTCCCGTCTGCCAGCCAGGCCGATTTCGACTTCGTCCGGGAGATCATCACCGAGGAAGCAGTGCCTGAGGACGTGCGCATCCAGGTGTTGTCGCAGTGCCGGCCGGAGCTGATAGAGCGCACCTTCGAGGCGCTGGAAGGCGCAGCCAAGGCGATCGTGCATATCTACAACTCAACGTCGATCCTGCAGCGCCGGGTGGTGTTCCGGGAGGAGCGCGAGGGGATCAAGAAGATCGCCACTTCGGCGGCCGAGATGGTGGTGGAGTACGCGGGTAAGTATTCCGATACCGATTTTCGGTTCCAATACTCACCGGAGTCCTACACCGGCACCGAGCTGAGCTATGCCGCAGAGGTGTGTAACGCGATCACCGAGATCTGGCAGCCGACGCCGGAGGCGCCGGTGATCCTGAACCTGCCGGCCACCGTCGAGATGGCCACCCCCAACGTCTACGCCGACTCGATCGAGTGGATGCACCGCAACCTGGACAGGCGCGACGCGGTGATCCTCTCGCTGCATCCACACAATGACCGCGGCACCGCCGTGGCCGCCGCCGAGCTGGGCTACCAGGCCGGCGCGCAACGCATCGAGGGCTGCCTGTTCGGCAATGGGGAGCGCACCGGCAACGTGTGTCTGGTGACGCTGGGCATGAACCTGTTCAGCCAGGGCATCGATCCCCAGATCGATTTCTCCGACATCGACGAGATCCGCCGCACAGTGGAGTACTGCAACCAGCTACCAGTTCCCGAGCGTCACCCCTACGGTGGCGATCTGGTCTATACGGCGTTTTCCGGCAGCCACCAGGACGCGATCAACAAAGGACTGCAGGCGATGCAGGCCGGCGCCGCTGCGGCTGCGGTCGAGGTGGACGCGCATCACTGGGAAGTTCCGTACCTGCCCATCGACCCCAAGGACGTCGGTCGCACCTACGAGGCCGTGATCCGGGTGAACTCCCAGTCCGGCAAGGGCGGCGTCGCCTATGTCATGAAAGCCGAGCATCAGTTGGATCTGCCGCGCCGGCTGCAGATCGAGTTCTCCCGGATCATCCAGCAGCACACCGACACCGATGGTGGCGAGGTCTCGCCGCAGCAGATCTGGGATATCTTCGCCGAGCACTACCTGGATCGGCGCACCCCCCTGCGAGTGCTGCGTCACCAGCTGTCCGACGACGGCGAAGGCCATGACGAGATCCGCACCAGCGTGCTGGTGGAGGGCGAGGAACATCAGATCGGCGGCTCGGGCAACGGTCCGATCGCAGCCTTCGTCGATGCGCTGGCCGCGCTGGGATTCGACGTCCGCGTGCTGGACTATTTCGAGCACGCAATGTCGGCCGGTGACAACGCCGCAGCAGCGGCATACGTCGAGTGCACCGTCAACGAGCAGGTGCTGTGGGGGGTGGGGGTCTCCGGATCGATCGTCACCGCCTCGCTCAACGCGGTCGTGTCGGCGGTGAATCGCACCCTGCGCTAGCTGGACCGAAACGGCCCAACCTGCTCTTGATCACCGTCTGGGTGCCAGACGCGACATCTGATGTAGCGCACGGCACCCAAACGGTGATCACCCCAGCAGTCGGCCTCAGCGGAAGTCGAACTCGCCGTCCTTGACGCCTGCGACGAAGTCGGACCACTCCTTCCCATCGAACGTCAGAGGTTCGCGGGTGCGGTCCTTAGTGTCCCGCACGACGGCGCCACCATCAGGCAGTGGCGCCACCTCCACACATCCCCCTGCACTGCACCGGCTACTGGTGCGGAACCCCAGCGTGGGGTGGAACGCGTCGATCACTGGAGTTTCCCCCTCCTAGTCATCTGATAGGAACTTCCCAACAAACGTGACGGACTGCTCGGCACTCATGCACATGTCAACCAGAGCGTCGAAGATCTGCTCGTAGACCTCCACATCGTGCTCCTTCTCCAGGTACAGCTGACCCAGATGGCTCTCGACGTACACGAGATCGTTATCGTCGGAATCCGGGAAAGTTAACATCACGAAGGATCCGTCCACCGACCGGTGCGCCCCGACGCTGAACGGGAGTACCTGGAAGGCGATGTTCGGCCGCCGTGAGTCCGCGATAAGCCGTTTCAGCTGCCCTCGCATCACCTGCTCACCACCGATCGGGCGGTGTAGCACAGCTTCGTCGAGCACCATGTGGACGGTCAGCGGGTCTTCCTTGACGTAGAGCCGGTCCTGCCGTCTCATCCGGAGCTCGACGAGGCGGTCGGTTGCCTCTCGGTCCGCCGTGGACATCGTGCTCAGAACGGCACTAGCGTAGTCCTCGGTCTGCAGCAGGCCATTCACTAGCGTTGTCTCGAATCCGCGCACCTCGCTGGCGTCTTGCTCCAGCGCGACGTACCGGCTGAGGTTGTCAGGCAGTAGCGGATCCCCGGGATCCGGCGCCAGCACGTCGGAATAGTCATCCCACCAACCCTGGCGGTTGCCCTCCCGCACCCAGCGCATCAACCGGTCCCGGTGGGCGTGGTCGGTGACCCCGTAGCGGTCGAGAAGGTCGCGGACGTCGCGACTCTTCGGGATGCCTTGGCCGGTCTCCAGCCGGCTGACCTTGGATACCGAACACTCGAGTTCCTTGGCGACGTCTTCGATGGTGAGGTCGGCCTGCTCGCGCAGGGTGCGCAACTCAGCGCCGAGCCTGCGCCGCGGCACCACCGGACCACGTAGTGGGGACATCGCGCGCCTCCGCCCTGTAGCGCCCGTTTGAGCAGGATGTCCGACTACCTACGGGCCTGGAAAATGGACACGCTACTCCTCCTCAGTGAATCGCATCAAGAGATCCCCCCATGCAATTGCGTCATCAGCTTGCGTGATGCACGCTAAGGCCGCAGCGGCCCCGCAGCGCGGAGGCAGCCGGCATCGGGATCTGGGGTGGACCCCAGCCCGCACCGCAAAATTCACACCGATGAGGAAAGGGGACGGCAATCATGTCGACATCTCATCGGAGCGCGACACGCCTCCCCGGGGCTCGGCCCGCGGGCCGTGGCCAGGGAGCGAAGCGTCGTGGCGGGGTTCACCGCAGAGCACGGTGACCAACCCGCTGATGGGTGGCGTGCTGGGCGCGGTTCTGCTGGTCTGTTTCGGGCTGTTGCTCGGAGCGACCTGGGCCACCCAGGCGTTGCGGCCCACGCTCCGCCGGCAGGCCGAGGAGCGCCGCAGGTTGAATGAGGAGTGGTCGGCGGTTCGCACCGCACGCCGGCAGCGGGGACATTGCCCACGCTGCGCCAGCCCACTGTCCGAACAGGACTGGTATTTCGTTCCGACGCTGGTGGAGTACCCGCCGGACGAGGACTGATATGAGCGAGGGGGCGTTTGGGGGCCGCAGGGGTGCTTGTGGATGCTCGGAGGATTGGGTGCGAGCTCCACAAGCATCCCTGCGACGATTTCGCCAGGCTGGTGTAGCGCCCGCGCGTTGTGCAGTGCGGGCTGAGTCAGACTGCCCGTCGGCCGGACAGCGCGCGACCGAGGGTGAGCTCGTCGGCGAACTCCAAGTCTCCGCCCATCGGTAGGCCAGAAGCGAGCCTGGTCACAGACAGGCCCGGGAAGTCCCGCAGCAGCCGCGCGAGATACGTGGCGGTGGCCTCGCCCTCGGTGTTCGGATCCGTCGCGATGATCACTTCAGAGACGTCGTCGACGCCGATCCGGGTGAGCAGTTCGCGGATCCGAAGCTGGTCGGGGCCAACACCGGACAGTGGATCGAGCGCCCCGCCCAGCACGTGGTAGCGGCCGGTGAACTCCCGCGTCCGCTCCACCGCGACCACGTCCTTGGGCTCCTCGACCACACAGACCATCCGCGCGTCGCGGCGCGGATCGGCGCAGATCCGGCACATCTGTTTCTCGGCTACCGTGCCGCAGACAGCACAGAACACCACACCGTCCTTGACCCGCTGCAACGCCTGCTGCAACCGGGCCACGTCAGCTGGATCAGCGGCCAGCAGGTAGAAGGCCATCCGCTGCGCACTCTTCGGTCCGACGCCGGGCAGCCGCCCCAACTCATCGATCAGATCCTGGACGACTCCCTCATACACGCTGCCATCATGCCGCCTGCGGACTGCCCGGTCACAGGCCGGTCACATGCCGGGCAGGCTGAGACCTCCGCCTGGTCCACCGAGCGCGCTGGCCAGCGGCCCCATCTTCTGCTGAGTCAGCTCCTGCAACGCCTCGTGCGCATCGGCCATCGCACCTACTACGAGGTCCTGCAGGGTTTCCACATCGTCGGGATCGACCACCTTAGGGTCGATCTTCACGCTGAGAACCTCCCCGGAACCGGCCAACGTCACCGTGACCAGGTCACCACCGGCCTGGCCGGTGACCTCCGCCTCAGCGAGCTCGGCCTGCGCGCTCATCAGCTCTTGTTGCATCTTCTGGGCCTGCTGCAGGATCATCTGCATGTCAGGCGCTCCGCCGGGTTGCACCGCGGCTCCTCTCGTGGATTCCGGGCCCGCTTGAGGTATCAGACCCATGTGCGCACATGGTTGCATGTCCCAGGGTCGCCATGTCCCAGGGTAGTCAAGTGCAGATCGCTGGAAACCGATGCGGTCGGGCCGGGATTGGCCGTAGCGTGGACGTGTGCAGCTCACCGGGGCGGGGCGCGGGCATCACGATGCCGTTGCGCGGCTGCAAACCAGTTACCGAGCGATCCCGGCGGGGTCGCCGGTGCGGCTGGCCAAACCGACCTCGAACCTGTTCCGGTCCCGCGTCACGACGGGCCCGGGCCTGGATGTCTCCGGCCTGACTGGGGTACTGCAGGTGGACCCCGCCAGCCGCACCGCCGACGTCGCAGGCATGTGCACTTACGAAAACCTGGTCGCCGCGACGTTGCCGCACGGGCTGACCCCGCTGGTCGTGCCGCAGCTCAAGACGATCACGCTGGGCGGTGCGGTGAGCGGGCTGGGTATCGAGGCGGCGTCGTTTCGCAACGGCCTGCCGCACGAGTCGGTCCTAGAACTCGACGTGCTCACGGGCACCGGCGACATCCTCACCGTCGCTGCTGGAGACCAGCTGTTCGACGGGTTCCCCAACTCCTACGGCACCCTGGGCTACGCCACCAGGCTGCGGATCGAGCTCGAACCGGTGCGCTCGCACGTCGCGTTGCGGCACCTGCGGTTCGACGATCTGGACGAGCTGTGCGCCACCGTCGCGCGGATCATGGCGACCCGGCAGTGCAACGGCGAGGACGTCGACTACCTCGACGGCGTGATGTTCAGCCCCGCCGAGTCCTATCTGACGCTGGGTCGGCGCGCCGATCACACCGGACCGGCCGGCGACTACACGGGTCAGCAGATCTACTACCGCTCGATCCAGCAGCGCCGTCACGACATCCTGAGTACCCATGACTACCTGTGGCGCTGGGACACCGACTGGTTCTGGTGCTCCGGGGCCTTCGGGGTCCAGCACCCGCTGATCCGACCGTTGTGGCCGGCCCATCTGCGCCGCAGCGACGTGTACTGGAAGATCGTGGCGGTGGCGAACCGGTTCGACCTGGAGAACCGCTGGGAGACGTGGCGCGGCCGCGCGCGCCGGGAACGCGTGATCCAGGACGTCGAGATCCCGCTGGAGCGCACCGCGGAGTTCCTGCGCTGGTTCGTCGAGCATGTCGGCATCGAGCCGGTGTGGCTGTGCCCGTTGCGGCTGCGCGGCGACCGCACCTGGCCGCTGTATCCGTTGGAACGCGGCCGGGACTACGTCAACGTCGGCTTCTGGGCCAGCGTGGCAATCACCCCCGGTGGGGGCCGCAGCGATACCAACCGGGCGATCGAAGGCCGGGTTGACGCCGTGGGCGGCCACAAGTCGCTGTACTCGGACTCGTTCTACTCGCGCGAGGAGTTCGACGCCCGCTACGGCGGCGGACACTATGCGGCGCTGAAGCAGCGCTACGACCCGGACCAACGGCTCCTGGACCTCTACGCGAAGGCGGTGCGACGTCAATGACGACCTTCCGGCGCCCCACTCCCGCGACAGACCCGGCGAAGGATGACCGGCTGTCGTTGGCGGGAATCGTGGACCTGCTCACCGATGGCCGTTTCCCGGTCCGGTTCACCGCCTACGACGGCAGCGCCACCGGTCCGCCCGATGCGGAGATCAGCGTGCACCTGGCCACCCCGCGCGGTGCCACCTACCTGTTCACCGCGCCGGGCGACCTCGGCATGGCGCGGGCCTACATCGCCGGTGATCTACAGGCCGAGGGAGTGCACCCCGGTGATCCGTACGAGGCGATGCGGGTGATGGCCTACCAGCTGCGCTTCCGGCGCCCGACCATGGCCGAGCTGGCGTTGATCACCCGCTCGCTGGGCTGGCGGCGGCTGCGGCCGGTGCCCCCGCCGCCGCAGGAGTCGCGGCCCCGGTGGCGCCGAACGATGGCAGGGTTGGCGCATTCCCGCCACCGTGACTCAGAGGCGGTGCACCACCACTACGACGTCTCCAACCGCTTCTACGAGCTGGTGCTCGGCCCCTCCATGGCCTACACCTGCGCCGTCTTCGATCATCCGGAGGCGAGCCTGGAGCAGGCCCAGGAGCGCAAACACGAACTGATCGCCGACAAACTGGGTCTGCGGTCCGGGATGCGACTGCTCGACGTCGGCTGCGGCTGGGGTGGCATGGTGCGCTACGCTGCTCGCCACGGCGTCCGCGCGCTGGGCGTCACCCTGTCCGCGGAGCAGGCCCGGTGGGCGCAGCAGGCGATCCTGCGCGACGGTCTGAGTGGGCTCGCGGAAGTGCGTCACCTGGACTACCGGGACGCTCCGGGCACCGACTACGACGCGGTGAGCTCGATCGGACTCACCGAGCATATCGGGATACACACCTACCGGTCGTACTTCGCTCTGCTACTGGCGAAGCTGCGTCCCGGCGGGCGGCTACTCAACCACTGCATCACCCAACCGGACAACCGCAGCCGCGCCCAGATCGATGCGTTCACCGACCGCTACGTATTCCCCGACGGGGAGCTGGCCGGTGCCGGCAAGATCATCACGGAGGCGCAGGACGTCGGCTTCGAGGTGCGCCACGTCGAGAACCTGCGGGAGCACTACGCGTTGACGCTCAAGCTGTGGTGCGCCAACCTCGCCGAGCACTGGGACGAGGCCGTGGCCGAGGTCGGTGAGCCCACCGCGCGGGTGTGGGGGCTGTACATGGGCTCGTCGCGATTGGCCTTCGAGCGCAACGGCATCCAGCTACACCAGGTGCTGGCGGTACGCCCCGACGGCACCGGCAGCGCCCACGTGCCCCTACGCCAGTGGTGGCACTGACCCGCCCACGGCGCCACGAGCGCCCAATCAACCGCCCTGCTCTACCTACCGCCGGTGGATACCGCGTTCTGGATGCAGACTGCTGCAAACCAGGCTCCTTTTGACGCAGTCTGCATCCAGAACGCGGTAAAGGGATCACGAGTCGATGCGTCGGGCACCGAGTTGCTCGGCGAGTAACTCCAGGGCGACCTCCTCGGGGTCACGCCGGCTGGGCTGCTCTTGGCTCATGCCGGCCGCCTCGACAAGCATCGCCTCGTCGTCGTCGACCGGACCTTGAGACAAGGTTGCTGCGCCAGGATCCACGGGTTCCGGTGGTGGAGGGATAGCGTCGTCGGCAGGCGGCGATATCGCCGGGCGGCGATAGGCGGGGCGTTCCGCCGAGCGTTGCGGTGGGCGGCCGGCACGCTGCGCAGCGTGCTGCGGCTTGTTGTCGCTGCCGGCACCGGCCTCAGCGTCGACGTGTTCGCAGCGGACCTGCCAGTCAACGCCTAGGACAGTACGCAGCGCGGCCCTGATCAGCTCCACGTTGCGGTCGTCACCCAGCCGACGGGCAAGCGGGGCGTTAGGCAGGGTCAGGACGAGGGTGGAGCCCTGTACCGCGCTCGCGGTGGCGTTGCTGAGAAGGACCTGGGTCGTCCGGCTCTGCTCGCGCACCGCGTCCAGCAGGGCGGTCCACTCCCGTCGCACCGCGGCGGCGTCGAGCTGATCCGGGGCGGGTCCTGACTTGGCGCCGACGGGCGCCGGTGGCTGGGCGGCCGGTGGTTTCGCGACCGGCGGTTGGGCGGCTGGCGGTTTCGCGACCGGCGGTTGGGCGGCTGGCGGTTGGGCGACCGGCGGTTGGGCGATGGACGGCTGGGCGACCGGCGGTTGAACGGGTGGTGGCTGCGCGACCGGCGACGGGACGATGGCGAGTCGCCGCTCTAGGCGCTCCAGCCGGTGTAGTACCGCGCCATCGCCTTCGGCAGCGGCCGGCAGGAGCATCCGGGCGCACAGCAGCTCCAATATCAGCCGGGGCGCGGTAGCTCCGCGCATCTCGACCAGCCCGCTGTGCGTGATCTCAGCGAACCGGGTGAGGCTGCCCGCGCCGAGGGTTTCAGCTTGGGCGGTCATCGTCGCGAGCTGATCCTGCGGAGCATCGATCAGCCCGTGGCAGGCCGGCTCGGGGGCGACCCGCAGCAGTACCAGGTCGCGGAACCGCTGCAGGAGGTCCGCCGCGAAGCGGCGAGGATCGTGTCCCGCTTCGACCAGCTGGTCGACAGTGGCGAAGACGGTCGCCCCGTCCATGGCAGCAAGGGCAGCGACCATGTCGTCGATCAGTGCGACGTCGGTGACTCCGAGCAGTGCCACCGCGCGGGCATAGGTGACGCCCTCGGGGCCGGCTCCGGCGAGCAGTTGGTCCAGCACGGACAGCGAGTCCCGGGCCGAGCCACCGCCGGCGCGGATGACCAGCGGGTAGATCGCCGGCTCGATCGTCACGCCCTCCTGAGCACACACTTGCTCCAGCAGCCTGCGCATGGTGCTCGGTGGCAGTAGCCGGAACGGGTAGTGGTGGGTGCGGGAGCGGATGGTCGCCAGAACCTTCTCCGGCTCGGTGGTGGCGAAAACGAAAACGAGGTGCTCGGGAGGCTCCTCCACGATCTTGAGCAGGGCGTTGAATCCCTGCGTGGTGACCATGTGGGCCTCATCGATGATGAACACCCGGTACCGGGACTTCGCCGGGGCGTAGAACGCCCGGTCCCGCAGGTCGCGGGCGTCGTCCACGCCGCCGTGGCTGGCGGCGTCGAGTTCGACGACGTCGATCGATCCGGGGCCCTCGGGCGCCAGCGCGATACATGACGGGCAGGTCCCACACGGGTCCGGCGTCGGGCCCCGCACGCAGTTCAGCGAGCGGGCCAGGATCCGCGCGCTGGATGTCTTCCCGCAACCGCGCGGCCCGGAGAACAGGTAGGCGTGGTTGATCCGACCGGCAGCCAGAGCCGTCCGCAGTGGTTCGGTGACGTGCTCCTGGCCGACCACCTCGGCGAACGCCGCCGGGCGGTACTTGCGGTAGAGAGCCAGTGCCACGGCGGCGAGGCTACCCGGCGGCTACGACGGTCCGCACGGCACGAGGTGCACCTCCGGTGACCCGTCCCCCAGCGCGTCGGCGAGCCGGCGGTCGCAGGTCCATAACGGCACCCGAAAACGCTCCGCGAGCGCCACATAGTGTGCGTCGTACGTCGCAGGCAGGTGCTGCTCGTGGGCGATCTCCAATGCCCTGGAGTGCAGCCGCGTATCACCGTGCAGCTCGATAGGCAGGTTCATGACGCGACGTAGCCCGTCCTGCGCCGTCTCCGCGCTGATCATTCCTGCCCGCTTCTGCTTGTGCAACACGTTGGCGACCTCGTAGTACAGCAAGCTTGGCGCGATCAGGTCGCGGTCCAATTCAGCAAGCCGCTCCCACCCGGCCAGAGCTGCGGAATCCACACCGAGGATCTGGACTACCAGGCTCGCGTCAACGCACGCGAGGGTAGAGCTGCTCGTACCGCTCCTCCCGTCCGGCACGGATCGCCTCCTCCACGTCGAAGTCCTTCAGCCGCTCGATCGCGCCCTCCGCTCGTAACCGCTCGTGGTACTCGGCGAGCATCGCGTTGGCCCGGGCCCACTTGTCGGACCGGCCCTTGCACGCCGCCTCCCAGTCCTCCACAGACACCACCACGGCAACCTCCTTCCCAGCCCGTTCCACGAAGACGACATCGTGGGAGGCCGTCACCCCGTCGAGTAGCTCACCGAAGCGCACCCGAGCCTCGGTCGCGCTGACCCTGCGTTCAGTTCCGGACATGTGATACCACCAATCGATTGATCCATCGATTGATCCATCGATTGATCCTATCACTGAGTAGCCGCGCCGGCTACTGGCCTTGGCGGTCCCAGAAGCCCTTGACGTACAGGGTGTGGCGATCTATGCCGCGCTGGTTGAGTAGGTGCGAGCGGATCCGTCGCACAGTCGGGGTGTGGCCCGCGAGCCAGATCCGGCCCTGCCCGGCCGGTAGCGGTACGCCATGCAGAGCGTCGTACAGCACCGTGGACATCCCTGGCGCACAGTCGCCGCGGTGCAGCCAGCACACCGTCGGACGGGCCACTCCTGGTATCGGCTGCTGTTCGGCGCCGTCGGCGACTTCCACGTAGAGCAACGCGCTGGCGTTCGCCGGCAGCATCGCTACATAGGCCTGGATCGCCGGCAGGGCCGTCTCGTCGCCGGCGAACAGGTGCCAGTCAGCCTGCGGATCGGGCCGGTAGCGACCGCTCGGACCGACGAACGTCAGGGTTTCACCGGGGCGCACTCGCCGCGCCCAGTCGGCCGCGGGGCCCTGGCCATGTAGCACGACATCGATATCCAGGCTCGGGCGCGCTGGATCGTAGTCGCGCACCGTGTAGTCACGGGCTACCGGCAGCTCGCTGACCAGGTCTGGAACGTAGATCTTGAGCGTCTGCCCGGCTACGGCGGCCAGGCCGATCAGGCTGTCGTCGACGAGCCGGACCCGTGTCATCCGGGGAGTCAGCTGCGTGACCATCGCCACCGTCGCGACGGTGCTGGCGACGCGACCGCGGGCTGATACCTGGGGTCGCATCGGACTTCTCCTCAAGCGCGTCCAGTCGAGACCAGTGCGCGAACAGCCGGGCAACTCCGGCCGTGGGGCCTGTGCGCCGCCGTGGGCGTCCCCACTGTGCTGGCCCACGTCGCGGTCCGCTTCCCCTCGAACTTTGTCACGCCCTGCATGAAAGCGGACCCCGCGCACCCGCCAGAGCATGCTGACCCTTGCTGCCTTCCGACCCTGGGGGAGTTCGCAAGATGGACGCCGCGCGGGGTCCGCCGCCCAGTCTAAGGGGTATCGGCGGCCCAGACCACGACACCCTCTCGGCGGTCCAGCCACCCGCCTCGCGTCAGCCGGTCGACAAGGCTGACTAGCTGCAGCTTTGGCTCCGTAGCTGGCGGGCGGTACCCTCCGCAGCGGAGGATTCGCCTAGTGGCCTATGGCGCACGATTGGAAATCGTGTTGGGTGTTAAAACCCTCGCGGGTTCAAATCCCGCATCCTCCGCTCTCAGTCCGGCCGGATGTTGTGGTTCAGGCGGAAGAGGTTGGTCGGGTCGTATCGTTGCTTCAGGGCGATGAGACGGTCGAGGTTGGCCCCGAAGGTGCCGCGAATCGCCCTGTCGTTGTCCTCGTACAGTCCCGGGAAGTTCAAGTATTCGGCGCCCGTTGCGAACGGCTCCAGCGCGCGGAACGCCGCCCGGCCCCATTCGAGGGCCGCGTCGTCATCCTCCGGGCGTTCCCAGTTGGACTCGATGCCGAGCAGAAACGGCGCGGACCGGTCCCCGAAGGCTGTGTCCGAGGCCCCCGGCCGGCTGAATGCGCCGCCCAGCTGCCAGATGTCCAGCGTCGAATGCGGCGAGGGGCTGCGCCTCGTTCAGGTCGACGAGCGCTGCGATCGCGTCGTTCGGCAGGGCCGCGAGGTAGTGCGACTTCCAGTAGTAGCGCATGTCGTGGGCTGGGTAGTCGGCGTCGAAGAATCGTTGCACATCCAGATACGGAAGCGTTTCGGAAAGATCCGCCAGATAGACCACGATCGGGGCGTGATGGTGCTCGGCCGGGATCTCGTCGATCTCGGGCGCGTGCCACAGGATGGCAAAAGAGCTCACCTCGTCAGGAGCCATGATCGCCCACTCGCGGTAGAAACCCAGTGCTTCACGGGCGTCTGCGCCCGCGTGCACGACGAAGGCGAGGAACACGTCAGGCCCTACGGG
The DNA here is from genome assembly GCA_030854185.1 of Actinomycetota bacterium. Classification (GTDB taxonomy): domain Bacteria; phylum Actinomycetota; class Actinomycetes; order Mycobacteriales; family Pseudonocardiaceae. The sequence continues at coordinate 1,667 of JALYTS010000103.1, read as the reverse complement.
ATGTGCCCGGTACTCGAACGACGTGACGACCCCGAAGTTCCCGCCGCCCTGAACGCCCCAGAACAGGTCGCTGTTCTGCTCGTCACTCGCACTGATCAGCCGGCCATCCGCGGTGATGACGTCGACGGAGATCAGGTTGTCGGAGCTGAGCCCGTGCTTGCGGCGCAGCCAACCGAGTCCGCCACCCAGTGTGAGGCCCGCGATCCCGCTCGCCGTGACGACCCCCATCGGCACGGCGAGCCCGAACGCCTGCGTCTCATGGTCGAGGTCCCCGATGGTGACCGGCGACGCCCGCGCAGCGGGCGATGAAGGCGGGGCGCTTGTCCACCAAGCCGTTCCACACCAGACGAGCTTCGTCGTAGTCGCCGTCCGTCGGCCGGATGAGCCGCCCGCGCAGCACGGACTCCAGTTCCCGAGCGAGATCGTCCCCGACCTCCATGGCTGCCGCGCCGGTGGTTTCCGCGGTCAGGTGATCAGCCTCCTGTGCCTACCGTTTCCGGGCGGAGCCAGACAGTCCACCGTTCAATGGCGACGTAACCCATTCGTTCGTACACGGGCCGGCCGTCGTCGCTGGCGATGAGCACCGCAGGTGTCGCGGGGTCGGCGAGGGTGGCAGCCCAGGTCACCGCGGCCCCGCGCCGACGGAAGCGTTGCAACGTACTCGACGAGCGTGGCCCCAGCGTGCAGGTGTGCCGCCGCCACCGCGACCGGTTCCCCCTCCAGCCAGGCGAGCCATACCCGAGTAGCCGGCTGCAGGAGCGTCGGGCCGAGCAGGTCGCCCGGTCGCAGCGGCTTCAAGTCCGGCATCGGGTAACCGTCAACGAGGATCCGTTCGGCGTTCGCTAACTCGAGCGCGTCCCGGACCTCGCGAACCTCGATTCCCGGACCCGGCGAAGCCGGTCCGGGCTGGGGAAGCGCACCATCAGCGGCGGATGCCCAAGCAGATCGAGTCCGTAGGGCTGCAGGTTCGGTGTGGGCCACGCGCTGATCAGCAGGTATGGCACGTGCGGTGGAAATAGGGCACCGATGTCACGCAGGGTTTCTTCGGGGCGGGTCAATGGCTGCAGCAAGACAACCGGGTTGGTGAGCGCTCCGCGATCGCCGATCCGCCCTCCGGCCCATCGAGGGCTGGATCGCCACGGTCGTCCGGCGCCGCGCGCGACCTGCACCGGCCAGGATGCGTGCACGAGCACGGCCTGCCGCAGGAGGATGGCATCGGGCGTGAGGTCCGGCTCCCAGCCGGTCGTGAGGTGCTCACCCTCAGCTGGGAGCATAGCCGCACTCATACTCGACACAATGACGGCAGATCCGCGGCCGAGCAAGACTCCGTGTCCCGGTCCAGGCTGCCTCCGGACGTCGAGGAGCCCGGTATGAGTTCGCAACGGAACCGCCGTACCGATGAGCTAGCCGAGGCCCTGCGGCGCGCCGTCGAGGGCGGGATCCTCAACGCCGATCAGGCGCAGGCCGTGCTCACCGCCGAGCGGAGCCGCGCAGAGGCCTCAGGCGGTGGCCGGCTGCCGGTGACCGAGGCGCTGGGTTACCTAGCCCCAGTTTCCGGGTTAGTTCGATCTTGAGCCTGTGAGGAGTCCACCTCGAGTGGGCTGAGCTGCTGTTTCTCGGCGTGTCGCCTGGTGGTCGATCTTGTGATGGTCTATGACCTAAAGAGT
>JALYTS010000033.1 GCA_030854185.1 Actinomycetota bacterium | reverse complement strand
GAACTCGTCGTCATTTTTGGTGGTCACAATGCCAATAATTTCACGGGTTGATCATCTCAATGGGAACGACACACCATGCAAATAAGAATTCATTCCATTGGGTTAGTTATTTACTTACAGTCACTAACTACCGATGGCCAGTCTGCGACCAAATCCGGTTCCGATGGGTGCCATCGCACTGACAGCGCATAAGGATTGTAAAGTCCGCGTCGCGTCGCCTCGCCATTCCACTGGTCGCTGACCGCGCTCGCCAGCACATCCGCGATCTGCGGCAGAGTCTGTTCAGATGGGTGGTCTAGCCACAACGCCACCAGCGCTGCGAGCACGGTGACCACGACCACCACCAGCCACGCCCAGAGATTGGTCTTCCGATCCGTCGCGAGGTTGGTCGTCACCGCCGCCACTGCGCCGAGCACCACCGCGGCGACTGTCAGGGCACGCCGTCCCCTACTCGCCACGACGCACCTCCGCTCCCCTCATCGACTTGGGCTGGCCGCACCTCACACGGTCGGGTGGCGCCCTCTCCACAGAGGTGTCACCCCATGAAGTCGTCGATCACGCTCCGGATGTAACAGGATCGGAGAACGTGATGACCCCGGCGCGCTGTGACGATGTCAAAGTAAGCGGGCCCCAGGGTGGCGGAGGTAAGTGGCTCCACCCTGGAGGTCTGAGGCGTGGGGCCTTGGCTCTCGCTCCAGTGTTGATCCCGTTGGGGTCGGGGTTGATCAGTTGGGGTCGGGCCAGGCGAAGGCCACTAGGTTCAGGCGCTCGGTGATCGACTCTGGGTGGAGACCGTGATCGGTATCGACTGCCAGCAGGCCAAGGTTCTTGTTCGAACTCGGCGTCGGGCAATCGCTGGAGGCTGCTGTGAGCTTGCCGCTGGATGCGCCGCCCTCCGTGTAGTCATCGATGCGTGGTGATCAGCGCTCCGAGAGAATCCCACGAACTACGTATCGTAACCTTTACCCGCTTACATCGCCGCCTACGGCCTGGTCCTTTGCGCTGAGCGGCTGCTAAGAGGAAGGGGCCTCGCCGTCGTCGTCTGATTCATCGGGTGGAGTGATCAGGGCGAGGTACACGTGTTCGGTGGTGACCTCCGTCGTGCAGCTCGCAGCAAGCAGTGCGTAGGCAAGTTCCTCGCCGCCGTTGGGTTCCGAGAGCCACCACGCGGCGGCATCGACCAGGGCGAGGCGTTGCACTGCGGAAAGGTGCGCCTCACGCTCGCCCAAGACGGCCACGGCGGCTAAGCGTTGCCGATGGGGGATGACGTATGTGCCGCGCGGGTATCGCACGATCGGCTCATCGCCGCCACCGAGGGCCGAGGCGGCCAACTCCAGCGTCCGTGACAAGTCCAGCTCGTCCAGGTGCGGCCGGCTCGGGCGGTGGAAGATCCGTGACACCGTCGTCCACTCTTGCAGTACCCGGGCGATCGACCGAGCACGCCATGGCGCCAGCCGCAGCACCACGCTCAGGGATTCCTGGCCCTCCAAGACCAGCGTGCCGCCGTCTAGCTCCACCACCTCACCGTGATCGAGCACCACCCGGAGTCGGTCTGGATCGAGTTGCCTAGGGTCTGGCATCGAGTCTCCACCCTCTCTGCAGGGTTGGTGATCAAGGCCGGGGGTCGGTGTTCCAGCACCAGCCCTCGGCCGCTTCATCAGAGGGTGGGTGCGCCCCCTGATTTCACTTGCTCATCCGGCGCCGAACCAGATCCCGCGCCTGGTCCGCATCGCCCCTCGGCAACTAGTCCCGACTGCCTGGGTGCTCCCTTTGGGCAGGACTCAAAAACTCCCGTAGCCGAAGCTCGGCCAGGGTGCCTGGTTGATCGAAGTCAGCAGAAAGTCAGCAACCGAGCGGCACGGGATACCACCAGAGCTCCCGACGCGGAGACCCACGAGCACGTGACCGTACTCGTAGATACTGGTCATCACGCTCTACGCGCGTTCGGGACGAAGAGGTCATGCGTAGTTCGATCCGGTGATCGAAGTAAGCGAGCTGATCCAAATCACGCAGACTACTACGGTCCGTCATTGACGGTACTTCTAGCAAAGTATCTTGGCAGTCAGAGAGTCCCCGCGCCGCCCTGACCGAAGTAGATCACCGGCTGGGGGCGCAGCACCGCGATCAGCCATCACCGGTGTTGAGCGGCCTGCGCCGAACGCCGCCAAGCTTAACTAAATGATGCTTCTGTTGCGGTGACCCTGGGAGTGGCTTGAAGGCTACCGAGTTGGTGCCAGACTGGCGCCACCGGTGATCACGTCGTCCTCGACTTCGACGCCTACACCCGTGGTGCGTACCTGCTACGCGGTGGTCAGCACGCCCAGCACACACCCCGTTGATGATATGGGTGGAAAGGGTCAGACTCCGCCGCAGCGCACGGACAATCCCCGGTCGGTAACCGCTGGTGACCATGGCCTGGCCAGCGAGGCATCCGCGCCGGCCCCCGTACCCCGCGGTTGTGCTGATCAACCGGGTTCGGCAGGCGGGATGTCTTGCTCGTTCATGGCGCGGGTGTCGCGGGGCGGCAGGAACGGTTCTTGTTCTGCTGGTTGGCCGGCTTCGATGCGTTGGCCCCTGGCCAACTCAGCGTCAAGTTTCGCGCCCAGCAGGACGGCGAGGTTGGAGATCCACAGCCACACCAGAAAGCCGATCACCCCACCCAGAGAACCGTAAATTTTGTTGTAGGAGCCGAAATTGGCCACATAAAACGCGAACCCGACCGAGGCCAGCGCCCAGACCACGACGGCGAGTACCCCACCGGGGGTCAGCCAGCGGAACCCGGGTTGTGTCACGTTGGGAGAGGCCCAGTACAGCAAGGCGAATCCCAGGCTCACTAGTACGGCGAGCACGGGCCACTTGGCGATGTCCCACACCAACACCCCGGTAGAGCCGATCCCCAGCAGGTACCCCGCCCGATCAGCGACCGTCCCGCTCGCGACGACCCCGAGTGCGCACAAGGCCAGCAGCACCACCACCGCCATGGTCAAACCGAGCCGCAGCGGCACCGTCTTCCACACCGGGCGTCCTTCGGGCATCTCATAAAGGGTGTTCGAGGCTCGCATGAACGCCCCGATATATCCCGACGCCGACCACAGCGCGCCAGCCAGGCCGACGATGGCCAACGGGCCTGCCAGGCTCTGGGAGCGCTGCAGTTCCGTGATCGTGGTGACCAGGACGTCGCGGCCTTGCCCGGGGACCATGGTGTTGACGTTGTCGATCAGCGTCTGTGTCGCCGAGGGCCCCAACAAGCCCAGCACCGCGGTGAGCACGATCACCGCGGGGAAGATCGACAAAATACTGTAGTAGGTCAGCGCCGCTGCCCAATCGAAAAGGTTATCCTTACCGAGTTCCCGCCCGGTGCGCTTAAGCACTGCCCACCACGCGCGCTTGGGCAGCTCAGTCGGGCCAGCCGGAGCGCTACCCGCAGCACGCCGGGAAGCCGGTTCATCATGCTCGTGGGTCTGCTGTCCCACCATGTCCACCGCCCCTACCACACCAGCTTCAGACGATCATGCTCGAAAACACCCCGCCGGACCGGACAACACACCCAAACAGCCCCCAGCCAACCGGGATAAACCAGGGCCCAGGAGGATGTGACTACGTGATGGTGGAAGGCCCTGACTGTCCGCTGGCGGTCGCCGTCAGCGTGCGCGGGAGATGCCCCGTCCATCGTCGGTGAAGCACGCAGGTGGTTGCGTCGCGGGGGTGATGAACTCCGCACGCGTGCTCGGTCGGGACGTCGGCGCGCGACCGGTGGCCACACCGGCAGGATCGGGCACCGGGAAGGATGTTGACTGGTTCGGTGCCTGCCTGCGGGGGTGATCGCCGCGGTCACTACGCGGCGCGGCGTTGGAATTCGCTTGCTGGGTGGCCCAGCGTCGACAAATCGGAGTAATTGTTTCGCCTCGCGGCCCGAAGCTCGAACAATTGCCTAGACAGGGACAGTTGCGCTGCTGCTTGCCGTCTCGCTCGAACCTCAAGCCGCCACTGGCTAAGCCTCCACCCGATGAGGATGCCAACTATCACCAACACGGACGCCACCACGGCAGTGATCGGTCCAGAAGTCATTCTTGTCGCTCCTTTAGCTTCGGGGACGCCCGGGTGGGACACCGTTGCCCTTGACGGCCCGGCGCCTGCTCGCGCAAAGCCCGACCGTATAGGTTGCACCCAGTTACCCCACCTCACCTGGCAGTAAACCTGAGTTCTCCGCAGCACCTGACGTGGTGCAGGACCACCTCCTCGACCCACGCGGTGCGGTGAGGGATCCCCGACCGCAGCCCCGGCTTTGCGCCCCGGTGGTTTCGGGACTGGAATCGATGGGGTACTGACTGCCGGAGTGGTTACTACCGGCTCAGGCGCAGGCTCCGGGCGACTACGGAAAGTGGCGATGGTACTGGAGTTGAACGCTGCTGGTACTGGTGTGGCTAGTGGGGTTGACGGAGTGCAGTCGGGTGGTACCGGCGCGGGGGCCTCAGCGTGCGCAGCACCCCGGCTATGGCAGCAGCACTTCGAGCGTCAGCGCGGGCGCTCTCGGTCCCCTAGCGTTGGCGGGACCCTGACTCATTGACCCTTCTCGGCGCTGGGTTCCAGAACCAACCCAGTCGGCGCGTCGCCACCGTCGTGGGGGTGGCGCCTGGCAGGGTGCTCCCGCAGACGGGAGAGGTTACTCGGTTGAGGTGACCGGAGCTGAGATCAAGACCATCTCGAAGGGATGTGCACCGATGACTGTCGACGTGGCTTCGCGTGTGAAGGACAAGGTCTTCGACGCCAAGGAAACCGTGCAAGGCACAGCCGATGCGGTCAAGCAGCAGGTATCCGAGGGCACCGAAGCGCTGCAAACCACGGCAGGACAAGTGGCGTCGCAAGCCAAGGACCTAACCCAGCATGCGATGGGGGCAGTCCTCTCGCCGATATCCGCGCGCATCGAGCCGCTGATGACCAGGGCGAGGCAACGACCGCTGCCCACTGCAGGGGTCTCCATCGTGGTGCTGGTGGTGCTGCAACTGGTGTTGCGACGTCTACTCCGCGGAAACAAGTGACAGCCATGCTCAAACTGCTGTACAAGCCGCTGGGCCTGGTGATAGGCGTCGCTGGCGGACTTGCTGCGGGTGCCATCTTCGCCCGCGTCTGGACGATGGCCACCGGTCAGGGCGACGCGCCGGAGGCCACCGACCCCGACCGCGGCTGGTGGGAAGTCCTCGTCGCCTCCGGCATACAGGGCGCCGTGTTCGGAGTGGTCAAAGCCGCGCTCGACCGCGGCGGAGCCGCCGGGTTCCGAAAGGTCACCGGGACCTGGCTCGGTAGGTAATACTCCGTTCGCCGGTTCGCCACAGAACTGAATGGAGTAAGTCTGACCAGGCGGGTGCTGGCATTCACTCTTGATTGGCCACTAGTCGATTTTCGGTGACCTGCGTGTGATTAAGCCCGGTGTAGTGCAACCGTATTCAAAGGCGTTAGCGGGTTCGGTTTCTGAAGCCACCGCAGCGCGTATCACCTCTGTGGGGACCCGCGACACCCGGATTAACGCGGCGCAGAACACTGTAAAGCCGCAGGATACTGTAGAAGACGACATCGCCCGGTTCACCGCCGAGCAGGTCGACGGCTCGACTCGGGGGTCGAGTCACGGGCACGGCGGATCATAATAGGCGTACCGACTCCCGATACTGGCCGACGGCGACGAGTGCTCCGATATCGGCGCGCACGCCACCTCCTCGACCACGGTGGCGATCGTTGCTGCGACCGCCACAAGCGTCTTGGATTTCTGGATCAAGTCGGAGAGCTCCGCAGTCTCTGAGGCAGCCGCCCTGCTCCCGGCCCATGGACCCGACACGTCCAGCCAAGTGATCAAGAACGCTTGCAGCGACCGGGCATCATCGATCAACCGTTACTTCGAGCAACTCAACACCTGACCGCATAGATGCCCCACACCCGAGGCAGCTATTACAGACGACGGGTTTCGACCGTGAGGTAGGACCCAAAGTCCACGTGACCACGCCCACCATGATGAAACCACCCCGCCTGGACCGCGGGTATTACGGGTGTCTTCTCTGTCGCCACAACAACTGCGTTGCCGCTACGTCTCCTCTCGAACAGTGACGGGTGATGGTGGTGGGAAACTGTCGGTGATCTCAGCTGTGGCCTTGCCGGACGCGGGCGGAGCGGTGATGAGCTGCTCGGTAGTGGCGATGATGATGTGGCTCGCGGTGTCGTCGCTGAGTCCGAGCGTGCTGGCCAGAGTGTGCAGATCCGCGCCGGACAGGGCCAGCTGGACCGCGGCCCAGACCGTCTCCAGCGGCGTGTCGAGGGCGGCGAGGCTGCCGGGTAGCCTGCTGTCGGCCCACTGCCGCGGGTAATCGCGCGCCACTACCTGGGCGGGGAGCTTCGCGAGGTCACCCCACACATCGGGGGTAGCGCCCTCGCCGGCGGATCGAGGCGGGATCGTGTCCATGGATGACTCCAGTGTTGGGGTTGGTTATCCGGCCCGAAGGCGACGCCGTGGGGGATGGTTCGGCGCGTGCTCGATTCCGCTTCTCGGTCGGGGGACCACTCTGGTCATCGGTCTCGTCGCTGACGGCGTCCGGTCCTAGCTCGCCCCTGACATCCCACCGAAATGCCCGTTCCTGCCCGCTGTCGGTGAGCATCGCATCTCAGCTTGTCCTCGATCACCCTGCCCTACCGGCTGGACGGATACGTCAGACTGGCGTGGCGGTGCAGACCGGCGTGTCGGGAGTAAGGCGGCGGTCGACCAACTCATTCCCGCTCCGGACCGGGTCCACCGCTACCGAGAGTCGTTGGCGGGTGGGCGCGCGACAGTGCTGCCGACGCGGCCCACCCCACGTGGCGTCCCGGTCAGATCACCTGGAGCAGGGCCTGCATTTCGCTGATCTCGGCTTGCTGTGCACTGATGACTTGTTGGGCGAGGTTGCGCGTGGCCGGGTTGTTGCCCTGAGCCAGCTCGGTCTGGGACATGGTGACCGCGTCCTGGTGATGGTCGATCATCACTTGGAGAAACATCCGGTCGAACGTGGCCCCGCTCATCGCCACTGCCGTTTGACCGTGCCCAAGGCCGCCTGCGGTGCCCACGCTGGCGGTGGCGGGAGTCGGAGTGCCCCACGCGGTGAGCAGATCGCTCATCTGCTGGGCCTGCGGGGTCTGCTCGGTCTCGATCCGGGTGGCGAGACCCTTCACCTGAGGTGAGGTCGCTTGATTCCCGGCCGCCTGCGACATCGCGATGGCCTGGGCGTGGTGGGGAATCATGTTCTGGAGGAAGACGACGTCGGCTTGGTTGTGTTGCTGTTGAGGGTTGGGCGCCGCGCTGCTCGCCGCCGGGGGTGGTGGTGTGCTGGCGGGGCGGGGGGTGGGCTTGCTGCCGCAGCCGGCGAGTAACCCCCCGACCGTGGCAGCGGCGACGAGCACGCCAGCCACACTGTGGATACGCATCGGTGATCGATCTCCTTTGGCTGAAGTCCCCTGCTGCGGGCACGGAGCAGAACGCTCTCACAAGCAAGACACGGTGATCGCACCGCGGGGCGATCACCGTGCCAGCGTCCCCGACTTCATACCCACGGCCGTGGGCCTCCACACCACACCGCTGGGTGTAGCAGCGAAGCCCTCATGAGGAACGAACCTCGCCATCCTCGTCTGGTTTTTCGGACGGAGTGATCAGGGCGAGGTAAACGTGTTCCGTGCTGATCTGCGCCCCGCAGCTCGCTGCAAGTAGTGCGTAGGCAAATTCCTCGCCGCCATTGGGTTTCGAGAGCCACCACGCCGCGGCGTCGACCAGGGCAAGGCGCTGCACCGCGGACAGGTGCGCCGCACGCTCACCAAGAACAGCCACGGCGGCCAAGGGTTGCCGATGAGGGATGACGTGCGAGCCGCCCGGGGAGCGCGAGGTCGGCTCATCGCCGCCAGCGAGCACCGCAGCGGCCAACTCCAGCGTCCGCGACAGGTCTAGCTCATCTAGATGTGGCCGGGTCGGGTGGTGAAATATCCGCGACACTGACGACCACTCCTGCAGTACCCGGGCCACCGATTGCGCACGCCAGGGCGCCAGCCGGAGCACCACGCTCGGGGATTCCTCGCCATCTAAGACAACCGTGCCGCCGTCTAACTCCACCACCTCACCGTGATCCAAAGCCACCCGGATCGGGTCCAGGCCGGACTGCGCAGGGTCTGGCATCGGTTTCCACCCTTCCAAGCAGCGCTGGTAATCAAGGCCGTGGGCAGGTGTTAACAGCACCAGCCCTCGGCCGCTAACTCAGTGCGAGTCGAGGACAATCACAGTGACTCGACCGGCACGACAACAGGTCCTTCTGCTAGTCCACTCGTGCGCTTCCGGGCCGTTCCCTCCGCCACGACCGGACTGGCTGTTGTACAGCTGCGAAATACAGCAACGAGGCCGACCAACACCGCCCCAGAACACCCGCCAACGGCCCACGACGTGCGGAAACAACCCCTATCGACCGCCTTGCCCGCAGTTCGGGACGAAGAGTGCGGTGGTCGGCGGCGGCGCGCACCAAAAGACCCGATGGTCGAGAACGGAGATTCTCAGGCCATCGGGCCCCATGCACTCTGATCATGCTGTTGTCGTGCGCCGGGGCCGGCCTTCTCCGGGGCCGATCCTCTTCACGGGCGATCACCGCCGGTCAAGGTCACGTCGTGTCCCTGCGGGATCACGCTGCGCGTGAGCCTGGACCGATGGTGATCGCCCAAGGATTGACCACTACGAAGGCAGGTCCTCGGAATGATCATCCAAATTCTCCGGTGGGGTGATCAGCGCCAAATATACGTGCTCCGCGGTGACATCGGTCGTGCATGCCGCGCCCAGCAGTGCATGAGCCAGCTGCTCTCCGCCGTTAGGTTCGGATAGCCATGAGGCTGTTGCGTCAACCAGCGCCAGCCGTTGCAGCGCGGACAGCCGAGATTCCCGCTCGGCCAGTACCGCCACCGCATCCAGCCGCTGGCGACTCTGCACCACACGATCACCCCGCACGAAGGGAACGGTTGGCTCGGGATCGCCGAGCACGGAGGCAGCCAGATCCAGCGTGCGGGACAGCTCCACCTCAGTCAGGATCGGTCGAGGTGCCCGGTGGAACACCCGAGAGACCGCCGACCACTCCTCCAACACCCGCGCCACCGACCGTGCTCGCCACGGTGTCAAGCGCAGCACCACCGACGGCGACTCCTCACCACCCAACACGAGCGTGCCACCGTCAAGCTCCACCACCTCACCGTGATCCAGAGCCACCCGGAGCTGGTCCGGATTGAACTGCGTAGCCTCTGCCATCGGTCTCCGCCCTCTTCCGCAGGGTTGGGGATCAAGGCCAGGGCAGGTGTTGCAGCACTTGCCCTGGCCGCCTACTCAGTTACGAGTCGGTACGAGAGATCGCACCGGCTCGACCAGCACGGCACCAGGTCCCATCGCTAGTCTGTTCACAGGCGCCCTAGCTGGTCCCCAGCGACCACGAGGCCGGCCACCGTGCCTGCGGTTCGGGACGACGCCGCAGGACTGATGGACTGGTGCCGGCGTGTAGCAGCTGTGTAGCAACCGACTGCTGTATCACCCACGCTGCGCCAGACGGATCGCGCGAAACCCCGCAGGTCGGCAACCGAGGACATACCCCGGCACACGGCTCCCCTGCGACTTGAAAGCGAGCGTACCGAGAGGTACCGGGGGTTCGAATCCCTCCGCTTCCGCCACCCTTGACCAGCGTTGACGCTGGGCGCGATGATCGTCTTTCGGTGCCGGATGACCTTCTGCTCACGCTCTTCGAGAGTGGCCAGCACCCGGCGGATCGATCGCAGACAGCCCCGGCCGCGTCTGGCCGCCGCGGCGAGTTCGTAAGGGTGAGTGCGACCCGGCGCTGGATGGTGAGCGTTTACTTCGGCCATGGCATGCCTCCTGTGATCACCAGCGATCCAGCGGTCCGTGACGGTGAGGGATAGTCGGGACGGGAGGCCTGGGCAGACGGGGCGCGGTCTTTGTGTGCTCGGGTTCGGTTCTGTAAAGGGTGGTCCGGCTTTCCCGTCCCCGGGAAGCCGTCGGGAGAAAACGGGGACGGCAGGGCCGGGGTCTGTGCTGACTCGGTTGATGGGCTGGCCGCGAGGATCGGCCGGACGGCGGTGTCGCCGAGGCCGCTGTCTCGGCCCTGCTCGTTAGGGCCGGGGTGGATCGGCTGGTGGGCTCCCCTCGCGCTGGGCGGCGATGGGGAGATTGCCGGGAGTTCGGCGGCGAGCAGGCACAGTAGTTGCGCCTCGTCGGGTTGGCCCAGCAGCCAGTATCTGACCTTGATCAAGATCCGGCAGGGCTGGCGCCGGATGGTGATCATCGCGCCGGGGCGGCGGCAGGATCGGCAGCGGCCCAGGCGATCGATGGAGCGTGCCGCCTGCGCCAGCCACAGGCATCACATCGTCCCCGTTGAGGACGCCGAGCAGGCGATATGGATGACCCGCACGCAGAGGCAGGACACCGTTGTGTCCTCTCCAACTCTGGCTAGCCAGGTGACGGTACTTGCGCGGGCATCGCGCATACCCTCCTGATGGGTTGGTTGGTGCCGGCTGGCCGCCAGGATCCCAGCGTCGGGGGTCGCGGGCTCTACCGGCGGCCAGCCGGGGACCCCGTGCCCCGCTGGTGCCGTAGCGCTGACCGGAGCGATCACCACCGCGGGGTCATCATCGCGGTGGCCAGCCGCTCAGCCCGCACGCGGGCTCGGCCTGGTGAAGGCGGCCGGATCGTCATCGGGCGTTGCCGAGCCCGGGGGATGCGCAGGCCCGCGGGGGCCGGATACTCGGTGACCGGGGCGTCCGGATGCGCCGGGTGCAGAAGTTGCAGCAAGGCCCGCAGCGCTGGCAGCGGCGGACCCTCGTAGGACCAGACCACCACCGTGGGGGCGAAGATGTCCAGCGTATCCCGCTTCGGTACCCGGGCCGTGGTCACCCGATCGAAATTCAAGATGGTGAGCAGATCCACGTAGTGATCCCACTCGTAGCAGGCGAGCAATGCGTTTGGCGCGTGCTTGGGTCCGCAGCAGTACAGCGTGAACCCATCGGCGGCTACGTCGACGAGCAACTCCTCCACCCCAGCTGCCAGGCCCATCTGCCCACTGTGGTGAGCCGGTACTGACCCGAGCCATCTCATCGAGCGCTGTCTCCTGCGCCACTTAGGCGGGCCGCTGGTGGGCGACGGAGCAGGGGATGCAGGTGCGCACCCGGTGATCGAACAGGCAGGCTGGCATGCCGGCGCTCATCAGCGAGACCGCATACCTGTATCCGCCCAACACCGGATGCCTCAGCGGGAGAGATCGTATTTAGCTGGTCGCCGAGAGCGGGAAGGGGCTCGGGGCTTCTCGGCCGGTGGCTAGCGGGAGTTCTTGTGGCGAACCGAGGGGAAGGCACTAACCAGGCCGCCCGCTGCTGGATGCCGAGCAACTGGTCCGGTCTGGTCGTTCCATCGTTGTCGGGTCGCTGAGGCGCGCTTGAGGTGACCAGGGTAGCTGGGACTGTCGTGGCGGTTGGCCCGGACAGGACGGCATGGCGTGCGACCCGCGTACCCTGATGCTTGTGCCTGGTACCCGGGTTGGGGTGCTGGTCGGTGTCAGAAGCGGACGGGTCCAAGGTGGGTGGTGCAGCAGCGCAGGACACCGGAGCCGCTGCGATGACGTCGCAGTTTGCCGCAGAGTTTGACTGCGCCGGGCTCGGGTGGGTGTAGCCAGCCGACCGGCCTGCGGGTGGGTCATCTGTGGGAGGTGGCAACAGGGCTCCAGTCATCCGATGCCTGGCTGGTGGCCAGCGAAGATCACCCAGCGAAGTTAGCGCGACGTTGGTGGCCGAAGTGACCAAGCAGTGACAACCCGTGCATCTCCAGGGCGGCCGGTAGTATTCGGACGAAACGCAGCGGAGGTGGGGGTAGGTGTGTTGAGTCAGCCGGTCGGCATCGGTGGGCGGGTCGCGCAGCGGCGCAAACTCGATGGTCTGACTCAGGTCCAGCTCGCGCGTCGGGCGCACGTGTCGTTGTCGTTGCTGCGCAAGGTGGAGCAGGGCAGCGCACCGGCGTCCCCAGCGTTCACTGCCGCGGTGGCCACGGCGTTGCGGACGACCGTCGCTGAGTTGTATGACCAGCCCAGCTTGCGGTACGGCGCTGAACGTGACCACGTGGCGGAAGTCGAGACCGCGGTCATGGAGGGGCCGGCGAGCCTGAGCGCCGACCCCGTGCCGAGTCTGGACGCGCTCGCGGCACAGGTTGATCAGATCGCTGAGCTGCAACGACGCAGCCGCTACCAGGAGTCATCAACCCGCATGCCAGCTTTGCTAGCGCACCTGCACACCGCTGCGGCCCTGGCGCCGGTGGGTGCGCATCGTGAGCGTGCCCATCATCTGCTGGCCACCCTCTATGGCTGTGTGGTGATCTGTTTACATCGCCTGGCCTCGCCTTTAGCCAGCCAAGCCGCGGATCGCGCCGCCGAGGCAGCCCGGTTCTCCGGTGACGCACTACTCGCAGCGCTGTGCGATCAGGAGCGGGCGCTGCCGCTGATGTATCGGGGCGCCTACGACACCGCACAGCGCATTGTGACCCGCGCGCGAGAGTCCATCACCGATCAGCCGGCCAGTCCCCAGGCGTTGTCGGTGCTAGGGGCGATGCACCTGCGTAGCGCGATCATCGCAGCCCGCCGGCACGATGCCGCCACCTCGGATGCCCACCTCATCGAGGCCAGGGAGCTGGCTTCGCGGCTCCCGGTGCACGCCAATTTCTACGACACCGCGTTCTGCGCCCCGAACGTGCATATTCACTCGGTGGCTGCCGCGGTGGAGATGCAGGATGGCACCACTGCGGTGGCCCGGAACGCGAGCTATCTCCTACCACCACAAATGATGCGTTCTCGACTCGCTCACCACAACATCGATCTCAGCCGGGCGTGGCTGTTGCACGGTGACCACACCAAAGCGTTGCGCTCGTTGAATATCGCCCGGCGCACCGCGCCTCAGCAGACCAGGTATCACCCCATGGTCGCGGAAACAGTACTGAGCCTGGCCCGGGCTGATCGGCGCCGCTCGGACACGCTGAGCAGTTTCGCGGCATGGATGGGCATCACCACGTGGTGAGAGCCGACCCAGGCATGGTGCCGGCGGTAGCGTGAACACTTGCCTAGCACGTCAGGGGTGGATTGCGGTGGTCAGGGACGTTGTCGCTCTCGGCGTCGGTGCCCGGGTGGCCGAGGAACGCAAGGTTGGGGGGCTGACCCAGCGGCAGCTCGCGCAGCGGGCGCACGTGTCGTTGTCGTTGTTGCGCAAGGTGGAGCAGGGCAGTGTGCCCGCCTCGCCCGCCTTCGTCTCCGCTGTCGCTCGAGTGCTGGGCGTGGGAGTCGCCGAAGTGCTCGGCCAGCCCTATCTTCGGGAGACAGTCGGGGATCATCGGGTGTTCGCCGTGATCCCCGCGCTGCGTCGTGAGTTGACCGCTTACTTGCTGGAGCCCGGGGATGGCCTCTGGCCGCGTCCGGTGTCTGAGCTTGCCGAGGCGGTCGCGGCGGTCTCGCGGCTGCGTCACGACGTGGATCTTGATCATCTGGGGGTCGTGCTTCCTGGGTTGCTCGCTGAGTTGCGCGCGGCGTGGCATCACACGGCGGGCTCGGAGCGCGAGCGGGTGTTCGGGCTGCTCGCTGAGATCTATTACGCGGCTGGTCAGCTGGCTTGGAAGCTGGGGTACACCGACTTGGCGTCTATTTCCGTCGACCGCTACGAGTGGGCCGCCGAGCGCTCCGGTGATGAGCTGGCGGTGCTGGTGGGGGTGTACCGGCGGGCTGGGGAGCTGATCTGCCTCGACGAATGCGCCACCGTCCAGCGGTTGCTCGACGACGCCCGCTCCCGCATCGAGCATCGTCTCGGGCGCTCGGACGCGCCCACCCTGGCCACCTGGGGCAACCTTCACCTCAAATCCGGGCTCGCCGCGGCCAGGGCTGGTGATCGCGCCGGGGCGGACGCTCACCTGGCTGAAGCCCGGCAGACCGCCGCGCGTATCGGGCCGACCGTGACGACTACCGTCTGTGCTTCGGTCCCACCAACGTCAACATCTGGTCCGTTAACCTCGCCGTGGAAATGATGGACGGCACCGAAGCCATCACCCGCGCCAGCACCTTCACCCTCCCGCGATCAGCGCCCCGCGAGCGCCTCTACGTTCCCTCTCGCGGCCCGAAGGATCGTCGCAATCGGGACAAGCGAGCATTTCAGGACCTTGTAGCAGCGGTGCTGCCGAATGCGAAGAAGACACTTGAGGTGTCTGGCCCTGTCGTGATTGCGGGTGATCTGAATGTGCTGGAACCGGATCACGATCCACGCTATGCGGTCTTCGGTGAATGGGAATATGACTTTTATCGAGCATTTGGTCGGGTTGGATTCGATGACGCTTTTCGTATCATGGAGCCGGTCAGGATGGACTATTCGTGGTTCGGGAGGCCCACTGCGGAAGGTAAACGTAACGGATACTGATTTGATCACGCCTTCGTCAGCAGGGCCCACCGTAGCGCGGTGGTTGAGTGTCGGTATGACCATTCGGTGCGAACCGCCGGACTGACGGACCACTCGGCATTGAGGATGACGCTCGATCTGACTGACGTGATCCTCTGAGCTGCCGGGCCGGTACGACCCAGGGGTTGGCGTGGGCTCCGCGAGTTGGGGACAGAGCGCTGCTAGAGTCCGCCGCGCGCCCTCGGGCGTCGGCAGACGTCGTTGCTACGAGCAGCGACTTTCGGACTCAGCGTGCTCGTGGTGGAGGGCTTCGACGATGACGGTGGCAGGTCGGGATCCGCGCGGAGTGGTATACGACCTGGTGGCGGGTGTCGCGCCGCTGGATGAGTACGAGGCGCAGGACCGGGCTACCACGTTGGCGTGGGTCCGGTCGGGCGGGCCGTTGTTTCGGATCGCCCGACCTGCCACGCCCGAGAAGCACCTGTGTGTCTACTGCGCCTTGTTCGACGAGGCACGACGGTCGGTCCTGCTGGTGGACCATGTGAAAGCGGGTCTGTGGTTGTTCCCTGGAGGCCACGTCGATGACGGTGAGGACCCGCGCACCACGGTGCTGCGCGAGGCGGCTGAGGAACTGCGGATCGAGGGTGAGTTCCACCCGCGGTTCGGGGACGAGCCACTGTTTTTGACCGTGACGAAGACACGCGGCGAGCACAGCCACACCGACGTGTCGTTCTGGTTCGTCCTGGCCGCGGATCAGGACATGCCGATCGAGGCGGACCCCCGCGAGGCGCATCAGGTCCGCTGGTTCGCCTTGGATGACCCGGCGGAGTGGGCGCATGACCGGTTCGATCCGCACATGGCGCGTTTCCGGGACAAGCTCCTGGCTCGTCTGGGCACCCCGGCGTTGGTGGGCTAGCAGCTCACCAGCAGCGACCGGCGCTGACCACGATCGACGACTACTCATCACCGCGTGGTCGGCTCACAAGCCGATGGTGGTCAGCAGGGCGGCGTGGTCGCTGAGGTCCTCGCTTCGGGTGGTGTGGTCGTAGGCGCAGGCTCGGATCTGTGCTGCCTTGATGCTGACGAGAGCGTGGTCTAGGCGTTGACTGCCGAAGCGGGGGTTGATCCAGCTGTGGTCGCCGCCTGAGGGGTTGAGTTCGCGGTAGGTGTCGCGGAGACCGAGCGCGAGCAGGCCGGTGTAGAAGGCGTAGTCGTGGTCTTCGAATGCTGGCAGGTGGGGTCGATGGCCGGGTTCGACGACGTTGAGATCACCGGCTACGCACAGGGCCGGGTGGTTGATCTCGGCAAGGTAGTCCAGGAGGCGTTGCTGGAACTCGCGGCGGCGGTGGCTGCTGTCGGCGCTCATGCCGTTGGTAGGGCCGTAGATGCCCACGAGGCGCACGGTTATGGCGTCAGTGATGAGGTCGACGGCGGCGATGCGGGGATGGAATCCCGCTGGCTGGACCGGGGTGGTTTCAACACCGCGGGTGGCTACGGCGGTGAAGTAGCGGGTGTCTGTCCAACCGGGTGTGCAGGTGATGGTGAATTCTTCCGCCTGGAGGCAGGCCAGGATGTGGCGGCCCCCATCGGATGGTTGCATCTCGGTGAGCACCAGTGTGTTGCTCTTGGTGGCCAGGAGCCAGTTGACGATGCGTTGTGCGCGGGCGGGGTTGGGGCTGTTGACGTTGAGCGCGCACACGCGCAACTCGTCGACCGGGCCGTTCTCGGCGGTTTCGTCCCCGGTTGAGATAGCGCCGAACAGCATTCCCTGCCATGCATCGTCGGTCACGGTGCCTCTACCTTCCGTCGAGAGAGTGTGAATCGGCCTGCCGGATCGGGTCCGCGATGAGGAGTTGGATGCGGGTGATGGTGTGGTCGAGTTGATTGGGGGTCAAACGCTTGCTGGCGCGCTGGTGGGGTGATTCTTGAGCTGTGCCGTAGACCCAGAAGAAGCCACCGGTGGCGGCGTCGAGGATCAGGAACCGCTGTTTGGCTGACGGGCCGCGGACGAGCAGGGAGATGGTGTCGGCCTCGGCTTGGACGGTGTGCACGCTGGTGTGGTGCAGGGCGTAGGTCGAGCCCGGTTGTTCGAGGCGTTCGTGAATAGGGAGCAGGCTGTTCGGATCGGTGTCCTCGCCGAACTGGTCGTCGCGGCCGAAGATGCGGTGGACGTAGCCACCGCGCAGGATGTGGCTGGCGAAGCTCCATCGGTGGTTGTGCGGCCGGTCGAAGAATCCCGCCTGGTAGATGTGCAGCCGTAGCCGCACGTTGAGTTCGGTCGCGTCGTAGAGAACGAGCTTGTGCATGAAGTCATATCCCTCACACATCTCGCCCAGCTGAGGGTCTGCGGCGACCCTCGCGACGAGCTCGGCCAGCAGCGCGGGGTCGCTGTCAAGCGCGTCGAATAGCGGTGTACAGCCACGCAGGATCGAGGTGGTGTCGTCCCAGTCGATCTGGCTGAGCACGGCGAAGCTGGGGTGCGGTGGGCTGGTCATGGCTGGATCACCGTCCACGGGGGTGGTCGTCATCGGCGTAGGGCGAGGTATCCAGGAGCCGCTTGAGGTGTGGATGCAGGCGGTAGAGCTGGGTGCCCATGGCGGGTTGCGGGGTCAGGTCGGGCAGGGAGCCGGTTGCGGCGACGTGGCCGGCTCCGGCCAGGAGAAGCCGGAGCTGAGTGGTCTTCACCCTGGCCGCCAGCGTGCCCACGGGTGTGACCGGCACGGGATGAGCCGCGAGGACTTCTCCGGTGTCAACTGTGGGACGGGCTAGGTGCAGGCTGCACACGATCGGTTGGTTGTGCAGCAGCGCCCAGCCGACTGCGTCCATGCCGCGGTGGCTGGGCAGGGCGCCGTTGTGGGCGTTGAGGACGCCCAGCTTCGCAGCGTCGAGCACCCGGGCCGGTACCACCGGCATGCCGACCAGGAGTACGAGGTCAGCGTCCGCAGCGCGGACCGCTGCGGTGACCTCGTCCCACGACCGGGCCGTGGCCACCGGGACGTGGTCGGGCATGCCGGGCGCTGGGGCGAGGTCGGGTGGGGCGGGTGGGTACCAGGCGCTGGAGTAGTTCGACGACACCGCAGGCCCGGTGCGCGAGGCCGTGTACCAGCACACGGCCTCGATCGGCAGCCCGGCGGCGGTCGCAGCGGTCACCAGACGTCCGGCGCTGCTCGACTCAGAGTTGGCGAGCACGACGATCCGCGTCCGGTCGTGACTGGCGAGCCGGTCCGGGCGGAGTGCCTCGTCTCCGGACGTGGCTGACTCGCCGAGGAGGATGCGGTCCGCCAGGCGCCGCTGGAGCTGATCGGTGGCCTTGCCCAGCGAGTGTCCGAGAGCGGCAAGCTGACCGGTTAGGCCCGACTCCTGCCACGCGCCGCCAGCCCGGATGTCGCGGCTCGTGCGGCAGCGGTGCAGCCAGACGGCCCCGGTGAGTTTGCAGGCCGTGTTGAGGAAGCGCAGGTCGCCGCAGGCGAGGGAGAGGTCGACCCAGCGGGCGGCTAGCGCCAGCCAGGCCCCGCCGACTGCGGGCGTCAGAGCGGCGACCCGCTCGCGGACCGGAGGCCGGAACAACCCGCTGGTTTCGATCCGGTGCAGGAGGTGCGCGTCGTCCTGAGTCGGTGTGTCGGGCGTGGTGACTTCCCCAGGCTGCGAGGGGGCGGCCAGTTCGGCGGTGTTGGCGGCGTGAAGTCGCCAGAGGGCGACCAGGGTTGCCTGGGCGGTGGTGATCCTGCGCGCGGGGCCGCTGCCGGGCAGGGCGAGGAGGTCATCGAGTGCGAAGTCGCCGTCGGTATCCACCAGCACGGGGTGGCGCGCCGCCGTCCGCCCGTGTGCTCCAACGCGCGCGGTGGTGGGTGCGGTGGTCATCGGGTGACCGCGGCGGAGACCTTAGTGAGGACGTCGAGGTAGCCGGCCACGAGCGGCTCGTCTTGCTCATAGCCCCACAGCGGGATCTTGATGAAGGCGTCGGCGAACGCGGCCACGCCGGGAAGCTCGACGGCCGGTGGCGTGCGGGGCACCCACGCAGCGAACGGGTCGCGGCGGGCGAACAGCGGCTCCGTGCTGATGTCGCGGGTCGAGCCGGGTGCGTCGAGTTCGGTGGCCCCTTCGGTGTGGCAAAGGACCACGAACTCGTCGCGGGAGACTGAGGCGTTCTCGGGGTGGAATCGCAGCCCGAGCACGTACAGGCCGTGCTGGGCGTCCGCGTCGGGCACGATCGCCGTGGTGATCACGGGGTTGTCGGTCAGGCTGGTGGTGTAGCGGGTGAGGATCGCGCGGCGGCGGGTCTCGATCTCGGTGGCGTGGTCGAGTTGGTGGACACCGATCGCGGCACTCAGGGTGGTGATGCGGTGTTTGAGGCCCATGCCGGTGAAGGCGTAGGGATAGTACTCGGCGCCGGGGTCGATCTCTTTCTGGCAGCGCTTGTTGTAGTGCCCGAACAGCAGCGCCAGCTCGCGGTAGCGGTCGTTCGCGGTGACCAGGACACCGCCCTCGCCGGTGGTGATCGCCTTCTGGTTGGTGGAGAACACTGCCATGTCCCCGAACGTGCCGACCCGCCGGCCTCGCCAGGACGCGAAGTGGGCGTGGGAGCAGTCCTCCAGCAACAACAGGCCGTGGGTGCGGCAGAACTCGACGATCTCGTCCATCGGGCACGGGTTGCCCCACATGTGCGTGACGATCACCGCGCGGACCACCGGGGTCAGTTGGTCGGCCAGGGTCGTCGCGGTGACGTTGCCGTAGCGGTCGGCGTCGGCGAAGCGGACCTCGATGCCGTCGTAGGCGAACGGGGAGGCCGTGGCGAAGAACGTGTAGGCCGGTGCGATGACCGCGTCACCGGGTCGGAGTTCGGCGATGCGGCTCATGGCGTGGATGGCCGAGGTTCCCGAGGCGAACGACACGGCGTGTGGGATCCCGACGAACCGGGCGAACGCGGCCTCGAACTCGCCGATCACCCCGGAGGCGTCCCGGTCGGACAGGGACCGGTGCAGTTGCGCCCGGACCGCATCTTCCAACTCGGTAGTGATGGCGGGCCACTGGTAGTGCGGCTGCGGGATGTCCAGTGCTTTCGTCCCACCGCGCGCGGCGAGCATGCCGGTCGTGGTCATCGTGGAACCGCTCCGTTCGGTGTTGCTCCCGCCCTCGGCGGGGATTCGCGCGGTGCCCGGAGCTCGGCGATGATCGGCGCGAGTCGCCGCGCGGTGGCGAAGATGGTCTCGTCGGGGTCGAGCTGGGCGGTGCGCCAGCCGTGCCGGTCGGCGAACGCCTGGAGGTTGAGCGCGGTTCGGGTCTGGTAGTCGACGAAGGTGCCGCGGCCCAGATCGTCGACTCCGCCGTAATTGGCGTGCATGCCCAACTCGGCGGGCCGGAAGTCTCGGCGGCGGTCGTACACCGCGCCCACGTCAGCCTGCAGCAGGAGCACCGCGTCGGGCATCCGTACCCGGTCGAAGATCACGGCGAGATTGAGTTCGGTGAAGCCTTGGAGCAGCAGCTTGGCGAAGAACTTGTAGAGCCAGCCATCGACGAGGACATCGAACCCGGCATCGAGCAACGGTCCCACGACGGTTTCGGTGTGTGCGGTGAACCACGCGGCCTGCAGCGACACCCAGAACGCATCGGAGAGGTCCGGGGCATCACCGCTGTACCAGAGCATCGTGGACAGGTGCTCCATCAACGTGGCCGCGTAGGTCGAGGTCACCGAGATCTGCCGACGCGGGACGAACGCCAATGAGCTGGCGCCCAGATCCGCTGCGCGGGCCGCCGTGGGCTGCGCGAGCTGGGCGATGGCGGTCTCGTAGCTGACGTCGGCGAGGCGGCGTGCCAGGCAGGTCTTGCCGACACCGTCGGTCCCCTCCAACGCAATGAATCGACCAGGCACGCTCACAGCTCCTCCGGTAGCGACTGTGACCCAGGGGAGGGACGACCCCAGATTGTGGTGACGGCGGACAGGCAGGGCAACACACCGGCCCGGCGGCCCGCGGGCGACGGCGGAAGGGTCAGGTCCCGCATGGGTCGTTTGCGTTGATGAGTCGCCATTCCTCGGCGGCGCACCATCGGGTGAACTCGTGATCGAGCAGGCGCCGGCTCGACGCCGGCAAGGTGGGCAGTACCTGCTCGATCGCCAGAGACAATGTCGCCGCCAGCTCCTCGACCTCGGTGCCCAGCAGCGTGAGCATGGCGGCGTCCAGGCCGGTATCGGGTGTGTCCGGGCGGTAGGTTCCGAGGAGGTCGAGCATCCCGGTGAGCACCCGGAACGAACCGTTTCTAAGCACGACGCGCGCGGTGTGGACGCGACGACGGGGGATGTCGTCCAGGATCTTTTCCAGGCTCTTGAGGGTGTAGTCGAGCGCGAAGTGGCGATCGACCCACATTTGCGCACGGTGAGCGCAGGTGCCGATCCGCCAGTCGGCGAACCGTGCCTCGATGCGCCCCATCGTGGGGTCCGCCGGCCCGGCGAGGCCGCGGGCGGCCACCGCACGGGTATAGGGAGCGCCGATCAGGCACTCCATGGAGACCAGCAGGTAGGAGATCTCGGTGTAGAACGGTCGCCCCGTCGCGTGCTCGGCCACGAAGTCCGGATCGGTGACGCCATCCACGATCTGCTCGACCGACAGCTCCGGCAGCGGACCCAGGAGCAGATCGGTGCGGGCCTGGAAGGCGTGGGTCGCGGCCAGTTCATCGGCGGTCATCAGATGGTCGAAGGTGATGTAGGTGAACCGCGTCGGCACCCCAAGCGCCGACAAGGTGCGGACAGCCACGGCGTTCTGCTCAGCTGTGGTGTCCTTGGCGAACCGCTGCAGGATCGAGGTCACGCCGGATTCAACACCGAACAACATCCTGCGCAGTCCGGCGCGAAGCAGGCCGCGCCACATCGACGCCCGCTCCAGGTGCCATGCGCGATCGCGGTCAAGACGGACGACCTGGTCGATCCGGCAGGACGACTCCCACGTGAACCCGGCATCGCTGATCGTGCTCGCGACAGCAAGTGCCCGGTTGACGGCGTCTTCACCGCGGCCGATGAACTCCTCGTCGACCACGTACAGGGTGCGCGAGGTCGCCGGATGCCGATCGGCGACCTTCCCGATCTCGGCGAGCATCCAGGGCAGCCGGTCGGTGTTGCCACCGGACCAGGAGCCCTTGTGCCCCCGCGGGCAGAACGAGCAGTGGCTGGTGCAGCCGCGGGAGATCTCCAATTGCGCCACACCGCTGCGCGCGAAGGTGGCGTCCAACAGGTCAAGCTCGGGCAGGAAGTCGCGCTGGACGCGGTTCGGCGCCACCGCCGTACGCCGTGTCCGACCGCCGAGTGCGACGGCCCCGCGACGAGGCGCACCCCGGTACCCGATGCCGCGGATGCTCGCAAGCTCGCGGTCGCCGTGGAAATACTCCATCGCGTCGGCGATCGTCGGTTCGCCAGCTCCGCGGGCGATGAGCAGCCACGGGTAGCGCTCCAGCAGCATGGTCTCGTTGCGCACAGTCAAGCTGCCGCCCGCGAGCACCAGCGGCGGAACCGGCATCTGCTCCAACCGGTCGAGCAGGTCGCTCATCAGGTCGTGCTGGCCGAAGGTGGCAGAGATCCCCACGATGTCGGGTCGCTGATCGTGGACCCTTCGGGTGATGTCATCCAGCGAGGCGCCCAATTGCATGTCGATCAAGTGCACCTGACCCATCAGGGTCAGCCGTGCCGCCCGCGCGAGATCGGAGATCGCCAACGGGAAGCGTGGCAACGGGAACCACTCCGGGTGATACAGCGACGTCAGGAGCACTCGCGGGCGTGTCAACCGGTCGGCCGCGTCCTCGGTCAACTCGGCGACGGACAACCACCGATCCGGCTCGGCGATGCTCACCCGACCGGACACCCATTCCGGCCACACACGGGTGTCATGTGACTGCCCGGACAGATCGGCCACCACCCAGCCGCCCACGGGTGCCGGCCGTTCGGCGAACAGGAGCCGGCGATCCAGAGCGCCCGTGAGGCTGAACCGGCCCGCAACGGCATCCGCCACGTGCCCGGCCAATGTGGTCAGGTCCGTCTCGGCCACACTCGCCAGCGCGGTCACTGTGCTGGCCGCGACGACACCCTCCAGCGAAGTGGCGCGAATCGCTGCGATGAGACGGCCGTGGAATGGTGAGGTCCTGTCCCAACCTGGAGTCGATTCGGTGCTGGCGTCGCGCAGCGCGTGCATGCTGACCTTCCCCCGGGATGTGCCGTGGACACCAAGCACACCGGGCGAGCACCGCGGCCGACAAGCGCCCCGGACACACCCGGACTCCTCCTACCGACGGCACGCCTGCGAACTGCGCTAACAAGCTACCGGCCCCGCCGACGAAGGTAGAGTCTCGGACGGTATGGGACATTCGCCGGTCCGCCATCGAGATCGATGACATCACCACTAGACGACGTAGACCCGCTCGACGCGACCACCGTCGCCGAGTTCGCCGGCTGCCTGCGCACTGTCCGTCTCCGCGCGGGCAATCCGTCCTACCGGACCTTGCAGCAGTGGGGTGAGCGCAACAAGATCCCGCTCCCGCGCAGCACCGTCCAGGATGCCCTCGCTGGCCGTCGCCTGCCCCGGAAGAATCTTGTCTTGGCACTGGTCCGCGCCTGCGGTGTACCCGTCAGCGATGGCCGTTGGGAGATCGCGTGGACCCGGCTGGCAGATCAAGCTGGCAAGCCCGCTCCGGCACGTGGTCACCTCCAGCAGAGCCTGACCCGCGGCTTCGAGGCCGCAGGTCTTCTGCGGATCGGTGCGACCTACCTCGGCGAGTTGGAGTGGAAGCAACTTTTCGCCGAGGTTACTGAACTCGACATCGTGGTGGCCTACGGCCAAACGTGGCGCAATCTGCACGCCCGGGAACTCGCTCAGGTCGCCGCCAGACCCGACCGTCGCGTTCGCGTCGTCCTGGCCGATCCCTACGACGAGCTCACCGTCGCCGTCCTGGCGGACCGCTTCGACATCACCCGCGACGAACTGCGCGCCCGGATCACCGCCACCCGCAGCGCCTACCAGGCACTGCGCCGACCTGACGGCGCCCAGATCGAGGTGTACTACCGAGCGGGTGATCGTGTCTTCAGCTTCTACCGGTTCGATGACATCGCCGTCGTGGGCCTCTACAGTCACTGCCGCGCCCGCGGTGCCGCCGTACCGGTTTTCGTCTGTGCGCGGCCCGGTGAACTCTATGAGTTCATCCAGGACGAACTCGCCGTCATCCTCGACCAGAGCAGGCCGGCATGACCCCACCCGACGCCGCTGACCAAGCGGCCCGGCCACCGATCCCGACGCGCCAACTCGGCGCCACCGGAATCACGGTGCCCGCCATCGGCATCGGTTGCTGGGCTATCGGCGGCCCCGATGACAACCTCGGTATGCCCATGGGCTGGTCCACAGGCGCCGACGAGGCACGCTCCCTCGTTGGCCTGGAAACGGCCTGGCAGCACGGTGCCCGTCTCTACGACACCGCCGACGTCTACGGCCACGGCCGATCGGAACGCCTGCTCGGCCGACTTGTCGTGCAGGTGCAGCGCCACGAGATCGTGCTCGTCTCCAAGGTCGGCTACTTCGCCGGAACCGCCGAACACGGCTTCGAACCCCGCCACATGCGCCGCCAACTCCAACAGTCACTCGACAACCTGCACACCGACCACCTCGACATCTACGCCTTCCACCACCCCAACTTCGGCCCCAACGACCGCTGGCTGCACCCCGCACTCGACGCCATGCGAGCATTCCGCGACGAGGGCCTCATCCGCGCCATCGGGATGCGCGGTCCGCACCGCTTCGCCCTGGACCGCCTCACCACCCCACCCGATCAGCGCGGCGACAAAATCGCGCGGTTCCGCGCCCTATTCGACACAGTGCAGCCCGACATCTTGGCGATCAGAGACAACCTGCTAACGCCATCACACCGGTCCGAGGGTGTGTTCTCCTTCGCCGACGAACACAACGTCGGCATCCTCATCAGCAAGCCACTCGGGCAAGGTCTACTCACCGGGACCTACCGCGCGAATGTCCCGCGCGCCTTCGGCGATGGAGACCACCGACTCCTCAAGCGCTGGTTTCAACCCGATGCGATCGAGATCATCAACGCCGGACTCGACCGTGTGCGGGCCGTTGTCGGCCCACACACCGAAGACCTGATCCGCGTCGCACTCTGGGGATGCCTGGACCGCTCACCCCACGCGGTCGCGCTCGTCGGGTTCACCACACCAGATCAAGTCGCAATGAACCTTCGCTCACTCAACCCGCGACCGGATGCTGCCGAGATCGCCGCCGCACGAGAGATCATGGCCGACATCCAGGCACGTCTCGACGCTGCCGGAGAAACCATCATGGCCATTTGACACCGCTCCGATAGTGACCAGCCATCGACTCAACCACTCGGGCTGGGTTTCTTGCCCAGCCCACGACGATCCCGTGGCCGGTACGACGATCGACGCGGACGAACCCACTGACGGCGCATGACTCCGCCTGTCCAGCACCGAGCCGCGAACCTTCACCTGCTTTAGTCAGTTACCGGCGCGCGAATCGGGGCGCTGCGCCTCTATCCGCGGGTCAAGCGGGGCGAGCCGCAGCGCATTGAGACTGTGATCAGGCCCGATATTCGGGTGGTGTTGTGTGTAGTCGCCACCAGGTGCTAGCGGCCAGCACGCACGCCGTAGTTACCAGCATCAGTCCGATCCGGGTGGGTGTGCCCACGGCATCCTCCTCAAACTCGTCGGAGACCTTACAGCTACATCGTATCACGATATATCTGCGCGGCCAGGTGATATGGCGCACCGCTGTCAGCGACCGGGGTGGCAACGGCCGGCGTGGCAAACCTCGCCAGTGTCCACGTGCTTTCGCTGGGGGTGGGTGCCGCAGGATGACGACCTGCTGAGCGCGATCGGCTTTGTGCTGGCGATGGTCGCGGTGGTGGTGGCGGTCGGCAAGATCAGCCACCGGATCGGGCTGCCTGATGCGGTGTTGTTGACGGTGGTGGGCTTGGTGTTCGCGGTGTTGCCGGGCCCGAACCTGCGGCTTGAGCCCGAGGTGGTGCTGGATGTGGTCTTGCCACCGCTGCTGTACCACGCCGCCTTGGGGTCCAGCCCGCTGGCGATTCGGAGCCGGTTGCGCTCGGTGGTGAGTTTGGCAGTGTTGTTAGTGCTGGCGACCGCGTTGACGGTGGGCAGCCTGCTGTTCTGGCTGGTTCCTGCGGTGCCACTAGCGGCGGGCGTGGCGCTAGGGGCGGCAGTGGCACCGCCCGATCCGGTGGCCGCGTTGTCGGTGGGGCGCCGTGCGGGTTTGCCGTCGAAACTGTCCACCCTGATCGAGGGCGAGGGGCTGCTCAACGACGCGACGGCGTTGACCACGTACCAGGTTGCGGTTGCGGTTGGCGGTGGCTTCTCCTTCGGCGTTGCGGTCGGCCTGTTAACGCTGGCTGCGGTCGGCGGCCTGGTCATCGGCGCAGTGGTGGCGTTGCTGGTGAGCTTGTCACGACGGGTGCTCACCGATCCGCTGTCGGTCAACGCCATATCCTTGGCTACCCCGTTCGCCGCCTACTCGCTCGGCGAGGCGGCGCAGGTGTCCGGGGTGCTCGCCGTGGTCGTCGCCGGCCTGATCGTGGGACACCAGAACCCGCGGCTGCAGACCGGCGCGAGCCGGTTGCAGATCACCGCGGTCTGGCAGCTGGTGAACTACCTGTTGGAGGGCTTCGTCCTCCTACTCATCGGCCATCGGCTACCCGAGGTCGTTCGCGGTCTCGGCGCGTACTCCACCGCCACGATCACTACCAGCGCTGCCGTCACGGTCGGCGCGGTGCTGGTGCTGCGGCCGCTGTGGCTCATCTCCAGCCAGCAGGTACCCCGCTGGCTGCACTCCCGACTCGGTAGCGAGTACGACGGTGATAACGGTGATAACCGAGACGCCGACCAGCCGCTGTCGGGCAAGGAGATCGCCGCCCTGAGTTGGGCCGGCACGCGCGGGGTGATCACGCTGGTGGCTGCTTTCGCGATCCCCTTGACCACCCGCACCGGTGAGGCGTTCCCGGCCCGGGACTTGCTGCTGTTCAACGCCTACCTACTGGTGCTGGTCACCCTGCTGGGGCAAGGCGTGACGTTCGCTCCGCTGCTGCGCCGGCTTGGTCTGCGCGCCAACATCGTCGACCAGGCCCGGCTGCGTAACCAGGCCCGCACCGCAGCGGTGGACGCCGGCCTGGCCCGCCTGGACCAGCTCACCGACGACGACAAGGTGCCCGAACAGGTCGCCGCGAACATCCGTCGAGTTCTGTACGGTATTGGCGACCGAACTCCTCGAACCGGTCGGGGTCGTGGCCGTACCACTTGCGCAGCGCCGTTGAGGGGGCGACCTGCTTGCACCATTCGTCGAGGTCGGCCTGGTTCTTGGTCAGGCCGCGCGGCCAGATGCGGTCGACCAGCACCGGACGCCATCCTCCGGTGTGCGCTCGTCATAGACCCGGTCGACCTGTACGCGTGACTGCCTTGTCATCCTCTTAGCCCCTGGCTGTCGTCGTCACCGGCGCGGACGCAGGGATCAACGGACTCGCATGACCGGGCAGGGTTCAGCGCGCGGGTGGCGGCCTGCTCGACTGTGCTGGGCACCGCCGGTTCCATCGGGTCGGGCAGTTGCCGATCGGGTGAGGTGGCGGCGGCCAGCGCGAGCGCGCAGGAGTGGTAGCGCTCCACGCCGGCGCTGGGATCCTGAGCTGTCGCGACGGCGTGGAGGACGGCGGGCAATGCGAGCAGGGCCCAGTTCGTCTTGTCCGGGGTGATGATGATCAGCTCGGGATGATCACTCGCTATCTCGGCGAGTTCCCGGGCGCAGCCCAACAGGTCGATGACCGCCTCGGCGTGGCGGGTGATGCGGTGCAGGGGGTATGTGCCGGCGTCGCGGCGATCCCAGCTGGTGACGCGACCGAGTCCGGCGGCCAGCAGTAGTGGGCGCAGCACGGGCATGGTCGCCGCGCCGGCGATCACCACCCGGCTGCGCTCCGGTGATAGGCCGCGGCGGTTCAGGGTGGTCAGCAGCGCCGCGGTCGCCGCGGCGGCGGTCATCGCCGAATCGGTGACCACCGGTCGCTGGCTTCCCCAGCCAGGTGCCGACCCGTTGCGCGCCGAGTAGTGGGCTGGGTCGGTGCGAATCAGGACGATGACTCCGATGTCGGGGGGAAGGCCGCGCAACCCGGCGCTGAGGTCCTCGGCGTCCTGGGCGGCCACATACACCGGCCGGGTGAGCCGGCCGGTGTGCTCGTGGAGCAGCGCCGCCCAGTGGCGTAGGACAGGTTCAACCGATCCAGCCCGGCGGGTCGGATCCTGGTGGGCGAGGGCACTGCCGTCGCTGACCACCGCGACCGCGTAGGGCATGGCGCTCTGACGCGCCGGAACCGATTCAGCATCTCGCGGAGCATGTTGGCAGTCGCTGAGCACTGGGCACCTCCTGGCGCCTCGCGGGGCCTTGACGTTGAAGAAACCCCTTCACAGCCGTATCGTAACACGATATAACTGCTCTCGTGCTCGACGGAAGGGGAGGGAGTGGTGTTATGTGTCTCATGGCGAGCGAGGCCGAGGGCGGGGGATCAGAGCCGCTGACGAAGCAGGATTTCGAGGCGTTGGCCCAGTTCCGCTTCGGGATCCGCCGCTACCTGCGCTTCAGCGAGGAGGCGGTCCGTCGAGACGGCCTGACCCCGCAGCAACACCAGCTGCTACTGGCGCTCAAGGGATTCCCCGGCCGCAACCGTGCGCGAGCTCGCCGAACGGCTCCAGCTGCGTCATCACAGCGTCGTCGAACTGGTCAACCGGGCCCAGCGTCAGGGGCTCATCGAGCGGGCAGCGGACCCCAGCGACGGCCGCGCAGACCGGCGACGGTCCTCTCAGGTGATCGACGGTGCCCCGGGGTCCCCGGTGATGCGGCCACGTCTAACTCTGCGGGGCTTGTCGACGACGCTCGGTGATGCGGCAAGCCGCAAACCCGTCCCGAGTGGCTTGCCACCAGGACGAGCAGCGGAGGACCACGGTGAGGGCGATCACCAGCGGGAGCGCCTGCCTTCGATGATCGGGTGGATCACACGGTGGGCTCTGGCCGGCGGGGCGGAAGGACCGTACAAAGTCCGGGTCCTCGATCAGGAACTGGCGCTCGATGTCGTGCAGCGTCGCGCGTTCGCGGTCACTGAGCATGACCCGCCTCCTGGTGCCGCCGGCCTGGGAAGTCCTTACCAACCGGGCAATTAGCATCGTATCACGATAGAGTTCGGCTGGGAATCAAGCCTTGGTGACCGAGCCCGGGATCTTCCCGATGCGGGTCAGCAGTGGGATCTGCCCGCCGGCCAGGACCATTTCCACCTGCCGCGGGGAGAGCTGGTGGCGCACCCGGTACCGCGCATCGCGGGGGGTGTTGGTGACGGTGAGATCGGAGCCGTCGGCCAGGGTTTGCCGTAATCCGTCGATGAGCAGTGTGTCGCCGGCGTCGATGCGGTCGTAGTCGTCCCCATCGATGAATTCCAGCGCCAGCACCCCGAAGTTCGCCAGGTTCTGCCAGTGGATCCGGGCGAACGACTTGGCCAGCACCGCATGCAGCCCGAGGTAGCGCGGGGTGATCGCGGCGTGTTCCCGCGACGATCCCTGACCGTAGTTATGGCCGGCCACGATGACGTGCCCGCTGCCGGCAGCGAGCTCGCGGGCCCGCTTCGGGTAGCCCTCGTCGAGCCGGGTGAAGGTGAACTCGGCGAGCTTGTCGATGTTCGAGCGGTATGGCAGCGCGCGGGCTCCGGCCGGGGAGATGTCGTCGGTGGACACGTCGTCGCCGACTTTGAGCAGTACCGGCGCCTCGATCCGATCCGGCAGCTCGGGGAACTCGGGCAGCGCGGTGATGTTCCGGCCCTTGACCAGTTTCTCCTGGGCGGCCTGCTCGGGAGGCAGCGGGGCGACCAGCATCGCGGTGTTCACCGACGCCCGCTGCGGCAGTGCCAGGACCGGGTAGTCCAGGCCGAGCTTCTCGGCGAGGTCCCGGGGATCGGTGATCACGCCGGTCAGGGCGGCTGCTGTGGCGGTTTCGGGGGAGCAGAGCCAGACCGCGTCGTGCTTCGTGCCGCTGCGGCCCGGGAAGTTCCGCGGGAAGGTACGCAGCGAGTTGCGCCCGGCGGCCGGCGCCTGACCCATCCCGATGCAGCCCATGCACCCGGCCTGGTGGATGCGTGCACCGGCCGCGATGAGATCGAAGGTGGCGCCCATCCTGGTCAGATCCTCGAAGATCTCCCGCGAGGACGGGTTGATATCGAAGCTGACCGCGTCGCAGGCCTGCCGGCCCTTGACCATCGCTGCCGCGATCGCGTAGTCCCGCAGCCCGGGATTGGCCGAGGAACCGATCACCACCTGGCTGACCTCCTGCCCGGCCACCTCGCGGACCGGCACCACGTTGCCCGGTGAGGACGGCATGGCGATCAGCGGCTCCAGGGTGGCCAGGTCGATCTCCTCAGTGATGTCGTAGGTCGACTCCCCGTCGGGATCCTCGGCCAGCAACTCGACGAAGTCCTCCTCCCGACCCTCGGCGCGCAGGAACGCCCGCACCGCACCATCGGAGGGGAACATGCTTGTCGTCGCGCCCAGCTCGGCGCCCATATTGGCGATGACGTGCCGGTCCATCGCCGAAAGCCCGGCCAAGCCCGGCCCGTGGTACTCGATGATCCGGTTGCGCCCGCCGGTGACACCGTGGCGGCGCAACATCTCCAGGATCACGTCCTTGGCCGAGCACCACGGTCGCAGCACACCGACCAGTCGCACACCCCAGATCGCCGGCATCCGGACATACAGCGGCTGACCGGCGATGGCCAACGCCACCTCCAGCCCGCCCACCCCGATGGCCAACATGCCCAACGCCCCGGCCGCGCAGGTGTGCGAGTCCGAACCGACCATCGTCTTACCGGGCACCCCGAAGCGCTGCATGTGCGTCGGGTGCGACACCCCATTGCCCGGTTTGGAAAACCACAACCCGAATCGCCGGCACGCCGAGCGCAGGAACAGGTGATCCTCGGCGTTGCGCTCATCGGCCTGCAACAGATTGTGGTCGACGTACTGCACGCTGACCTCGGTACACGCCCGCTCCAGACCCAACGCCTCGAGCTCCTCCATCACCAGCGTGCCAGTGGCATCCTGGGTCAACGTCTGATCGATCCGCAACCGGATCTCCTGTCCCGCCGTCAACTCCCCACCGACCAGATGTGACTCGAGGAGCTGATACGCCACACTGCGTCCCATACCCCTCATCGTCGGCCGGGACACTGAACCCCGCCAGCCCGAGTGAGGGATCCGACCCGCGGATGCCAACGTTGCTCATACCAGCGGACTGCCGGTTCTCGTCGGTCCTGGGGTTTCACGACCCGCAGAATCTTCATCCGGGCGTCGGCGCTGGATGGTCACGTGCTGGGTGGCTGGCTGACCCCGCAGCCGACGGCTGATCGACCCGGCGATCCGTGCTGCCTGGGTCTTGGCGAGTTCGGCCTTCTCGCCCCTATGGCGTTCGTCGACCGTTGCCGTCCACAGGGCGAGCCACCGCTCGAAGTGCGCCGCGGTGAGCTCGACCGTGGAGTTGAGCTCGAGATGGGGTCGCAGCGCGTTGCGGTGGTATCGACCGGCGCGTAGCAGAACGGTCTCCCAGAAGTCACACATCACCGGCAGATGCACAGACATGTCCACCTTGGCGACATCGACGAAGATCGGGCCGAGGAGGGCGTCGGCGAACGCGCGCCGGTAGAACGCGGTCACCAAGTCGGCGATGTCCCCACGGTCGGCGATGTCCGCTCGGTCGGTGATGTCGGGTCGGGCGACCGGCGCGGTCATACCGCGAGCCGCAGGGCGAGCAGGACCCCGACAACGGGCAGCAGCATGATCTTGATCCCTTCCACCGCGATGTAGACCAGGTGCTGGCGCGAGTGCGGCGGGGCTCCTCCGGCCACGATCTGGCGAGCCCGCCTGTCCAGTCTGGGCCGGAGCACTGCCACCTGGCCGGCCAACAAGATCCACAGAGCGATCAGTGTCACCGCAGCAAGATCAGCGCCCACACTGGAGGCGCTGGCGAGCATCGCGGCGGTGAGAGCGGCGGCGAGGGCAAGTTCCACAACGTTGAGGGCCCGGAAGACCAGCCGGCCGATGCCGAGCCCGAGCGGCACGGTGATCCCGGGGGCGCGGAACTTCAGCGGTGTCTCCAGGAAGGAGATCGCTAGCACCACCCCCAGCCAGGTGAACGGGACGGCGACCTGCACCAGCTCGACGATCCCCATCGTCATGATCGGGCCTGCGCGTTCGCGCTGGGCTCATCCGGCGCCGACGCCGGGACAGGGCTGACCCGCGCGATGCACAAGTGCGGTTCCACGAAAGGCGCCAGGCTGCTCACGGTGGCCGGCGCCCCCAACTCGGCCAAAGCCCCCCGGAGCAGACCCAAGTGCAAAGCGCACACGACCTCCGGGTACTCCGCAGCGACGGCCCGGAAGGGGCAGGCGTGCAGCCGGATCTGCAGGTCCTGGCCTTCGCGGGTGAGTTCGGGCTCGAAGCCGAGCTCAGCGAACAGGCCACTGACCTGGGTCACCGACTCCTCCATGGTCGGGCCTGTCGCGGGTGGTGGTGCTAGCCGCTGCGCTGTGGCCAGGGCGTGGCCGGTCCGCTCGGCGCGCTGGGTCCGCTCGGCCGGGGTGTCTGCCCAGTGCGCGGCGAGAACGGTGGCGAGTAGTTGGTAACTGGTGCCCTCGGGCCCACTGGCGTCACCGGCACTGGCCGGGGTGTAGAGCAGCCTGGGGCGTCCCCGTCCCCGTCCCCGTCCCCGTCCCCGTCCGCGGGCTGGCTCGGACTGGCTACGCACCAACCCCGCTGCGCTGAGTACCTCCAGGTGGAACCGGACCGTGCTGACGTGCAACCCGCACGCCGCCGCCAGCTCACGCGCGTCCAACCCGCGCTCACAGGCGCGTAAGGCGTCCAGCAGCCGCACCCGGCTGACCACCGCCAACGCCCCGTGCGTCTTGCGACGCTCGGTCAACTCGTTCATCCGCACGGACCTACCCTAATAAAGAGGACGACCATAGTCTAATAAAGCGGTAAGGCTTCCGTTCTGCGCAGCGAGGTGGGGTAGCCGTGACGATCGTGGCCCGAGAGCCGGTGACCCGTCCCTGTCCGGTGCCCCGCGGGGCGCTGCGATGACCGCGATCGCGCCACGCTTGGTCACCACGGACCAGCGGTACCCACCCCGGCGGCAACCCAAGGGCTCGGTCCTGCTGGGCCTGCTGCAGACCACCGACCACAAGCAGATCGGTGTGCTCTACATCGTCACGTCGTTCGGGTTCTTCTTCGTCGGCGGCAGCATGGCGATGCTGATCCGCGCTGAGCTGGCCCGGCCGGGCCTGCAGTTCCTGTCCAACGAGCAGTACAACCAGCTGTTCACCATGCACGGCACGATCATGCTGCTGCTGTACGCGACGCCGATGGTGTTCGCGTTCGCCAATCTGATATTGCCGCTGCAGATCGGCGCGCCGGACGTGGCCTTCCCCCGGCTCAACGCCTTCTCCTACTGGTTGTTCCTCTTCGGTGGCCTGATTGTGATCAGCGGGTTCCTGACGCCGGGTGGTGCGGCCGATTTCGGCTGGTTCGCCTACACCCCACTGTCCGACGCCATACACTCCCCGGGCGCGGGTGGGGACCTGTGGATCATGGGCCTGGTCCTCGCCGGACTGGGCACTATCCTGGGCGCGGTCAACATGATCACGACGGTGGTCTGTCTGCGGGCACCCGGGATGACGATGTTCCGGATGCCGATCTTCACCTGGAACATCTTCGTCACCTCGTTGCTCGTGCTGCTGGCGTTCCCGATCCTGACCGCCGCGCTACTCGGGCTGGAGGCTGATCGGCGGCTCGGCGCGCACGTGTTCGACCCGGCCAACGGCGGCACGATCCTGTGGGAGCACCTGTTCTGGTTCTTCGGCCACCCCGAGGTCTACATCGTCGCGCTGCCGTTCTTCGGCATCATCGCCGAGGTGATCCCGGTGTTCAGCCGCAAGCCGATGTTCGGCTACAAGGGCATGATCTTCGCGACCCTGACGATCGGCGCGCTGTCCGTGGTGGTCTGGGCACACCACATGTACGCCACCGGCGCGGTGCTGCTGCCGTTCTTCGCCTTCACCTCCTTCCTCATCGCGATCCCCACCGGTATCAAGTTCTTCAACTGGATCGGCACCATGTGGCACGGCCAGCTCACCTTCCAGACCCCGATGCTGTTCGCGATCGGTTTTTTGATCACCTTCCTGCTCGGTGGCCTGACCGGGGTGCTGCTGGCCTCCCCGCCGATCGACTTCCACGTCACCGACACCTACTTCGTGGTGGCGCACTTCCACTACGTGCTCTACGGCACGATCGTGTTCTCCACCTTCGCCGGGGTCTACTTCTGGTTCCCGAAGATCACCGGCCGGATGCTGGACGAGCCACTGGGCAAGTTCCACTTCTGGGCCACGTTCATCGGGTTCCACCTGACGTTTTTGGTGCAGCATTGGCTGGGTGCTGAGGGCATGCCCCGTCGCTACGCCGACTACCTGCCCAGTGACGGGTTCACCACCCTGAACATGGTGTCCTCGATCGGCGCCTTCGTGCTCGGCGCCTCCACGCTGCCGTTCCTGTGGAACGTGTTCCGCAGCTACCGCTACGGCGAACTCGTCAGCGTCGACGACCCGTGGGGGTATGGCAACTCGCTGGAATGGGCCACCACCTGCCCACCGCCCCGGCACAACTTCACCGCACTACCCCGCATCCGCTCCGAACGACCCGCCTTCGAACTGCACTACCCGCACATGACCGCCCGGATGCGGGGCGAGTCGCACGTCGGCGGCAACGGGCACCCGCCCGCACCGAGCGAGAACGCACCGAGCAGCACGTGATCATAGACTGCACTTGCTGGCGGGCAGGTGTAGGAGACGGTCGTGCTCGCCGGTGGACCGAACAGGGCCGACGACAGCAGCCAGTTGATCGCCAGCATGAGCAGCAATACCCACCAGAACCAGCCACCGGGCGGTCGCTGGGGGCGAACCTTGCCCGACGCCGGAGAGTCTCCCGGTCGCGCCCCTTCCACCCGCCACGGCTTGGCTTCTCCCTCACCCTGCGTGGCGTTGTGGGAGGCGACCTTGCAGCTCGACGCGCTCACCGCGGCCGGCGCCGAAAAGGTCTTCACCGACGTCATGTCCGGGTACCCGCGACGACCGACCCGGGCTTGCTGCGTTGCTCGACTCCGTGCGCGAGGGTGACGTCGTTGTCGTCGTGGCACTGGATCGGCTCGGCCGCAGTTTGCCCGGGATCATCCGGACGGTGCAGACCGTGTTCGGTCGGTGTGCTGACCCGAAAATAATTGGTGAGTGGGCGGGCTTTGGTACCCGGTGGAGCCGGGTTGGTTTCCGTTGCTGGGCTGGTTAGGCGGCTTGGGATGGGGTCGAAGCGGAGGGTGAACCCGAGGGTGTTGGCTTGGCGGATGATGCGATGCATGGTGCGTTCGGGATCTTGGCGGGTGAAGTAGTCGCCACCGAGGTCGTGGTAGTCGATGTTGTGGGTGAGCATGTGCCAGACCGTGGTTAGGAAACCAGGTGCCCGGCGGTGCGAAAGCGGATCATGTCGGTCCCGGTTTCGGCGATGATGACCTCAGCGGTGGCCTGACCGACCCCGGGGATGGTGGCCAGCTGCTCAAGCTGGCGGGAGAAAAGGCGGATCTGTTCCTCGATTCGCTGGCAGTTCCCGGATCGCGGCGGAGAGCTGGTCAATGCGCTCCAGGTGCAGGCGGCACAGGAAGGCATGGTGGTTACTGAAGTTTCCGGTGAGCGCCTGGGCCAGCCGCTCTGAGCTGGGACGGCTCGGCAACCGCTTGTCGTAGTGCCGTGTCTACGGTGAGTGGGTGCTAACTTTCGGATCTTGTGTGTTCACCCTGGTGGGGTGGTTCGTGGAATAGTCTGAACAGTTCGATGAAAGCACGGGCGGCTGGGGTAGGTGGGGTAGCCCAGACCAGGCAGACGCTGCGCTGGGGTCCCTCTGGGATGGAAAGCTGCCGGTGACGTGGGTTGATTCCGTTGGTTAGGTCGTCCGCGTTGGAGCGGGGAAGCAGCGTGATGCCCAAGCCCAGTGCGGTGAGTTCAGCAAGCTTGTCGATGCTGGTGACCTCGAAGACGACCCGGCGGATAAGTCCAGCGGCACGAAAGGCTTGGTCGGTTTGGTTGCGCAATCCCGAACCGGCGGAGAAGTCGATGAAGGACTCCTCGGCCAGCCGCTCCAGGCTGACTGTGTCGCCGGGGGCGATCTGGCTGTCGGTGGCGGTTACGGCGACCAGGTCCTCGCGGAGTATCAGGTGACAGCCCAGTCCTTCTGCCTGCTGTTGATTAGTTAGCGCGACGAACGCAAGGTCAAGGTCTCGGGCCCGGACTTGGCGGATCAGGTTTTCACTGACGCCTTCCAGCAGGGTGACCTCGACGCCCGGGTGCTCGGCGTGGTAGGCGACGAACAGGTGAAGCAGGTCGACAAAGAGCAAGGTTTGGACGGTTCCGATCACCATGCGCCCACGTACGGCGCCGGCGACCGCGGCGACCTCTGACCGGGCGTGATCGACTTGAGCGAGGATCTGGCGGGCTACCGGAAGGAACGCCTCGCCGGCGGCGGTGAGACGCACGTTACGGCTGGTGCGGTCGAACAACCGGACGCCGAGCTCTTTTTCCAGTCGGTGGATCTGCTGGCTGATCGCGGGTTGCACAACCAGGCAGCGCTCCGCGGCCCGGGTGAAGTTCCCCGTATCGGCCACGGCGATGACGTACTGCAGCTGCCGAAGTTCCATCACTCCCCGTAATAGCTCGCCTCATGCGCTGGTCTTGGACACATCACTGCTCGGTGGTTGAGCCTATGAGTAGTCCAAGACAGAGGAGAACTCCAGTGAATATCACCACGACGATCAGTGGACTCGACCGCGAGGTCCGCTTCGGCGACGTGCGTTATCCGTTCTCCGTTCGTAGTGGAGCCGGATCCTGGCAGGAGCTGACCCAGCGGCTGGAGGAGCTGGACGCGGACCGCTTCGTCATCGTCACCGAACACGGAATCCCTGCCTCGCTCGTGGCCCATGCACAGATGCAGCTGAGTTCGGTGGCGCCCTGCCAAGTCATCGATTTTGCCGCCAGCGAGAAGACCAAAACGGTCGCCACCCTCGAT
Source organism: Actinomycetota bacterium (assembly GCA_030854185.1). GTDB lineage: Bacteria > Actinomycetota > Actinomycetes > Mycobacteriales > Pseudonocardiaceae. Next base: position 5,382 of record JALYTS010000033.1, on the reverse strand, counting down.
GACCTGGCCGACAAGGCACTCATCGGCAAGGTCACCCGCCAGTCCGTCATCGTCGCCCTCGGCGGCGGATTGGCCGGAAACGTCGCCGGGCTGCTGGCCGCGCTGCTGTTCCGCGGGATCCGCCTGGTACATATGCCGACCACGCTGCTGGGGATGTCGGACTCGGTGCTATCGCTGAAGCAGGCGGTGAACTCTGGCTGCGGCAAAAACCACCTGGGCACTTTCCATGAGCCAGTGCTGGTGTGGAACCACCTGGACTTCCTCGACACCCTGCCTCGTGCGGAGATCCAGTCGGCGCTGTGCGAGATGATCAAGAATGTTCTCGCGATCTGCCCCGACCGCTACGACGAGGTCGCCACCCGACTACGAACCGACGGGCGCTACTCCCGGGAGACACTGACCGATTTCATCGGGCTGTGCGTCGACGCCAAATGCGCAGTGATGCGCTACGACCCGTTTGAGAAGGGCGAAGCGCTGGTCCTGGAGTACGGCCACACCGTCGGCCACGCCGCCGAGTTGCTCACCGGCGGGAAGTTACGGCACGGGTTCGCGATCGGTGTCGGGATGTTGGTGGCAGCGCGGATCGCGGTCCAGCTCGGCTACCTGGACCGCAGTGACGAAGCCGCGCACCGGGCGCTGCTACAGCGCAACGGCGCACCGACCACGCTGCCGGCCGAGCTGGATCTGGACAGCCTCATGCAGGCAGTAGGACTGGACAACAAGCGTGGCTACCGTCCGGAGCTCCCCGGAACGCAGGGTCTGATCTTGCTCGACGGCCTCGGTCGGCCACACCACAGCGACGGCTCCCTGATCACCCGGATCGACGAAGCGGTGATCCACGCAGGCATCGCTGCCCTGCTGCCGGGCAGCTCCAAGCGGATCAGGACCCACTCCGATCAGCCCCGCACGCTAGTCGCAGCCCGGGGCAGTGAGCAGCGGTGACAGCGGTGACAGCGGTGACGCGCGGCCGGCGCCGGATGTTCGGGCCGATCAGCAACGACACCCGTGGATTGGGCGTCACCCGCCACCTCGTCGGCGGTGAAGGCGCCTGCCGTTGGAAGCAGCTGCTCAACGGCATGCACCTAGACGGTCAGTGGAACTGTGTCGAGTACGTGATCATCCCGCCCGGGTGCTCGTGCGGGGAACACCTCCATGCGGAAACGGAGGAGATCTACTACATCATCTCCGGTAGCGCCGTGATGCACATCGATGGGAAACGCCGGCAGGTCCGGGGTGGTGATTTGATCACCACCCCGATCGGGACGGCCCACACCATCGCCAATCACGGTGACGAGGATATGCATTTTTTCGTCGTGGAGGTATTTCCCGGCAGCAAATCAGGAGGCGGACCGGAGCACATCCCAATACGGGAACGGATGACGACCCGGCAGGTCTACCGCGGGGCCGCTCAACCGGTTCGCCTCGCCCGAGTGGATCTAACAGGTTATTTCACCGGTGACTGGCACAGCTTCAGCGTGTTGGAACTTCCCCCGGGCGGCAGCCTCGGCCGATACGGCTTAGACGACCGGGTGGAGGTGCTGCTGGTGACCCGCGGGCAGAGCGCGGCAATCACGGTCGGCGACGAACGGCTGGTCGGCGGCCCTGGTCTGTGCGTGTCCGCTCCTGCACTGATGCCCCGACAGGTGGAAAACCTCTCCGGTGACCAGCCGCTGGAACTGATCAGTACGGAGGTGCTTGTCGGATGAAACTGCAACTGGAGGGCCAGGTCGTCCTGATCACTGGTGCGGCCAGCGGGATCGGTCAGGCCGCAGCGTGGGCGTTCGCCACCGAAGGCGCCCGGCTCGCTCTCCTCGACCGTGACACCGAGCGGCTTACGCAGACCGCGACCGAGTTACGCGATAAGGGCGCCACCGTACTCACGGCCACCACCGACCTGTCGACAGCCGACGGGATTACCCGAGGGGTAAACGCGGCGTTGGCCTGCTACGGCGGTACCGTCGACATATTGATCAACAACGTTGGCCAGTGCCTGGCCCGCCCATTCGATGACCTGACCGACCAGGACTGGCTGGCCACCTTTCAGATCAACTTCCTGTCCGCCGTGCGAGCGGCCCGGTTGGTGCTGCCCGGGATGCGCGTCCGGCAGCGTGGCTGCATCGTCACAAACGCCTCCGACCTTGCTCGCCAACCAGAAGCCAACCCGGCCGACTACCAAGTGTCCAAGGTGGGGTTGATCAGCCTGACCAAGAGCCTCGCACTATCGGAAGGACCCTACATCCGGGTCAATGCGGTGGCCCCTGGCCCGGTGTGGACCCCCCTGTGGACCCGGCCAGGTGGATTCGCCGACACATTGGGCGATCTCCACGGCAGCAGCGACGCCAAAGCAGCGGTGGAGCACGAGCTGAGCAGGCGCCAACTGCCACTACAACGGATGGGAACTCCCGAAGAGGTCGCCACCGTCATGGTCTTCCTCGCCTCCGACGCCGCGTCGTTCGTTACCGGCAGCGTGTGGGGCGTCGACGGCGGCAGCATCCGCGGACTGCTCTAGACGAATCCGAAAGGAACAGGATCTGTCATGGTCACGCCACAAGTAACCAATGAGGACGCGCCGCCGGCTACAACGCCGCCCCGCGAGGCCCGGCTCCACCGGGGAGTGGTCCTGCTGCTGTCGGTCGCTACCGGCCTGACCGTGGCCAACATGTACTACGCGCAGCCGCTGCTGGACACGATCGGCCACCAGCTGCACCTCAGCGTCGGGACCACCGGGCTCGTCGTCACAGTGACCCAGCTGGGATACGCGGCCGGGCTGGTGTTCCTGCTCCCGCTGGGAGACCTGCTGGAACGCCGACGCCTCGTCGTCATCATGGCGGTCGGGGCCGCGATAGCTCTAGCTCTGATGGCGCATTCCACCACGGCGGCGGCGCTGTTGGCCTGTGCCCTCGCGGTCGGACTGCTGTCCGTGGTGGCCCAGATCCTTGTCCCCCTGGCTGCCACACTCGCCGGCCCCAACGAACGAGGCAGTGTCGTCGGAACGGTGATGAGCGGACTCCTGCTTGGCATTCTGCTGGCGCGCACCGTCTCCGGCTACCTAGCCCAACTCGGTGGCTGGACCACCGCCTACTGGGTTGCCGCCGCGCTGATGCTGGCATTGGCCGTCGCGCTGCGGCTAGGTTTACCCACCAACCGTCAGCACACGAATCTGAGCTACACGGGGCTGCTGCGGTCCACCGTCGCCCTGCTGCGGGACGAGCCGGTACTGCGCCTGCGCTCAGTCTATGGAGCTTTGGGCTTCGCCGCGTTCAGCGTGTTGTGGACCTCGATCACTTTCCTGCTCACTGGCCCGCCCTACCACTACTCCACCGGCACTGTGGGACTGTTCGGCCTGGTCGGCGCCGCGGGCGCAGCTATCGCGTTTGCGGCAGGGCGAATCGCCGATCGCGGCGGCTCCCGCTGGACCACCGCAGCGACTGTGCTGCTCCTCCTGGTCAGCTGGCTGCCCCTCGTGTTCGGTGTCGGTTCCCTGGCGGCGCTGCTGGTCGGCGTCGTCCTGCTCGATCTGGCTGTGCAAGGCCTGCACATCACCAACCAAAGCGAGATCTATCGACTCAATCCCGAGGCTAGAAGCCGACTCAACTCCGCCTATATGACCCTCTATTTTGTTGGTGGTGCTCTCGGTTCAGCACTGTCCACGATTGCCTACGCCGACTACGGCTGGCTCGGCGCATGCGCTCTCGGCGCCATCATCGGTGCAGCCGCCGTGGTCATCTGGCTGATCGCCCTCATCCGACCCAACCCACACAGCGCGGCCGCAGAGACGGGCAGCATCGCCACCCTGGCAGAAGCCGCCGCCCTCGACCAGCAGGCTGAGCTGCTCGACACCGGAGCGCCCCAGCCCTGTCCGCAAGGAAGGACCTGATATGCACATCGCTGTACTAGGCATGGGCCGGATGGGACGCGCGATGGCCCTACGCCTGATCAACCAGGGGCACGAAGTCACCATCTGGAACCGCACACCGGGCCGGGCCGGTGAGGTCACCGCAGCCGGGGCCCGCGAAGCCTCCTCGATCGCCCAAGCGGGCTCGGTCGCCGAGGTGATCCTGATCTCCGTGGCCGACGACCGCGCAGTACGGGAGGTCGTGCTCGAGTCTTCCGGCCTGCTCGCCGCAGGGACCACCGCGGTGATCGTGAACGCCAGCACGGTTTCCTCCGCCACGACCAAGGAAATGCTCGCACGGGTTCCTCCCAGCCAGCTCGTGGTTTCCCCGGTCCTGGGAGGACCCCAGGCGGTCGCCTCCGGGACCGCCGTGTGGCTGCTCGGCGGGGAACGTGACGTCGTAGAGCAGCTGAACAGCATGTGGAAGGCACTGTCCAGCAGATGGCTGTATTGCGGACCAGATCCAAATATCGTCATCACGCTCAAACTAATCCACAACTACCTGCTGATGGCCGGGATAGCAGTGCTGGCCGAGGGCGCGGCCCTCGGGCAAGCGGCAGGGATGGACGCCAACTTGCTACGGGAATTCCTCCTGACGATCCCGCTAGTCGCCCCCGGCCTGCACAACCGACTGGACGACGTGCTCACCGGGGACCACCGGGGATGGTTCACCACACGCCTGGGTGTCAAAGACCTACGCCTCTTCGAAGACGGTGCCGCCACGGCCGGACTGCATCTGCCGATCGCCGACCTTGTGCGCGCCCGGTATGAGCAGGCCGCCGATACCGGATGGGATGCAGCCGATCTGGGCGCCGTCGTCGAACTGCTGCGCACGCACCCACGCTGACACGATCAGTGGCCTTTCGCGAACGCAGGTGGAGGCCGGCGCGCAGATGATTTTTGGGTCCGGCCGTCTGTGCGACATCCCGCGAACTCACGGGATGTCGCACAGAAGTGTGAGATCCAGAGGAAGGTGGAGCGTCGTCCCTTCGGTGTGAGCGCTGCCCACGGCCCTCCTCGGCGAGGATGGGTTCGGCAGCGGTGGAACCACCAGCCGGTGCTTCCGGCGCCGAGGGTGGCACCGGCAGCGCCTGGATCAACCCCCCGAAGGATTAACGCGGTGCGGCACTAGGGAGTTCTCCCTGCCGCCTCCCTGCCGTGAGCTGCGGGCACGTCGATCAGGGAGGCAACGACTGACTTCTCGAAGGCCGTGCTGAGCCCCCGATTCCGGCCACCGCACACCCACGGGTCCCCTCCCTCCCCGTGGCCGGCACAGTCGACCTTCGAACCGAAGCATCTCGCTGAAGCGCAGGTAGCGGCGGATCCCGAAGCGGAACCGGGCCAACGCCTCGAAATCCTGCTTCGTCAGGGCTTCTGATCCCACGCCTTCGTGGTCTGTCGTCATCGCAACACCACCTCTCCAGGTGCGACCGTCGAGTTCATCGTACGACACAGTATATCGTGCTACGATGCATGTATCGGATGGG
>JALYTS010000102.1 GCA_030854185.1 Actinomycetota bacterium | reverse complement strand
TCGAACCCGAACACAGCGCCGCGTTCCGGACGTTGATCGAACAACTCGCCGCACCCCGACCTGCTGCTGCGGGCATCCCCGACGCGCGGACCGCCGCGCAGCGCAACGCGGACGCCCTGCTGGAGGTCTGCGGGCTGGCCCGCGCCGCCCAAGACTGCCCCACCACCGCAGGGGAACCCCCACACCTGACCGTGACCATCGACTGGGACGCGCTGCGCACCGGCCTGGGCGTCGCGACCCTGGACTACGGCACGCAGATCAGCGCCGCGGAAGCTCGACGGTGGGCCTGCGATGCGAAGATCATTCCCGTTGTGTTGGGTGGGCAATCCGAACCTCTCGACGTCGGCCGGGCAATGCGCACCGTCCCATTGTCCATCCGCCGGGCGTTGGTCGCCCGAGACCGGGGATGCGCGTTCCCCGGTTGTGACCGACCCCCGGGAATGTGTCAAGCGCACCACGCGCGGCACTGGATTGATCATGGTGAAACAAAAGTCGAAAACAACACCCCTTGCTAGATGTACCTCATCCAGCCCCCAGGACAGTGAAACCATCCGCGACCCAAGTACGGCGCGATGCCCGAGCTGACACGGGTCGCCTGTTGCCGCGACGGGAAGAACTCATGGCCTGGTCAATCTGGCGGGCGGGCCGACAAGGCAGTGAATAGAAGGTCCGGGCGTGTGGTGTTGGCTCGGCGCGGTTGCAGGGCATCTGCGGCGCTGCGGTTTCCGGTATCGGCGTAAATGATAGCCTGGACGGTCGCTAGCCGCGGCGCGACGGTAGGCGCGCACTCGGCGTGGGCGAGAGCGGCAATGAGGCGGTCGAGCGAGGGGGTGGTCAGTCCTTCGGCGGCGGCGGCGAATTGGGCGGCGTAACCGCGTGCGAGGGTGATGAGTTGGTCGTCGCCGGCTTAGAGAGCGACGTCAAGGGCGTCTGTACAGTAAAAGCGGCCGAACATGGGGTTGCCGAGGACAATCGGCAGCGAGGCGACCGGCCAGGGTGGCGGCTTGGGCCAGGCTGCGCAGCAGCCGGCGGCGCTTCGTCGTTCCCCAAGTCGTGGCCAAGGGCGTCGGCGGTCATCCGCAGATGCGCGGATGGTTGGTTGCCGGCGATGTAGCTGGCGCCTTTGAGCGGGTGCAAGCGGGTGGGGCGTAGGATCTCCTCGGCTTCCTGGTTGAGCTACTCGCCGAGTCGCCAATGTTTAAGGGCGAGTCTGCCGGTCGTCGTCAAGGTACTGGAAGATCTGACGGTAGTCTCGCCGCAGATGATCACAGCGCCGAAGACAGCTGAGTAGTACCGCTGAAGGGCTGGAGGTAAGCCGTGATCTTACACCACGTAATGCTCACCGAGGTGAGCCGTGACATGAGCTCCGAGACGCAGCGGCTCTCTCCGAGCGTGGCCGAGACTGAGTTCCTCGTAGGACACATCGAAAAACTTGACATCGCGACCGGGGCGCGCACTAAATTTGTACAGTATAGTACCATGCTCGATGTCCTCGCTGACATGTTGACGGAACCGGCTCCTTCAACACTTGTGGAGACGGGCAACGATCTTGCTCAACGGCTCCATAGAACGATGAAGGCCACAACGCGCGCAACACCCTGTATCCTGGCAACTATCGTGCTCTCACAAGGTGTGAGTCCAGCCGACCGGATTGCCATCCTCAAACTTGATATGGATGTGCAAGGAGCACGTGCCCGACGTCAAGGCGATGTCATAGTTAGCCTTGAGTTGCTCAAAGACCTTCTTCCACAACCCGGCCGGCTCGCGAAGGCAATCCTTTGGCCAGACCCACGGGGCGGTTCAGGTGCGTACCTTCAGGACCGCAACACCGGCGAACCCGCATCCTACTTCCCGAACGCATATGACCTCGTCCTCGGCGCCACGCCTGCAAAGGCGGAGGCAGCACTTGTAGACGTAGTCCGTGCGGGCACTTCTACCGCCGCGCGAGGGCCGGCGCTACATGAACTTGATCAATACAAGGGCACAGTAGCTGGGGCACTTGATCACTTGCGCTCTCTCGACGTCATCGTTCCGCCGACGCTACCGGACCCGCTAGCTGATGCGGAGATGCCCGTCAGGTCGCAGAGAGCGCTGCGTCGCAAGGTCAGATTTGATGCGGGCTGGGCACACCTGGAAGTACCGGTGGAGCACGAATCCGACGTGACGATCACGCCGCACTCGGACGGCAGGTGGACCATTAGTGTGACTGTGACCAGCGAGCCCGTGTCAAGGCTCGTCTAACTAGGCGAAATGTCAGTGAGGGATCGTAGTGTCTGCTCGTGGCCACACCAGCCGAACCGGCGCTCGACGAGGGCGCGTTGGCACATGCCGTCGCCCACGTGGTTTCGTTGTACGAGCTGCGCACTTCGCTGGCCGAGGCGGGGTGGCACGATGTCGCCCAGCTGCGAGCATGGACGCTGCGCCTGCCACCTGGGTCCGAACAGCTTCCGGCACAGCACCTGCTTCACCAGGCAGCCGACGGGGCGATGGCTGCCTGCACTCTTCGTGTGGACGTCGGCGGGGCCGTCGTCACGGTTGACGCCCGTGGAGGTCGCTTGGTGAGTGAGTTGTCCGGAGGCGATGCTCCTGACTCCGCGGTTGGCGGCGTCCTGCTCGATCGCGTCTTGTCTGCGGCGGCAGGGGATTTGCAGGCAGCATTGGATCTTCCCGGATCGTGGGAGGGCGAAATTGTGCTCGACCCGACTTCGAAGCTTGGTCGATCAGTTCCGGGCACGAATTGGATCGCTATCAAGGAAGTTGCTCTACTAGCGGCAGCCGTCGCTGGAACACCGTTCTGGAACCTGAAACAACTACTGACTGCCAATGACCGTCCGACGGTCATAGTCGTGTGCGGTCCTTCTAATGAGAAAATAGGAGGCGCCTTGAGGATAAGCGCCAACTTAGCTTTGGCTACGCTGGGCGACTTGAGCGCAGACTTGACGATGGCCAGGCAGCTGGTTGCCGACCTGTCCTCCTCTACGCTCGCCGCAACGACCACAAGGCGCTTTGCGGCAGCGCAGCTTCGTTTGCCGGATCAACTCCTTGTTCCAAACCAGATCATTGAGGATGGTGCCCCGGAAATCCCAGGTTTGACGGTCAACCTGCGGACCCGTGCAGCAGGTGCCGCGATCGCAGCCTTAGCGACTAAGCGCACCTTTCCATCTGAGAACGACGTGTCTGAGAACGGATTGGCCCAGCTCTCCTTCGAAGGTAAACCCGGCCTCACCCTCGCCGTCGAGGGTAACGGATTGAACGAGGGCGCCCAGGATGCTATCGATCTTTATTGGTGGGTTACCCAGGACTCCCATCCAGACAAGTCCTTAGCTGTACAGCAAGTTGTCGCCGCGTCAAACGCGGCGGATATTTACAGACCGGAAGGCATCGTCCACTTACGAGATTCAGCCGAGTCTGTATACCGCGTTCTCCGTTCCGACGCGGTTACACAGGCGACAACCACCCTCCGCGATACCCGGAAGGCGGCGATTGACGCCGCAAGAAGTAGTGTTGATGCCGCCTTGGCGACGGCCAAATCGGTCGCTGAACGGTCTCTAGCAGGCCTAGCTGCTGTCGGTGGCCTCATTGTCGCGAACGCAACAACCAAGATTCCTCCATCCACAACCACTCAGCTTGCCATTGCGGTAGCCATTTATGTCGCAGCCCTTGGAATCTGGACGCTGTTCGTCGAAGGCCCCGGCGTGACGGCACCTCTACGAGCTTTTCGCCAAGATCTTCCAATTATTGCCGATGCGTTGACCGAATCGCAGCGAAAGGAGATTCTTGATCTTCGCGCGCTAACGCTAGCGCTTTGGCGAGCTCGAACTATACGGATCGTTGCGCCTCTAACGTACATCGCGGTTTCCCTAGCACTTCTCGGTATCAGCGTTCGGTCGTTCTCGGAGACGCTCCACCTTCCCTTGCTCATCAAGTAACGGAGAGGCGGCATGGCTTACAGGATTCAGTGCAACACAGTAGCGAATTCCTGTCGTGCCGCTTATCGCATCTCGATCTGCGGAGCGTAGGTATGGCGTCAATCAATGATATGCATCTTCCTGGCGACCCGGACGATCCTGGCGATGCCGTTGGTCGGGGGCGGCGATGGATAGTGACCATCCAGGTACACATTTGGCATAGCGTAGATGTCGAAGCTGAAACCGAGGCGGAAGCTATCGCCCTCGCCAGCGAGGAGGCTCAACTCATGTACGGTGAAGACGTATTCATCTATCCCGACGGCGTCGAAGTAACATAGCCGTCGACTTCACTGGCGAATAAGGCCTTCTGGCCCCTGGTTGATGCAGTAGCACTGCAAGAACCTTTCGCCGTCTCCGCTGAAGTAACGAACTACTAGTGAGGCTGCGCCTCGGACCGCCAAGTCTGTGGGCACCCCAAATGGTCCCTGCGGCTTCCTGAGCGCAAGCTCCCGCAGGGACTCCCGGTCTGGGGTGGCCGACCGTCGCCATCCGCTGCGCCGAATCGGGCGACCTAAGCCTGCGTCGCCGTCGTTGTGCCACCCATCGTGGCTGGTCAGGCGGTCGAAACGCCTGTGTGGGAGCGGACGAGTAGGACGTTACGCCCTCTTGAGAACTTGGCTCAAGTGTCAAAGTTCTAGGGACCAAGGATCCCTAGTCAAGACCACCAACCGTCGCCTTGCGATATGTCTAACAGCAACCTGTAGATACAAGCTGTTAAGCTCGCCCGCCGCGACCATCGGGCACAGCCACACGGCAGTTAAGGAGTGAACGTCGTCCGTGGCGCGGCGACAATAGCAGGTTCGGGCTTGGTGTTGGCGTCGGAGGATCCTCGACCACCCGATTCGGCCACATCTGCAAGAGCTGGACTCTCACGGACGCTGGAGTTGGCCGCATCCGTCTGGGTGCCGGCTACGAGCCGATCGTGCGATCCCTCGCGGCACGCACGTCATTCCCCATCGGCAACACTTAGCCGCCGTGGCGGTCTTGGGCGAGCGTGCGCACCTTTCCGTAGTTCAGCACCATGCCTTGGTCGGTGCCCACAGCGCGGGCTCTCGGAACCCGATGGAGGAGAAGGAACTTGCCTACGCACTGCTCGCCGCCGGTTACGCGACGGAGGTCATCACCGAACACGTTTACCTCACACTGATCCCCCATCCAACGAACTAAATGATGACCGCAAGATTTCTTCCTCGCAAAAGGGGCTTCACTGCTACACTCGGACGTTGTTAGGCGAGGGCCAGAGAGTCGTGGTCGTGAGTTTAGGGCGGCGTTATAGCACTATCTTAGACACCGCAGCTTCAACGGTACGTGAGATATAACAGAGTGCGCGAGCCGTCGTATTCTGAGATTTTGCCATTAGCTTCAACGCTGACCCTCTTGGTGCCATTATCGCTTGGAAATCTTAGGATTCAGCATTAGCTACCATTAGGGCTTCTTCTAAAGCGATGAGGTTGTCCCGACGCCAAGGTGGGTTATAAACTTCTGAGGTTTCTGAGATTTCTCGAACGCGTCTAGCTAGACTTGATCTAGCAGGCAGGTCAACATAGTAACGCAGGATAATCGCTCCGTGTCTACGAAATGATCTATTGTCGTCTCGTGCGCGGTCCTCTCGGTCTGCGAAAGCAAGAAGCTGCGATCGCTCGTCCTGCGACATCGTCCACTCGCCGACAATGGGCGTTAGTGAGAACGCCCAAGAACTAAAGCGCACAAACGATGGATTCCGAACTTTTCGCCATATTTCAAGAAGTCTTCGCTGAAGTTTATTTACAACAACGACATCGAGGGCGGGCTGAGAGGCGAGAGCCCACGACAAAGCCCATAGGCGCATCAACGTCAGTGGGGTTCTCTCGGGATCCTCGATAACCTGTTCGACTAGCAGATTAATCGACTTGTGTAATGACGGAACCGTACGTCGCCGAGTATCTTGGACATCTTTCATCGTAGCTGCTTGGAAGGTTAACCCCATCAAGCCAGCGGCCGAGAACGCCGCCGCTCTCGTATCATCGGAGCCTAGCTGTTGCACCAAGATGGAGTCCACTGAGACCTCAAGTCGGTCTGCTTCGTGGATGACATCTAGCGATGCTAATCTCGACATGGCACTGCCGAACGGTAACGAATCCGGAGAAAGGGTCACGAAGTCCTTATAGCAAAGATCTCGCAGCAGGGTGTCATAACGACCACCATGCAAGTCCTCGGATAAGTCCTGCTTCGTGCTAAAGAAACTTGTTCTATTGGTTATGCAGAAACTGATTATATCCGTTGCCAGGGTTGGCTTAATTGCAACTTCATCCCTGATGCAGGACTTCAGATTGGTGTATGCTGGCGAGTCGGTGGCAATCTGCTCTTTTCGTTTTCCTTTTGTCGACATGTCCGCGATATGTGCAACGCAAATCTCCTTGAGCCGTATAACAATTTCGGGAGCGTGGCGGCCACTAAGTACTGCCGTAAGGTTAACGACCTCCATCCATGGCGTCGCATTTAACCGGGTAGAGATTACTTCAAGCGGAGTCTGATCTCGCAAGTTGCACGGCAGCCAGCTATTGGATATTGCAAGTGCGGCTAGGTACTCCTGAAATGTTAGATGTTTGAACTCGTAGGTGGGCTTCAGGGTGCCGTCCACAACCTCGTGCCCGCTAATGGTCATTAGGCTGCTACGCTCTTCGACCCTGTCGAGGAACTTGTGAACAGACATACGTGCGTAACTGAGCAACTCGGGCAAGTCGCGACGCGCGCTCGTCAACAACCCAGCCAATTCGTCGAGAGTGATACTCGATCGACCATTTTCCATCATAGAAAACGCCACATACGCTAATTGCGGCAGCGCCTCCTCCGGATCGAGCGGCTCGTGACCCTCTGCGTTCCAGGTCATAAGGAGGACTTCAATTGCCTTCTGGTACAAAACGGTTCTGCGTCGTGGCAATTGCCCGATCCACCGCTGAACCAAAAGTAGGGTCGTAAGCAACAAGGGATTCGAGGCCAGGATTCGGACTCGGTTCGTGTCGATGATCGCTCTGCTTAGTTCCTTAGCTTGCGCTGAAATGCTTGGCCCGATGCCAACTGCAACCCGATGCCAGTAATCGACGAGGGTTCTAATTCCGCCGTCAGGCAACCCGTTAACACGGAAGCAGGTGCAGACAGTGTTAACGGCCGCTGCTACCGACCGAAATCCGACTTCTCGGGAGGTGAGAACCACACGGCAAGTCGGGTAGGTTGCAATGAAAGTACGAAGCTGAGAAACGAAAGCTGCCCGGTCGCCGCTGGATGCAATCTCGTCGAGGCCGTCGATCAGAAGGAGTACATTTCCTTTGCGGAGCTCCTCGGTGGCAAGGGTGCTAAATTCCTTCCGAGCCTCCGGAAATTCCGCACGGTCCACTTGGTCAAGGATTAGTTGGAGAATAGGTTGCCGAACACTCTCAAGTAGATGCCTGCACCGAATGAGAATGGGAAACCAAGTCTCGTCGGGTAGCTCGTCGGCACTTTCTTGGCGTCTGCTGGGATCTGCGTACGCAACGGCAAGTCGTTTCAACGAGGTGGTTTTTCCCGAACCTGGAGGTCCTAAAATTGCGAGGTGTCTACACGTCTTAATTGTCCGCCCGAGCGACATTTCCGAATGTGGTAGATCCGGCATCTCGCCGTCGACCAGTTCATCAGTTTCACCCTGAATTTTATAATTGACCTTCGCTGGACGTCTATTGGGTTCGGGTCTGATCTCCGACAGGGTGAGCGGGACATATAAGTTTTCCAGTCGGAATTGCTTCGAACCAACATGCTGATCGGCGGGCAGGCCTTCCAGGGTGATCCCGCCAAAGTCTTGCGTCAAGTACTTCAAGTACCCGTTGCGCGCTTTCGTGCCTGTAGCTCGCCTTGCGGGAAGACTATTCAAAAGAGTAAGCGTCGTAAGGGAATCTCTTACTTTCACTGCCGTTGTTGATATCCGGTTCGCTAGATTAGTCGACAAGGGTGTCCCATCGGCGTGAATCAGTACTGCAGCCGATCGAACTTTCTCGACGGTGAAGTAAACGGCCCAAATCCATCCTATTTCATGCGCAATCAGGTCTGGCTCTTCCTCCACTTCCAAGGATTCGTCCGTTACGACAGTGTATGCGCTGGCTACGGCAGATGCGGCTGAAACGACGATCCCTGATCGAACGATCTCCTCGGTAACAGCTCTGCCATCAAGTAGTGCCAGGCGGTCGCCGCCAGCTTCTTCCTCTTGAGTCAGAGCTGTTGCTGTGAAGCCACCTAGAGAGACAAAGTAACCGTTGACGGATCGCCCTGGCCTCTTTCGCCGTTCCATGTCAAGGACGCCGATAAACTTGTTGATGTCAGCGCCGCCGATTGGTGTCTTGCCGCTCTTGCATTCTGCGATGAGATCGCGAGGCTCGTGGCGATGTGTCGCTTGTACATCAATTTCACGACCAGGCTTGTGAGTGTCGAACCGTGGATTGTCGTATCCAAGCGCGAAGAAGAGATCGCCAGCGAGTCGAGTTAGGAGATCGCCCTTTTCGTTAGTACCTTCTGCCACGATCCGCGCCGATGTCGGCAAAGGGCCCTCCAAACAGTCTACATTGCAGAAGTCTCGCGCTGCTGGCTCCCGCAGCCAGCGAAGTCGATGAGCAGACTAGCTGATGTCCGCTCGCAGCCTACGTCGTCGCGCAGAGCATCCAGAGCACCGTCTAGCGGTATGCTCACGTCATGACGGTTGCGGGTCGGCGCGTTCCCGCAGTGACCGTCTTGTCCTCCAGGGTCGGCACCGGGCCAGCCGCCTTCGCCGACGGTGGGATGGAGGATCAGTGGTGTTCAGGTCGGGGAGTCAGTTCGACGTGCTGGGGTTGTCAGGGTCGCGTAGTAGGCCGGCGAGGCGCTCGAGTTGGGCGGGGGTGGGCGCTGGCGCGGTGTCCACGACGTGGCGGACGTAGGCGGCCAGTTGTGGAGTGAGAGGTTTGGGGGCGGCGCTGATATCGGTGGGAGCGGTGTCGCGTGAATGGCGTGGCGGGTGCGGTTGGGCGGTGGCGGTGTTGGGGGCATCGAGTGTGTTGTGGTCGTGCTGCTGGCGGTGGGTCAGGGTGGGTGTGTCCTTTCCCGTGGTGGTGGGTGCCGGGCGCTGGTTGTGGAAGGCGGTCACGTTTGGCGCCGTTCTGGTCACTGTGCGTGGTCAGATGTGGATGTGCCCGGGTCGGCAGGGGCGACGGGGTGGTGCGTGGCGGGGCACGGTGTGAGGCCGCGAAACGGGTTCAACGCGGGTCGGGGGTCGGGGGGTCTACCCCCCGCTACCGCGCTGGTCAGGGGCCGTTACCTGGGGGGTCTACCGGGGTAGAGGGCCCCCGCTACCCGCAAGGCTGCGGACGCGTGCGGGTAGCGGGGGTCGGGCAGTGGATGAGGTAGAGCCCCTGTCGCCTACTGGTCGCTTTCGGTAACTGGTTGCGCGGGTGATGGCGGGGGAAGAGTGGCGCCGGCGGGGACGGCAGCCTCGAGATCGGCGCGGCGGTATCCGGCGAGGTTGACTCCGTCGACTTTGACCTGTCGGCCGGATCGTCGGACGCCGACGCGTTCGAGTTCGTCGGCGAGGCGTTCGGGGGTGAACTCGGCGTAGGCGTCCTCGTCGGCGTTGACCAGCCGGGCCAGCAGGGTCGTGGTGTGCATGCGTTCTACCCCGTGCATGGCGTAGAGCACGTCGGCCAGTACGGCGGGGATCTGCACTCCAGCGGCTTCGGCGGCGGCCACGGCGTCAGTGGCGGCGTCTCCAGTCAGGGTCCCGGCGGCGATCCGCAGAACCCGGCCGTGTGCGCAGAGTGTGGCGAAGGTGGGCAGGTCCATGTAGTCGCAGCGGATGATCTCGAACGAGCCGGGGCCGGTGACCAGGACGCCGACGCCTTTGTGGTCTTCGGACAGGATGGAGGCATCCGCACCTTGGGCGGCTTTGCCCTTGCCCAGGACCATGTCGGAGGAGGTGCGGTCGACGACTTGGGTGCAGTACCGGTAGCTGATGATCTCCCGTAGTTTCGCTGGGACGCTGTCGGTGTCGGGGCGCTGTGAGGCGGCGTTGAGGATGAACCCGGCCGCAGGGGCGCGGCGGGCTAGGCGAGCGAGTTTGTCCACGGCTTCCTCTCTTACTGCTGCGGTCATTGCGGAGAGGTATTCCTGCAGTTCATCAATGGTGATGAAGATGACGGGCAGGTCGTAGCGGCGGCTGATCTCCGGAGTCAGCTTGCCCTCCGGGCACACCGAGGTGGGCAGGCCGCCGAGCAGGGCGAATCGGCGGCCCATCTCGGTGATCAGCTCATCGAGCATGGCGCCGAAGGCGGTGATGGCGTCGTCTTCGGCGCCGATGACCAGTCGGTGTGCCACGCCGCGCATGGGCCGCCAGTCCGCGCCGCCTTTGCCATCGGCGACGTAGTGCCGGACGTAGGGGTCGAGCACTCCGGCGGCTGACGGCAGTCGCTGGGCGAAGGTCTTGCCCCGCCGGGGCAGCCCACCGAAGAACATCGACTGCCAGATCAGCGCCAGCATGATCCGCCGTCCCCGGGCGTCGCGACCAAACGGGATCGGATCCCACACCGAAAACTGCTCAAGGCGGGTCAACGGCGAGGGGTGTGGGTCTCCGATGTAGGGGTCGTCATCGGCAACCCAGATCATCAACCGGCCAGCGTGGCCCCCGGCGACGGCGCGGACCCGGGACATGATGACTTGGATCTCGTCCACGCCGAGTTCAGCGGCCACGGTGTCGCGCTTGGCGATCGCGTCGGCGGCGGTTTTCCCACCACCCCGGGGCAGGTCGAGGGTGACGGCCCACCCGTTGCCATCCCGCAGGGGCGGGGTGACCATCTGCGGGACGGCGTCGGCTTTGACCAGCCCGGCTGCCCTCAGGGCGGCGGTGAGCATGTCCGCCGACAGTTCCAGTGCCACTGGCAGCACGGGTCCGGGTGGCAACAGCGGGGCAGTGCGCGGGCGGCCCAGCCACACCGCGCCCAGCCCGGCCGCCAACGCAACCCACCACCCGAACGCCTTGCCCAGGGTGAGCAGTCCAGCGGCGCCGACCGCTGCTGCGGACAGGGTCAGCCACGCGGTGATGGTGATCCTCACCCGGGCCAGCGCGCGCCGCTCGGTGACCAGCTCACGGACCTGATCCCATCGTTTCGTCTCTCGCGCCGCGGTGATCAGGGGCCGGTATTCGCCGCGTGCGCTGACCCAACCGAAGGCGGCGGCGATGGCTCGACCTGCGCCGCGCAGCATCCACAAGGCCAGTCCCAGCGCGTAGCCGGGAGCGCGCACCACGTGGAATCCGAGTTGCCGTGCGGCGTAGCGGACAGCCCACCGCAGCGTGGCGAGCGCGGTGCGCCGGGAGCGCAGCCAAGGTGGCAGCACGACCGGCAGAGGCCGCTGGGTGTAGTCAGGGTCGAGCAGTTCTCCCTCTAACACCTCGGGTGCCGGTTGCAGCTCAGCGCCTGATTGGTGGGTGGTCATCGGGTGGTCTTGCGCTGGGGTTCGGTCCGGGTCGTGGTGCGCCGCGCCCGGAATATCGGCGGTGCTCAGCGGTGCGTCGGGTGTGTTCATCGCCGGGTCCTGTGCTGGGTTGGGTCGAGGAGTTCGGTGACTGAGAACAGGCGGGCGATCACGCTGCCGGCGAATAGCGCGGGCACTCCCAGCGCGACGCCCCAGGCGCGCGGGTCAGTAGTGAAGAACACCACCGCCCACTGCATCCCGACGATGACTGCGGCGGTGCTCAGTGCCCGGATGAGGTTGCCGCCCATCCGCGTCACGTGCTGCGTTTGCCGTGCGACCCGGTAGGCGCTGCGGGCGCCGCTGCGAAACGCGGCGATCACCCCGAGCCCCGCGAGCACCGCCAGCCCGACCAGCAGGACCTCTACCTGCGTGGGGTTCATGGCAGTTCGCCTCTGTCGTGGTTGCTGTGGGTGACCGGGCGGGATTCGTGGCGGCAGCAGCGCCAGCAGTGCCGGTACTCGCTGAGCGCCGGTTGCCCGTTGGCGGTGACGGGGTGACGCCAGGTGCTGAAGTCGTGGCCCTGGGCTTCACAGGTCAGGACCGGGGCGCATGCCGAGCACAGCAGCCGCCGACCTGGGCCAGTCCGCCATCGTTGGGCGGCGGCGGCGTCTAGGGCGGCCTTCTCGGTGCGGTAGTGCGCCTGAACCAGGGGGCCACCGAGAGCATCCCGGCAGTGGTCACAGTGGACGCTGACGCAGGTGTGGATCTGTAACATTGTCGATCTCCTCGATCGCTCACGTGGGGTGGTGGGGAGACCCGGTTCGGCGGCTGCTGGCAGGCACTTGACCGCCGGACCGGGGAAATCCGCAGTGCTGATCGCGTCGGCTACGTCGAGCCGGTAATCGGTTGGTCGCGCTCTGTCATGGCGCATATGAAAGCCGTTTCGCGCGGGACGTGATCACCACGCAGTTGGATCTGAGAGAGACGTCCCCAGTACGGTGACATCCGTCCCGGGACGTCCCTGGGACGCTGTCGGGACGAGTACCGGCCCGTGGCTCACGAACCAGGCACGGTGGGATGGCGAACGAGAGGCTTCGGGCAGCGCTGCTGCAACGCGGGGTGACCCCGATCGAGTTGGCCGAATCCGTGGGCGTGGACCCGAAGACGATCGAGCGGTGGATCGGGGGCCGGATTCCCTACCGGCGACACCGGTACCAGGTGGCCAAGAGGCTCGGGATCGATGAGGCGTACCTATGGCCGGGTGCTTTGGCCGCCGAACAGGTCGCGTCCGCGTCGGAGAGCGAGATCCTGGTCCTCTACCCGCACCGATGGGCCGTCCCCCGGAACGTCTGGGGACAGCTATTCGACTCGGCCGAGGAAGAGATCGGCGTGCTGGTCTACAGCGGGATGTTCCTCGCCGACGACCCGGGACTGCTCGCCATGTTCCGCGCCAAGGCCGCGCAGGGGGTGAGGGTTCGCATCCTGCTTGGCGACCCGGACGCGGCCGAGGTGGCCTGTCGCGGTGCGCTGGAGGGAATCGGTGACGCGTTGGCATCGAAGATCCGCAATGTGATCGTGCTGTACCGGCCGCTGCGTGGGATTGACGGGGTGGAGATCCGGTTGCACTCGACCGTGCTCTACAACTCGATCTACCGCGCGGACGAGGAACTGCTGGTCAACTCCCACGTGTACGGCGTCCCGGCATCGCAGGCGCCGGTCATGCATCTGCGTCAGGTGTCCGGCGGCACTATGGTCACCACCTACCTAGAGAGCTTCGACCGCGTCTGGTCCGAGGCGCTCCCGCTCAACTAGCCGGACAACACAGCAGAGCGAACGAAGGGATTGTCGGGGCGTGGCGCGAATCGACTACTACGACGATCCGAACGCGCCACGTGCGAACAGCCTCGTCCCGTCCGCGAACGTCGTCGTAGTCAACGACGACGGCGATCTTTTGATGATCCACCGGACCGATAATGACAACTGGGCGTTGCCGGGTGGGGCGATGGACCTGGGCGAGTCATTGATCGATACGGCCGTGCGCGAGACGAAGGAGGAGACCGGCATTGATTGTCGCGTAACAGGGTTGGTCGGTATCTACACCGACCCCAAGCACGTCATCCACTACACCAGCGACGGTGAGGTCCGGCAGGAGTTCTCGGTCGTGTTCGTCGCGCGGCCGACCGGCGGGCAGCCGACCCCGAGCAGCGAAACTCGGGAAGTCGTGTTCGTCGACCGGCGGGTGGTCGACGAATTGCGGATGGATCGGTCAATGAGGCTGCGGGTCCAGCACTTCCTTGGGGGCAGGAACACGCCCTACCTCGGCTGAGCTCGACATGCCGAGTGAATGGATTGTCGTCATAGTGGACGCACTGTCGGCGGTCGGCACTGTGGGCGCGTTCGCGATCGGGTTCGTGCTGCTGCGTCAGGAACACCGGCGCGAAGAGATCCGCGCGGAGGAGGAACGCCGCCTGCAGGCGATCAAGGTCAGTGCCTGGGTGGAAGCGCAGGCCACCGCCTACGGCGGCCGAGAGTTGCTGTTTCACGTGCACAACGCGAGCGAGATGCCCATTTACGAGGTGTCCCTGCCGACGCCGGATGAGGGCGTCCACGAAGCCGAGTTCATCGGCCTCGTCCCACCAGGGCAGACCGTGCAGCGCCCAGCGCCACGGGAATGGTTGAAGACTTACTACTCACCTGAGCCGGTCGAGATCGAGTTCTTGGACAGCAGCGGACGCCAATGGACACGCGACGAGCAAGGATTCCTCACTCCGGTCGACAGGCCCTGACCGCCCGGCGGGGTGTTGTTTCGAGGCTCCCCGAGGGTTCAGCTCGCTTCGAGGGCGGCGACGATCTCGGCCGTCTGTCGGCGCAGAATCGGGGAGGCTTGCGAGATGGCGTGGTGCACGACGTCATCCGGGTCGTACCGGCTCAGGATCTCCGTGATCCGCTCATCAACCCCGAGCGGTTTCCCGTCGGGGCCGGTGGTCATGTCGCAATACGTCAGTGCCGCGACCAGAAACGGGTCAACCTCGCCGATGGGGAACTCAGCGGCTAGGACGTCGCCGAGCCCGCGCCCTTCAGCCTCGATCTCCGCGCAAGTATGGTGCGCGACCAAGATCCACAGTATTGGATCGCCGAACCTCGTGTCGCGCAGGCGCCGGGCACCGTCAAGCGGATGGAACCCGGTCACCGCGATCGGGTTGGCGTAGCCGATGTCGTGCAGCCATGCGGCGGCCTCGAGTAAGTCCGCGTGCTGAGCCAGAAGTCGGCCAAGCGTGACGGCCTGACCGGCGACCCCCCGCGAGTGCGCCCACCGCACCGGCAGCTCAGACTCGAGCAGCGATCGAGCCAGTTCACGTGCCGTTGCGGCAATCTTCATCATGCGAGGGTAACCAGCTCGGGACGGCCTAGCCCATAGAGCGGCGTCCCTCGGCGTCCACAAAACGTCCTTTTCCGTGTACTGCCGACACCAGGCCAGTGGCTTCCAACAACGCCAAGCCCTGCCGAGCTGTGCCCCGGGACACCTCGTACCGGCGCATCAGTTCGGCCTCGGATGGCACCCGCTGGCCCGTTGCCAGTTCGCCGGAAATGATCTGCTGTCGCAGATCGTCGGCGATCCGCCGGTAGCCTGCGGTGGCGGCTGTGTCCGTGGGATCACCGACGATCCGGCCGCGTCCAGCCAACGTCACGATCAGCCCGTCGCGTGCCAGCTCGGCCAACGCCCGACGCACCGTGTTGCGCGCCACGCCGAACTCCAGCCGCGAGCGCGGTCTCTGACGGCAAGGCAGAGCCCGGCGCGACATCCGCCAGCCGTTCCCGCAGCTTGTCGGCGATTCGCGCGTACGCGCCCCATGGAGTCGACCGCACCAACACAGGATCTCAGCAGCCTCGCCACCAGCGTCACCACCGGTAGGGACGACTAGGGACGTCTTGTGCTAGCGTGCGCCGCAGGAACATGGGAGGTCAAGATGCCGGACGGTCGCTCGATCGGTGAACCGCTGCGGCGCGCCTTGGCCGGGGCACGACTCCGCGATATCGACGTCGCCAAGACACTGGGTGTCGATCCCAAGACGGTCCAGCGCTGGCTCAGCGGCCGGCTGCCCCAGCCCCGCCACCGATGGGGACTGGCTGACCTGTTGAGCCAGCATGAGTACGACCTGTGGCCGCACCTTGCCGGGGTGCCATCTATCGGCGCGGAGGTCTATGCCACGTACCCGCACCGGGGCTCGGTCCCGCGTGACGTGTGGCGCCAGCTCTACGACAGCGCCGAGCGCCAGATCGACATCCTCGTCTACAGCGGCCTGTTCCTCGCCGAAGACGTCGAGATAGTCCGCTTGCTCGGCGACAAAGCCCGAGCGGGAGTCGCGGTTCGCATCATCCTCGGTGACCCAGACAGCCCGCACGTCAGCCAACGCGGTGACGAGGAAGGCATCCATGACGCGATGGCCGCGAAGATCCGTAACGCCATCGTTCTTTACCGGCCGCTCGTCGCGTCCGGCGTGCAGATCCGCCTTCACCCGACGGTGCTCTACAACTCGATCTACCGTGCTGATGACGAGATGCTCATTAACCAGCACGTCTATGGCATCGCCGCTGCGTACGCCCCAGTCCTGCACCTGCGCCGCCAAGGCGACGACGACGTGTTCGGCACCTACGTCGCCAGTTTCGAACGCGTCTGGTCCCCGGCCCAACCGCTGCCCATCTGATCGAGCTGGTCACTGAGTCGCGGAACCATCGCTCCTGATCGCCCGGACAACCTCCTTGCTGTCACGGCATGCGCTCCCCTTGCGGGTAGCCACCACCTTCGTGGCCTCGTCTCGCGCCAGCTCCAGCATAGAGATCACCTCGTCAACCT
>JALYTS010000004.1:32846-86079 GCA_030854185.1 Actinomycetota bacterium | reverse complement strand
AACGGCTTTGTCCTCACGTGTCTGGTACTCGTTGTCCGGTGTCACGTCGCCAATCAGGACCAAGCCCTGAGGAAACGCGCCATCGAACTCGATGGCGAACCGGTGACCCCTAGCGATAGCCACGATCCCTGCCTCTTCCTGTCTGGACTGTCTGCGTGGTGCCACCCCTCAGCAGGTGGCACCACTAGCTTCGGCCAGGTCAGGGTCTGCTCTCGACCTCATGATCGTCTCTTCTCGACCCTCTACAGCTCGTGTCATCTCGCCTTGTCTCGCGGACGTGCTAGTCTCATCTCCTCTCGTCTCACGCGAAGGAGGGGTCAGCTCATTGACCGCAAAGCCGATCGTGCTCAAGATGTTGCTCCAGCGACGCCATCTACAAACTCACAGCGCTTTCTGTCGCGAGTACGACAAGGTTGCGGCCGCTGTTGATCCGACTTTAAGGAAGGGTTGGCCGAGCAGGGCACAGTTCTACCGGTGGCTTTCCGGAGACTTAATCGGACTTCCTTATACCGACCACTGTCGCATACTCGAAGGCATGTTCCCAGACTGGAAAGTCGATCTACTGTTTCAAATTCACGACGAGGGAATCGATTACATACCCGAACCGCCCGCGACGCAGCCACAGACGTCGAGCCTTCCGCCCACCGAGCTAGCCGTTCACGAGCCAGGCCGGGTGGTAGCTTTCCATCAATCTCTTGGTCTTCTAGCGTCAGTACCTCACAGCTTCTCGGCCGACATACTAGGCGGCTTCTGGGTTACTTGCTACCAATTTAATTCAGACCGAGGTATTCAATGCCACGCCGACATCACCCAGCTGACACCCCAATCAGATCGACGAGTGATTGCTAAAAACTACCCACCTGATCCTCGTACCCAGGGTCAAGCGTCGCCGTACCGTAATGAAATTGAAGCCCAGCTCACAAATCGCCACCTTATTGGCCACTGGAAGAATGTAAGCGATACCCGATACTTCGGGTCAGTCCATCTCGCAGTCCTCCCGGGTGAAACGGTGATGGATGGTTATTACACTGGTTTCTCAAGTGATATTCAAGTTGATGCTATGCGATGGAGATGGGTGCGCCTCGACTCGGCATCGCTCTCCGGTGTTGATCTACAAGGGGTAACATTAAACGATCCGGACGTGATTCACGCGCTTTTGGAAAATTCAGCGAATGACGTGCCCCTTGACTTGGCTGCGATAGCGGAAGGAAATAGATGACGCTCACGAAACAGGATGTCCGAAACGTCGTAGATCTCTACATCCGGGCATGGGCCGAACAGGACGCCGACTTGATCGGTACTATCTTCACGGATACAGCCACCTATCATGAACGGGTATTCGAAACACCGATTCGAGATCGACATGGAATTCGGGCGTACTGGAAAGCTAAGGTCGTCGAATCGCAGAGCGATATTAAGTGCGAGCTCCTGAATCTTTACCTCGATGGAGATACAGCGATCGTTGAATGGGAAGCCGAGTTTGACGATCTGGCCCAAAATGTCCGCAAGCGAATGAGAGAGGTCGCCATCCTCGTCTTCGAGGGCCGACTCATCGCCAGCCTCCGGGAGTACTGGTCTTCCGAGCAAGTCGCTGTCCTCTCTCCTATCTCGGATTGACCCCGGGACAGGAGAGGTAATCGGGAGGCATTCACGGTAATCGACATTCCCGACAGCCAACGCGGTTTCGACACGGTCGACCACAACGATGATTCCCAAGCAGCTCAGTCGGGATGTCCAAATCCAGCACTGCACGGATCCGACGCTGCGCTGAGTATCTGTGACCAACACTCCTCGGTCAGGGGGCCGGCGGGCTCGTGGAGTCGAGCCATTTGGCGACGGTGGGCGGCGTCCAGGTGTCGA
Organism: Actinomycetota bacterium; assembly: GCA_030854185.1. Lineage (GTDB taxonomy): Bacteria > Actinomycetota > Actinomycetes > Mycobacteriales > Pseudonocardiaceae. Next base: position 84,219 of record JALYTS010000004.1, on the reverse strand, counting down.
ATGCGTCGAGGAGGCGTGCTGCGTCGGTGTCGGCGAGAACGAGGTCGCGGTGCTCGGCCCGCACGAACCGCTCGGTGACGGCATGGTCGAAGAACGCGAGTAGCGGGCGGTAGAACTCGGCCACGTTCAGCAACCCACACGGCTTCTGCTGCAGCCCGAGCTGGGACCAGGTGAGGACCTCAGCGAACTCCTCCAGCGTGCCGTAGCCACCGGGCAGGGCGACGAAACCGTCGGACAGCTCCGCCATGAGGGCCTTGCGCTCATGCATGGAGGCAGTGACCCGCAGATCTGACAGCCCCTGGTGGGCGACCTCCTTGTCCACCAGCTGCTGCGGAATGACGCCGACAACCTCCCCGCCGACGGCCAGTACGGTGTCGGCCACCACCCCCATAAGTCCGATACTCGCCCCGCCGTACACCAGCCGAGTGCCCCGAGCGGCGAGCTCAGTGCCCAGTGCCCGGGCTGCGGCCGCATACTCCGCTCGGGCCCCGGGACTCGAACCGCTGAACACACAGATGCTGTGCACCAGGAGGACTCTAGAAGACCGAGAACGATGATCTCATTGGCTACGCGAGCCGCGGCCTTCCAGCGGTCTTCCAGGGTCTTCCAGGGTGTGTTGCCGAATTTGGCTCTATGGGATCAAGACGCCGCCGCAGGCGGCGCTGACGTGACTGGGTGCGTCGTCTACTCGCCTGCCCCGGTCGGGCCGGTCCCGCTTGCTGCGCGCGGCCTGGCGGCCGTGCTCGCGCGGGCCGGCCCGGCGCGCGCATAGGCTCCCTAAGAAGGCGCCAGTCGCTGACGACGCTTACGCGCTCTAGACCACTGCGCTGGCGCAACAATCAGAACGGAAAATCTCAACGCATTGCCGCACGGGATCGGCGGATCAAAACGAAGACGGGCAGGGGCCGTTAAGGTCGTGACCGGTATTGAGATTTGATCCACTCGTCCAGTTCGCGGGCCCGCTCATGCTGACCCAACCCACGCAGGTCGTCGGCAAGGCCAGTGGCCACAATCAGGGTGTCGGGGTGGTCCTCGCCCAGCACCCGACGGCAACGGGTCAGGGTGTCCTCGTCCAGTTCCCGGGCCCGCTCAAGCTGACCCAACCCACGCAGGTCGTCGGCAAAGCCAGTGGCCACAATCAGGGTGATGGGGTGGTCCTCGCCCAGCACCCGACGGCAACGGGTCAGGGTGTCCTCGTCCAGTTCCCGGGCCCGCTCAAGCTGACCCAACCCACGCAGGTCGTCGGCAAAGCCGGAAGCCGACTGCAGGGTGTCGGGGTGGTCGTCGCCCAGCACCCGACGGCAACGGGTCAGGGTGTCCTCGTCCAGTTCGCGGGCCCGCTCATACTCACCCAGGTTGGTCAGGTCGACACCGAGGTTAATGGCCAAGATGAGGGTCCGGTGGTGGTCGTCGCCCAGCACCCGACGGCAACGGGTCAGGGTGTCCTCGTCCAGTTCGCGGGCCCGCTCGTACTCACCGAGCACGCGCAGGTTGTGGGCAAGGTTGTTGGCCGAGGCCAGTGTGTCGAGGTGGTCTTCGCCCAGCACTCGGCGGCGGCGGGCCAAAGTATCCTTGTGAAGTTCGCGGGCTCGCTCATATTCACCTAGCGCGCGCAAGTCTAAGGCGAGGTTGTTGGCCGACCGCAGAGTGTCGGGATGGTCCTCGCCGAGTATGTCCCGGTACAACTGGTGGGCCCGTGTAAGCATCGGGCGAGCAGGTCGGGGCTCACCTCGGGTCAGCAGGTAGGTAGCGGCGCGGTGGAGCAGCCAAGGGACGTGCGTACTGTCCGGGTCGGGGTCGGCGCCGCGGGTGGTATCGGTGACGGCCAGCACATGCGGAAGCAGTTGCCGCCAGACCGGCCAGGTGGGCGGGTTGTTCCATGGATCTGCCGGCACGGCGTCCCGCAACAGCCGGCAGGCGGCCATGGCCAGGTTGTCTTCGTCGGGAATGCCGTCCGGGCTGTCGCGGAAAATGGCTTGCACCAGCCGGTGCAGCTGCAGGCTATCCGAACTCACCCGGGCCAGCGCTCGGCGCCGCACCAACCCGGTCATCCTGGCGAAGGCCACCGGGTCACTCGCTGCGGCCGCCAGCGGCTCGGGTAGTTGGTCCGGGCGGCTCGTAAACAGCGTGAAGGGGATCGGCTCGGGCGCCAGCTGCGCGGCGAGCCTCAGCAGCGTCAGAGCGGCGGGGTCATCGGTGGCCAGCTGGTCGAATGCCAGGTGCAGGCTGGCAGTCAACGACACCCGGTAGGTCGCTGGCACCCCCTGAGCCAATAGCGCGCTGGTCCGACGGGTCAGGAGCTGCAGGTAGGCCTCGGCGGTCAGCCCAGTCTCCTGCAGGTAGGCGGCCGCTTGAGTGAGTGCTAGCGGCAGGTTATCCAGCGCATCCGCGACCCGGCCGGCATCATCCACGCTCAGCGAGGGAAGCCGCTCGCGCAGCAGACTAACCGACTCGCCGCGGTCGAACACGTCTACTGGCAACGGCGCGGCTAGCTCCTGCCAGTCCGGGTACCGAGACGTGATCACCACATGACCGGCGCCCCCCGGCAAGAAGGGGGCCAGTACGTCAGGCTGTTCGGCGTTGTCGTAGATCAGTAACCAGCGGTCCCGGTCCTGCAACGCGCCCAGCAGACGCGACACCGCTACCCCTGCCGTCTCGGTCTGCCCGACCAGGCCAAGTGCCCGGCCCAGGTCGGCCAATCGATCCGAAATTAGCGCCTGTTCTTCCGAGGGCACCCACCACACCGCGTCGTACTCACCGCTGTGGCGGTGGGCGTATTCGATGACCAGCGCGGTTTTCCCGATTCCTCCCATTCCATGCACTGCTTGCACCACCGTCGATCGGCCTGCACATAGCGCGCAGCGCAGGTTCGCCAGCAGCTGTTCGCGGCCGGTGAAGGTCGGGTTTCGGGCTGGCACGTTCCACACCCGACTAGACGGCACCAGTGCGGAGCGGGCCTCCGGCAGTTCAACCAATGCCTGGAAGAGCACCTCACTGAGCTCCTCCGGTGTAGTCACCGTCGCCATGGTCAGCCCACTATCGGCTAGGCGGGCTCGGAATGCCTCCTGTCGGTCGCCGTAGTCACGGTCGACGAACAGCGCTTTCGGCCCCTTTGTTTCATCACCGATCACGAACACCAGCCGCGGCTTGCCGCCCTCGCTGGCGGCCTGGTACTCCAGTTCGGTGTAGGACAGTTCCGGCTGGTCGCGCACCGGCGAGCCATAGCAAAACCCAACGATGGCCACGTACACGTCGGCCTCAGCCGCCGCCTGCCAGCATACCTGCGCAGGCGCCTCGTCTCGGGCTCCGAAATACGCCATGTCCACCAGTGCATCTCGGGCTCGAATCACCGCCTGCTCCGCTGCGGCTACAAACGACCGACCCTCAGGCAGCCGCCGCAGCTCTGAGGTGTGACTCAAAAACACCCGTCGCGGCAGCTCAGTCATGACCGACAGCATTCCACCTATCGCCACGCGTCAAGTGCTTGCCCAGAAGATCTTGTCAATCTGTAAGGACCATGCCCTCGCTGGGCGGGCAGATCTCCGGGATAGCCAGCCACAAGAACTGCTGCGACTGGACCGGGTAGGCAGGGTGGGGCATCCCATCGACCTCCCCAAGGGCTACCACGCGGCATCCCGGGAGCAGAGCCGGACGCCGCACGCGCCGGTTCCGTCGAGGGCTGCCCCCGGGATGCCGCGTGGTCGGGCTGCGCCAGATCGACGGGATACCCCACAGCCCCAGCGCGCAAGATCGACTCCTGGGCCGTCGCCGGGCCGTCGGACGTCGAGAAGCTGTGAGAAACCTGGAGAAGTAGCGAGAGCGTTCCACCTGCTCAACCCCGCTACATCACCCCGTTGACGCAGGTGGCGACACGTGAGGCGGACGAGCTGGCCTGTAAGCCGGATCCTGTGCACCGGGGGCCTTGCGGCGTCCCGGCCGGCGATCATCCATCTCGGCCTGCCGTCGCCGGCAGGCTCCAGCGGCCTACCCGCAGGCATCGGGCGGGCCGCCCTCGATCGCCTGCGCAGCGCGCCGAAAGCGGGCGCGCCTTTTGGCCTTGCTCCGGGTGGGGTTTACCGAGCCGTCCCGGTCACCCGGGACGCTGGTGGTCTCTTACACCACCGTTTCACCCTTACCCCGGCCCCGTCGATCTCATGGGGCGGGGCGGTCTGTTTTCTGTGGCACTGTCCCGCGGGTCACCCCGGGTTGCCGTTAGCAACCACCCTGCCCTGAGGAGTCCGGACTTTCCTCGACGGGCCCGTTTCCGAGCCCGACGCGACCGCCCGGCCAGCTCGTCCGCCCCACGATCATAGATCTCCCCACACCGGGTTAGCGTGGCGCCTCGTGCCGTCCACCCACCTGGCCCTGCTGGTCGTCGCGGGCATCGTGTCGGGCGTGGTCAATGCGGTGGCCGGTGGTGGGTCGCTGCTGTTGTTCCCGGCGCTGCTGGCGGTGGGATTCCCGCCGCTTGCGGCGAATGTCACCAATTCGGTCATCCAATGCGCCGGCAGCGCCGGCCTCGCGCTGGGCAGCCAACGCGAGCTTCAGGGGCAGCGGAGCCGGGTGCTGTCGACGATCGGCGTCGCGGTGGTGGGTGGGCTGGTGGGCAGCCTACTGCTGCTGGTGTTGCCTCCCGCAGTGTTCGACGCGGTAGTACCCGCGCTGGTGGCGATGGCCAGCGTGCTGCTCGGGGTGCAACCGTGGCTCGCCCGGTGGATCGGCGAGCCGGAACCCGATGCGCCGGACCGTCGCGCGGTCTTGCTGCCTGCGGTATTCCTCGCCGCCATCTACGGCGGCTACTTCGGCGGGGCGCTCGGCGTCATTCTGATCGCGGTGCTCGCCCTCACCGCGCATGATGACCTGCGCAGGCTCAATGCTGTCAAGGGCGTCCTCTCGCTGATCATCGCTGCGGTCAGCGCGGTGGTGTTCGCCGTTGGCGCACCGGTGGACTGGCGAATCGTCGCACTGCTTGCCCCCGTCAACCTGGTCGGCGGCTTCCTCGGCGCGAAACTCGCCAGCCGGCTTCCGGCGCCGGTGCTGCGAGCAGGGGTGGTCGTGGTGGGTCTAGCGGTGTCGATCTACCTGTTCGTCACGTGACCGGTGTCGTTGACCAGCCTTACCGTGGCGGGACCGTCGGGGTAGAACTCCGCGATCGACAGCGATGCGACGTCCAGGTGCAGCCGGTGCAGCAGTGACGGTCCGGCGTCCAGCGCCATCCGCAGCAGCGCCTTGATCGGCGTGACATGGCTGACCACGATCAACGTCTCAGCGCCGTGTTCGGCGATCAGCTGGTCCCGCACCCGCCGCACCCTGCGGTGCACCTCGTCCATGCTCTCGCCGCCCGGCGGGGCCGCCGAGGTGTCGGTGAGCCACCTGGTGTGCAGATCCGGATCCTGAGCTTGCGCCTCGGCGAAGGTCAGCCCGTCCCAGGCCCCGAAATCAGTCTCGAGCAGTCCTTCGTGGAAGGTCAGCGGCACGCCCAACGCGTCGGCGACGGGCTGGGCCGTCTGCCTCGCCCGCAGCAGCGGCGAGCTGACCACCGCAGCGACGCCCTCGGTAAGAGCCAGGCGAGCGGCCGCAGCGGCGGCTTGCCGCTCCCCCAGCTCGGTCAGTGGCAGGTCCGCGCGCCCGGAGTATCGGCGCTGCGCGGAACGCTCGGTCTGGCCGTGCCGCAACATCAGCAGTCGGGTCGGGGTACCAGTGGCGCCGGTCCAGTGCGTCCGTGCTGCGGTGTGGGTTCCAGGCTTACTGGTGACGCCGGCCTGGGCGTCCATCGCTTCGTTCGCCAGCCGGTCGGCGTGCGCGTTGCGGGCTCGCGGCACCCAGGTGTAGCTGACGTCACCGAGTTGGCGGGCCAGCTCAGCCGCCTCGCCGGCCAGCGGCCGCAGGTGCGGTTGCTTGATCTGCCAGCGCCCACTCATCTGCTCGACCACGAGCTTGGAGTCCAGCCGCGCCTCTGCGGTCAGCGCACCCTCCTTGACCGCGGCGCGCAGCCCGGCGATGAGGCCCGAATACTCGGCGACGTTGTTGGTGGTGGTCCCCAGTCCCTCCGAAACCTCCGCGAGTAGCTCACCGGTGTCGGCGTCGCGCACCACCGCTCCGTACCCGGACGGGCCAGGGTTGCCCCGCGAGCCACCGTCGGCCTCGATGATGACGCGCCGGGTCAACGCCCAGACTCCCCTGATAATCCGGATTGGGCTGAGAGATCGGATGGACGGGATAGGCCCGATTCGGGAGTACGTACCAGCACAACGCCGCACTCTTCGCAGCGCACCACCTCGTCGGAGGCCGCCTCTCGCAGATGTCCGATCGCAGTGCGGTCCAGCTCTAGCCTGCAGGCGCCACAACGGCCCTCCCGCACGAGCGCCGCACCGGTACCGTTGCGGGCCCGGATCCGCTCATAAAGCGACACCAGGTCCGCGGGCAGCTCGCCGATGAGGATGCGGCGCTCTTGCGCACCATGCTCTTCTGCGGAACCCACCTCCGCCAATGCCGCATCCCGGCGGCGAATGGCATCAAGGCGGCGCTGCTCTATGTCGACCAACGCCACTCGGCCGCGCTCGAGGTCGGCCGCAGTGGCCTCACGCCGCTCCATCACTTCCAGCAGCTCGTCCTCCAGCACCGTCTGGCGACGTCGCAGGGTCGCCAACTCGTGTTGCAGGTCTTCCAGTTGCTTACCCGAGGAGATCGATCCGGAATCGAGTAGACCGCGGTCCCGGTCCTCCCGGGTCCGCACCTGCTCGACCTCGGCTTCCAGCTTGCGGATGTCGCGGTCCAGGTCCGACATCGCCGTCTCCGCGGCGACCATCGCGTCCCGGGCGGTCTGCAGGGACTTGTCAGCCTGCTCGACCTCGACGAGTTCGGGTAGCGATCGGCGGCGGTGCGCGGCGCGGGTCAGCTCGGCGTCCACCGCGGCCAGGTCGGACAGCCGGCGTTGTGCGGCGGGATCGGCTTTCACCGCGTGAGCCTCCGAGGTGGTTACACCGAACCGATCGTCCAGGGATCGGTCCGGCGATACGAAACGTGGACATTGACCGTACCGCCGAGGGCTGCGGAGACCACTGCTGCGGCCTGTTCGCACCATGGGTGTTCGCTGGCCCAGTGCGCGACGTCCACCAAAGCCGGACCGCCGGCGGCCAGGTGCTCCGTGCCGGATGGTGCCGCAGGTCGGCGGTAAGGAAAACGTCAACCCCCGCCGCGCTGGCGGCCCCGAGCAGCGAGTCCCCGGCGCCGCCACAGACCGCCACGGTGCGCACCGACCGTTCCGGGTCACCGGCGGCCCGCACGCCCCACACGGTTTCGGGCAGTGCGATCGTGGTCATATCGCCGACTCGACAGTGGCCAGTGCGGCGCGCAGACCGTCCACCAGCGCCGCGGCGATCTCCGGTGGCCGGACCGCTACCCGCAGGTGGTCTCGGGTGAGGCCAGGGAACGTGTCAGCACGTCGAACCGCCACGCCGGCATCCGAAAGCACGGCCCGGACCCGCTCACCGTCTGGCACGTGCAGCAGCAGGAAAGGAGCAGCAGCGGGCTGGTGGATCGTGACGCCGGGCAGGTTGGCCAGCTGATGGGCCATCCACTCCCGGTGCCGCACCGCCTGCACAGCCGCAGCAGCGGCCTCGGCGACCGCAGCTGGGGCGCAGCAGGCCCGCACCGCCTCCAGCACCAGCGTGCCGACCGGCCATGGCGGGCGCGGCGCGGCCAACCGGGCGAGTAGATCGGGCGCGCCCAGCGCATAACCGGCCCGGAGTCCCGGCAGGGCCCAGGTTTTGGTGAGGCTGCGGAACACCAACAAACCAGGGGTGCTGCGATCGGTTGCCAACGATTCCCGCTCACCGGGTACCGCATCGGCGAATGCCTCGTCCACGACGAGGACGCGCCCGGGTCGAGCCAGTCCGCGCACAACCTCGGCGGTATGCAGCACGGAGGTCGGGTTTGTGGGGTTGCCGAGTACTACGAGGTCGGCCTCGGTGGGAATCCGTTCGGGGCGCAACCGGTGTGCGGCGTCGGTGAACACCCGCCTGACGGCGACGCCCGCCCTGCACAGTGACACCTCAGGTTCGGTGAACGACGGGTGCACGACCGCCGCTGACCGGGGCGCCAGCGCGGGCAGCAGGGCGAAACCCTCGGCCACCCCGCCAAGCACGAGCACCTCAGCAGGATCGCGATCGTGTCGCGCGGCAACCGCAGCTCGGGCGGCCGCGTCCTGCACGGCAGATGGGTAGCGACCGAGCCCGTCCACCGCCGCGATCAGCCGGTCGCGCAACCACACCGGGGGCCCGCTGCCGCGCACGTTCACCGCAAAGTCGAGCAACCCAGGTGTGGCGTCGACATCGCCGTGGTGACGCAGCAACTGGTCCATGTGGACCTGCAGGTTAGTACACGCACTAGTGTCCGCTGCGTGGATCAGCAGGCAGCATCGTCACCACGCCAGGGCTATCGTGTGACGTAGGACACACACGCCAAGCGTGACGTCTTGCATCGGTGCGTCCAACCTTGGAGCTAGACGTTGTTTTCGGCCGGCTGTGAGCCGGCACTGTGGAACATGGCCCAGACCCCGCCATGGAGCACTCAGCGTTGATCGGTACGTGATTGGCACCGCCGTGGTGCCACCGATCGTGATGACGACGTGAGGAACCATGACGATGAGCACCTCCGCCGCGGCATCCACTCCCGCCGACAGAAGCCGGCCGACCCCTCCGTCGCCGATGACCGCCCCGCCGGATGACGGCGGTCAGCTGATCACCAGCCCGGATCCTAGCGCCGGACCACGCCCGATGCTGCACGGTCGGCGCCCTGGCGGCGAACAACTCCTCGTCACGCTGTTCATAGTTCTACCGACGCTGGCCCTGGTCACCGCAGTTCCTTTCGCCTGGGGTTGGGGGCTGACCTGGACCGACATCGGTTTGGCCGTGTCCTTCTACTTCGTGTGCGGCCTCGGTGTCACTGCCGGCTTCCACCGCTACTTCACCCATCGGGCCTTCAAAGCCAACCGTGCCTTGCGGATCGCGCTGGCGATCGCGGGCAGCATGGCCTTCCAAGGCTCGATCATCACGTGGGTCGCCGACCATCGCCGTCACCACATCTTCACCGACAAGGAGGGCGACCCCCACTCCCCGTGGCTGTTCGGCACGTCCGCTGCGGCGGTGGCCAGGGGCTTCTGGCACGCCCACCTCGGCTGGCTGTTCAAGAGGGACTTGACCGACACCTACCGTTTCGCCCCTGACCTGCTCTCCGATCCTGATATCCGCCGGGTGAACCAGCAGAACGTCGGATGGTCGACACTCAGCCTGACCATGCCGGTCCTGCTCGGCGGTCTCATCAGTTGGTCCTGGTGGGGTGCACTGACCGCGTTCTTCTGGGCTGGACTCGTACGCATCGCCGCACTGCACCACATCACCTGGTCGACCAACTCGATCTGCCACATGATCGGGAGCCGACCGTTCACCCAGCGCGACCGCTCGACCAACTTCTGGCCGCTGGCAATCTTGTCCATGGGCGAGTCCTGGCACAACCTGCATCACGCCGACCCCACGTGTGCCCGTCACGGCGTCGGCCGCGGCCAGCTCGACATGACCGCCCGCCTTATCTGGATCTTCGAGAAGTTCGGCTGGGCGCACGACGTCCGCTGGCCAAGCACCCGCCGGCTCGCCCGCGTGACCGCAGTCCAGTAGCCGTGCAGAGCCTGACGAAGGGGAGGTTCGGATGGAGAAGTTCTCGTTGACGGCCCTGGTGCGTCAACAACTCGACCTCGCGCAGAAGGCATCAAGTGGTCGAAGCGCGCACACCGTATACGGCGGACACGAGCATGTGCTGCGCCAAACCCTGATCGCTTTGGCTGCCGGCCAGAAACTCGATGAACATGACAACCCGGGAGAAGCGACCGTCCACGTCCTGCACGGGCGCGTGGTTTTGAGAGCGGCCGACACGTCCTGGCACGGTTCCTCCGGAGATCTTCTGATCGTGCCCGACGCCCGGCACTCACTCGAGGCGACAGAGGCCGCAGCAGTGCTACTCACCGTAGCCAAGCACCGCTAGCGCCTGTCCGTGCTCGGGGATCGGCCACACTAGGCGACGTGGGAAGCTCAGGGCGTTATCACGTGTGCTTCGTGTGCACCGGGAACATCTGCCGGTCCCCGATGGCCGAGATCGTCTTCGCCGACGCGGTGCGCCGGGAGGGACTGGCCGACCGCGTCCGGGTGAGCAGCGCGGGAACCGGTGGCTGGCACGTCGGCAGCCCAGCCGATCCGCGAACCGCCGAGGCGCTTCGCCGGGCTGGATACACCTGCGAGCATGTCGCCGCACAGCTCGGTGCGCAGCACCTGTCCGCCGACCTGTTGGTGGCCCTGGACTCCGGCCATCTCGCCGCGTTGCGCCGACTGATCCGTGATCCACAGCGAGTCGTGTTGCTGCGATCGTTTGACCAGGCCGCTGGTCGGGACCTCGACGTCCCAGACCCCTACTACGGTGGCGAGCACGGCTTCGATGACGTGCTGAACATGGTGCGCGGGACGGTACCCAGCTTGCTGGCGTGGGTACGCGAGCGGGCATGACACCACTATGAGCAGCCCGGCCGAGGCCGTCGCCGCGATCACCGGTCAGCCGGTGCGGACCGCGACGCCCCACGGCGTCATCTGGCGTCTGGAGTTGGGCGACGGGCGCACGGTGGTCGCCAAGCGGGCAGAACCTGGACAGGTGATGGCCGAGGCGGCGGGGCTGCGCTGGCTGCGGGTACCCGACGGGCCACCGGTACCGCAGGTGCACGGACATGACGAACAATGGCTGGTCACCGAACATATACCGGCCGGCCGTACCGACGGCGCCGCGGCTGAGCAGCTCGGGCGTCAGCTCGCCACGCTGCATGGCGCGGGCGCCGCCGCCTTCGGCACCGCGCCCACCGGAGGGTCCGAGCAGGCGTGGATTGGCGCCGCGCCGATGGCCAACATCACCGGGCCGCACTGGCCGCAGTGGTACGCCGCGCAACGGGTGTTGCCTTACCTGCGTAGCGCGGTAGACGGCGGCGCGGTAGATGCCGCCGGGGCTCGTGTGGTGCACCGCGCGTGCGAGCACATCGAGGAGCTGGCCGGACCTGATGAACCGCCGGCGAGACTGCATGGCGATCTGTGGTCTGGCAATGTCCACGCTGGCACCGACGGGCGATTGTGGCTACTCGACCCGGCCGCGCACGGCGGGCACCGGGAAACGGACCTGGCGATGCTCGCGCTATTCGGCTGCCCGCATCTGGAGCGGTTGCTCGCGGGTTACACCGCCGTCGCCCCGCTGGCGCCCGGCTGGCAACAGCGGGTCCCACTGCATCAGTTGTTCCCGTTGCTGGTGCACGCGGTGTTGTTCGGTGGCGGCTACGGACGCAGCGCGGCAGCGGCCGCGCGGGCGGCGTTGGGGTGAGCGTGTGGATGAGTACCGGCTACCGTGGTGGCATGCGGTGGCGGTTCCTGCTGCGCCCTGGCTGGATGGCGCTGACAGCGATGGTGATCTGTTTCGCTGTGGCGGCGTTCACCCTGCTCGCGCCGTGGCAGTTCCGTCGCGCAGCGCAACGCGCGGATACCAACGCCGCGATCGAACGCTCCTTCACCATCCCGCCACAGCCGCTGCGCAGCGTCCTGGCGGTCCACGCCGCGCCAACCCAGGCCACCGAGTGGCGCCAGGTTCAGGCTACCGGGCACTACCTGCCGGACGCGGAGATGGCGGTCCGGCTGCGCACCGTCCAAGGCGAACCGGCCTACGAGGTACTGATTCCGTTTCGGCTGGCCGACGGATCGAACATCCTGGTCGACCGCGGCTATCTACGCCCGGCGGAGGGAGTGCGGATACCGCGATACCCGCCGGTGCCGGGCGAGCAGGTGACCGTGACCGGCCGAATACGAGCCGACGAGCTGGACCCGCAGAACGGCGAAGTCGTGCAACAGGACGGGCACCGGCAGGTGTACGCGGCGAGTAGCCGCACGGTGAACTCCGCCACCGGGGTGCGGCTGGAACCTGGTTACCTTCAGTTGGTCGACGGTGCCCCTGGCGTGCTGTCCGCGCTGCCACTGCCGCAGTTGGACGCGGGGCCATCTTTCCCCTATGCGCTGGAGTGGCTCGCTTTCGGCACGATGGCGCCGCTGGGGCTGGCCTACTTCGCGTGGCGGGAAGCGACCGAGGGGCGCCGCGGGGAGTGGGAGCCTGATGTCGACGATCCGCATGATCCACCAATGGCCGAGCTCGCCGACCGGTACGGTCGCTGAGTCACCGCGGCCAACGTCGCGCACAGCGCCGCGGCCGCGAGCCCGACAACCCGGGACAGCTCCACCCCCCGGGTGAGGTCACCAGCATCCGGGGCGCGGCCGTGGCCCAGTACCGGGCGCTGCTCAGTGCCATGCGGGTAGATCGTGCGGCCCCCCAGCCGTATCTCCAGCGCGCCCGCGAACGCCGCCTCCACCTGCCCGGCGTTGGGGCTGGGATGCGCCGCCGCGTCGCGCCGCCAGGTTTGCCAAGCCCCGCGGGCCGATCCGCCGACCAACGGCGCGCACAGCGTGGTCAGCAGGGCAGCGGCTCGCGAGGGCAGCAGGTTGGCCAGGTCATCCAGCCGTGCCGCAGCCCACCCGAAGCGGCGATACCGCGGCGAACGGTACCCGACCATCGCATCCAAGGTGTTGACCGCGCGGTAGGCCAGTAGCCCGGGCACCCCAGCTACCGCGCCCCAGAGCAGCGGGGCCACGACAGCGTCTGAGGTGTTCTCGGCGACCGACTCCACGCTGGCCCGGGCCATCCCGGCCAGGTCGAGAGTGGCCGGGTCGCGACCGCACAGATGAGGTAACCGGATCCGGGCGGCTTCCAGGTCCCCGGCGTCCAACGCCCGGGCCATCGCAGCGCCTTCGTCCGCCAGCGAGGCGCCACCCAGCACCGCCCAGGTCGCCAGCGCGGTGCCGGCCACCTGCACCGGGGCTCTCCCCCGCCCGGCCCGTTCCACCAGACCACCGACCGTTGCTACAGCGCCGACCAGGCCCGCGGTGTAGACCAGCCCGATCAGCCGATGTTCGGCGTAGCAGGCGCGTTCGGCGGTCATGGCGAGCCGCCCGAAAGCGGCCACCGGGTGATGGCGGCGCGGATCGCCGAACGCCGCGTCGGCAGCGACCCCGAGCAGCAATCCAACCGCCCGCGCTGCGCCCACTCGTCGACCCCCCAGCTGTCCGGACCGAAGCGGGCAATCTACTGGAGCCCTCGATCTGGATCCGGCCGGAGCTCGGCCTTGAGAACCTTGCCCAAATCATTGCGGGGTAGCGCAGCCAGATAGTGCACCACCCGCGGTCGTTTGTGTGGCGCGAGTAGCCCCGCAACGTGCTCGGCGAGTTCCTCCTCGGCGGGCGGCGGATCGCCGGTGGCGACCACCCAGGCCACGACCCGCTCCCCGAGGTCGGGATCCGGCTCACCGGTGACCGCCGCGTCGGCGATTCCTGGGTGCTCCAGCAGGGCACTCTCGATCTCCCCCGCACCGATCTTGTATCCGCCACTGGAGATCAGATCTGTGGTGCGGCGTCCGATCAGGCGCAGGTGACCGTCCGCGCTGCGGGTGGCGACGTCGCCGGTGCGAAACCAGCCGTCGTGCATCGCCTCGGCGGTGGCGTCGGGTCGGTTGAGGTAACCCAGAAACAGGGTCGGGCCGGCCACTTCGATCTCGCCGACGGTGTTGTCGTGTGACGCTTCCAGGATCTCGCCGTTCTCGTCCACCAGTCGAAGCGCCACCACGTCCAACGGCGGCCCGACGGTGCCCGGCCGGCGCGGCCCTTCGGCTCGGACTGCGCAAGTGATCAGCGACTCGGTCATGCCGTACCGCTGCACCACGTGCTGGCCGGTGGTCGCGGCGATCCGGTGGTGGTCGGCGACGGACAGCGCGGCCGAGCCCGAGATGAGCAGGCGGGCCCGACCCAGCGCTGCGGCAACCTGGGGATCCCGCTCGGCGGCCGCCGCCAACCGGTGGTACATCGTCGGTACCCCGAACAGCATCGTCGCGGAACCACCCAGCTCCCGGGCAACGCCGTCGACCGAGAAGGAACCCAGATGGTGCAGCGCACCCCCCAGCCGAAGCGGTCCGAGCACGCCGAGCACCAGTCCGTGCACGTGGAACAACGGAAGCCCGTGTACCAGGACGTCCTGGGCGGTCCAGGCCCAGGCCTCGGCCAGCGCATCGATATCGGCGGCTAGGGCCCGGCGGGGTAACACCACACCCTTGGGTGGCCCGGTGGTGCCCGAGGTGTAAACGATCAGTGCCGGCGACTCGGGATCCGGTTCGGGCGGCATCGGGGCGCTCGCTGCGTCCAGGTCGACGTCGAGTCTCGTCAGCGCGCGTAGCGGCTCGGGCAAGGTGACGTCCGGGGCGGTGAGAATCAGGTCTGGGGCTGCATCGAAGGCGACGTGCTGCAGCTCCCGGGTGCCCAGCCTGGGGTTGATGGGCACCGCGGGCACGCCGGCAGCAAGCGCCGCCACTATCGCCACGCACGTCTCCAGCTTCGGCTGCGCCCATATCGCGACCCGCCGGGCATCGGACAACTGACGCGCAAGTGCCGCGGTCACCACACGCAGCTCCCGATAGGTCACGCAACGCTGCCCGAATCGCACCGCCTCGGCATCGGTGGGCTGATGTAATGTCGGCAACAATGCCAAGGTGCCCACTCGCAGTCCTTTCGACGTCCGCTTAAGGTAATGTCCGATGCTATGGTCGAGCACGCTAGCACCGTCGATGGTGATGCCCGGCCGTTCGAATGGTGGATGACGTCGCACCTCGCACTTGCGGTAGCTTTCAACTGTTTTCTCCCGGTGCTGCTGCCTTCGTACGTGCTCGCAGCAGGGGGGACAGCCACCGACGTGTGGGTGGCGATGTCGATGGCGGGGCTGTTCGCCCTGCTCGGGCCGTCGATCGGGCGGTTCGCGGCGCGGCGCCGGGCGCACCGATCGGTGCAGGTAGTGGGCTTGGCGGGGATGGCCATGGGGCTGATGGCCCTGGCGCTGTCCCATGGTGACTCAAGGTCGATCGTGCTTGCCATCGCAGTGATGGGCGTCGGCGCGGCAGCGGTGGCTGTCACCGCACCCACGTTCATCCTGTCCAGCGATCTACCCCCACACTTCCAGGCCCGGCAGCTGACCTGGCTGCAGCTCAATCTGGACCTTGGCAAGATCGCGGGAGGCATACTACTCGCGTTGATGGCGACACAAAAGTTGTCATTTGATACCCAGTTTCGAGTAGGCAGCCTGGTTCTTGGGTTGCTCGGCGTACTGGTGTGGACGACCAGTCGATGCGCCGCCCGCCGAATCCGGCAATGCGACCAAAAGGAAATGAATCCCATAGCGGCAAGTGGGTCTTCGCGCACCGCAGTGCCATGGAGAACGCTGCTGTTGTCGCTGTTCGGCGTTCCGGTCGTCGCCCAACTGCTGGGCAGTATGACCATGATGGAGACGCAGACCTCGACGATGCTCACCGTGTCCGGATTGGTCGGTATCGGCTTGTACCTCCTCGCCGGCCGCTGGATGACCCGATCCACACCCGGCGTGGTGTGGGCGACCGGCCACGTCCTGCGCGGAGCTGGGGGCGTCGTCCTCGGCGCGGTGGGCCTCTCCCGTGGGATGCCCCAGCTCGTCGTGTTGGCCGCGTTCCTGGTGCTGGAGTCGACCCCGGCCATCGCGTGGATGGTCCAGACTCGGGCGGCAGCGCGGCTGGCTCCCCAGGAGACGTCAGGAATGATCGCAGCGGTGGGAGCGGCCCGATGCAGCGTGCCGGCCGGGCGGCTCGACCAGCGGGCAAGCCGCCACACCGAGCGCGTCAGCATCCTGGTGTCCGCGTCACCGAACCCACTCCTGTCGCAACCCACTTAGCCCTACGTTGTGCACTCAGATCGGTCACCGACGGAGAGCAATCGGGCCGAGGGCGAGCGGGTGGCACGACTGCTTGGACTGGAACGGCTCCCGGAGGAAGGCGGTCACTTCCGCCGAACCTACGCCGATGAGCACAGCTCGGTGATCTACTTCATGCTGCTCGCCCCGGACTTCTCGGCACTGCACGCGCTTGACGGCGCGGAGACCTACCATTGGTACGCCGGATCACCGCTGCGGATGCTGCTGCTGCATCCGGGAGGGCAGATCGAACAACCGGTCCTTGGACCCGACCTCGCGGCGGGCGCAAGACCGCAGATCATCGTTCCCGTCGCGGTGTGGCAGGGCGCCAGCCCGCTCGGCGAGTGGACGCTGGTCGGCGCCACCATGGCGCCGCCCTTCACGTGGTCGGCCTTTCACCTCGGCCGTCGCGCCGAACTGCTCACCGGCTGGCCGGACGCGGCACCTCGGATTCACGCCCTCACCCGGACCTGATCGCTGCTACCCAAAGGGTTGATCACGGTTTGCGTGCCTACGGTGACACACGATGTCGTTGTCGGCACACAAGCGTGGGCGCAGCAGGATTTGAACCTGCGACCACTCGCTTGTAAGGCGAGTGCTCTACCGCTGAGCTATGCGCCCGACGCCCGCCCCCTGGCAGCGGGGCGGCACGGTATTTTCAGGCTGGCAGTGCAGCCAGAGCCTGCCTCCAGACGGTCTGGTCGCGAGCCTCGCCCGGCCCGTTCATCTCGGCGAAGCGGATCACGCCCTGAGTGTCCACCAGGAAGGTGCCTCGGTTGGCGATGCCGGCATGGTCGTTGAACACCCCGTAGTCCTGCGCGACCTTGCCGTGTGGCCAGAAGTCGGCCAACAGGGGGAAGTCGTAGCCCTGCTGGTTCGACCACGCCTTGAGGGTGTAGACGGAGTCCACCGACACCGCCAGCACCTGCACATCGGTGAACTCCGCCAAGTCGTCGCGGAGCTGGTCGAGCTCACCGGTGCAGATACCGCTGAAGGCGAGCGGGTAGAACACCACGAGCACGTTGCGGTCACCGCGGAACCCCGACAGCGTCCGCTCCTGATTGTTCTGATCTTTCAGGGTGAAGTCCGGCGCCTGGTCCCCGACCTGCAGTGACATCGCTAAGCCTCCTCGACTCAAATCCTTTCCCCCGCGCCGGATGGCGCGAGGGACCGGCTCGCTGGTCAGCGTCTGGCCTTGGCCGCCTTGGGCGTGGCCAATCTGGTGGCTGCCCAGTCCTCACTGACGCTGATGTTCGACGTCTGCGCCAAACCCACAGTAGGCGCCGCCTCAGCGAGATCTGAGGGCTCGACATGACCGTCCCGTCCGGTCTTGGGCGTGAGCACCCAGATCACGCCGTTATCCGCCAATGGCGTACGGGCGTCGACGAGGGTATCCACCAGATCGCCGTCCTCGTCGCGCCACCACAGCAGCACCACATCGACGACCTCGTCGGAGTCCTCATCGAGCAGGTCACCACCAATCACCTCCTCGATTGCCGCGCGCACGTCGTCATCGACGTCCTCATCCCAGCCGAGTTCCTGCACGACCATGTCCGTTTCAATCCCGAGCCTCTCGGCAACGCCGAGTTTGCCGGTGTCTCCCGCCGCAGCGGCGACCACGGTGTTCACCCCTCCACAAGGTCAAGCCCGGCGACCTGCGCCCGGCGATCTATTACTCAATGGCGTCCAAGCGAACACTGCGGCCCGCCCACAGCGCAACTGCCAGCAGCGGGACACGCCGATCCTGACCTGTCCGAGGCCGGATCGGCGACAAACCGGACTGACCGCCAGATTACCCGTGGGTAGCAGTGACATCGATCGCGAGGCCGACACGCATCGGTCGCATGGGGCACGATGGTGGGTATACCACGAGAACTTGAGGCAAGGAGACCCCTTGGCCACGAAGAACGACCGCCCGCCCGCACGGGTGCGAGTCATCCGGGACGGGGTGGCGGCCCACCTACCAGACATCGACTCGGAAGAGACCGCGGAGTGGCTGGAAGCCTTCGACTCCGCGGTGCTCTCCGGCGGCAAGCAGCGCGCCCGGTACCTGATGCTGCGGCTGCTTGAGCGCGCTCGCGAGACCGGCGTCGGCGTGCCCTCGTTGACCAGCACGGATTACGTCAACACCATCCCCACCGAGAACGAGCCCTGGTTCCCGGGTGACGAGGACACCGAGCGGCGCTACCGCGCCTGGATCCGGTGGAACGCGGCGATGATGGTGCACCGGGCGCAGCGTCCCGGCGTCGGCGTCGGCGGTCACATCTCCACCTACGCCTCGTCGGCCGCGCTCTACGAGGTGGGCTTCAACCACTTCTTCCGCGGCAAGGACCACCCCGGTGGCGGGGACCAAGTCTACATCCAGGGTCACGCCTCTCCCGGTATCTACGCCCGGGCGTTCCTGGAAGGACGGCTGTCCACCGATCAACTCGACGGGTTCCGCCAGGAGTTCTCCCATGCCGGCCCGGGTGGCGGCCTGCCGTCCTACCCGCACCCGCGGCTGATGCCGGACTTCTGGGAGTTCCCCACCGTCTCCATGGGGCTGGGGCCGATCAACGCGATCTTCCAGGCGCGGTTCAACCGTTATCTGCAGGCCCGTGGTTTCCAAGACACCTCCGACCAGCACGTGTGGGCCTTCCTCGGCGACGGCGAGATGGACGAGCCGGAGTCCCGCGGGCAGATCCAGGTCGCGGCCATCGAGGGGCTGGACAACCTCACCTTCGTGGTGAACTGCAACCTGCAGCGCCTGGACGGTCCGGTCCGGGGCAACGGAAAGATCATCCAGGAGCTGGAGTCGTTCTTCCGCGGCGCCGGCTGGAATGTCATCAAGGTGATCTGGGGCCGAGAATGGGACGGCCTGCTGTTCGCCGACCGGCAGGGCGCTCTGGTGAACCTGATGAATGTCACGCCCGATGGTGACTACCAGACCTACAAGGCCAACGACGGTGGTTATGTCCGGGACCACTTCTTCGGCCGTGACCCGCGAACCAAGGAACTCGTCAAAAACCTGTCCGACGCCGACATCTGGAACCTCAAGCGCGGCGGGCACGACTACCGCAAGGTCTATGCGGCGTACCAGGCCGCAACCCAGCATCACGGCCAGCCCACGGTGATTCTGGCCAAGACCATCAAGGGTTACGGCTTGGGCTCGCATTTCGAGGGCCGAAACTCCACCCATCAGATGAAAAAGCTCACCCTGAAAGACCTCAAGCACGTCCGTGACGCCCAGCGCATCCCCATCACCGACGCGCAGCTCGAGGAGAATCCCACACTGCCGCCGTACTATCACCCGGGGCCGGACGCGCCGGAGATCCAGTACATGTGCGAGCGCCGCCGCGCACTCGGTGGGTTCCTCCCCGAGCGTCGGACCAAGACCAAGACTCTGGTGCTGCCCGGCGACAAGGTCTACGAGGTACTGCGCCGCGGCTCGGGTAAGCAGGAAGTCGCCACCACGATGGCGTTCGTCCGGCAGCTCCGTGAACTGATCAAGGATCCCGAGATCGGCCCGCGATTCGTGCCGATCATCCCGGACGAGGCGCGCACGTTCGGCATGGATTCAATGTTCCCCACGCAGAAGATCTACAACCCGCACGGGCAGCTCTACACCTCGGTGGACGCCGAGTTGATGCTGGCCTACCGGGAGAGCGAGCAGGGCCAGATCCTGCATGAGGGCATCAACGAGGCGGGTTCCACCGCGTCGTTCACCGCGGCCGGGACCTCCTACGCCACCCACAACGAGCCGATGATCCCGGTCTACGTCTTCTACTCGATGTTCGGCTTCCAGCGCACGGGAGACGGTCTGTGGGCGGCGGGTGACCAGATGGCCCGCGGGTTCCTGCTCGGCGCGACCGCTGGCCGCACCACGCTGGTCGGCGAGGGTTTGCAGCACAATGACGGACATTCCATGCTGCTCGCCGCGTCCAACCCCGCCGTGGTGGCCTACGACCCGGCCTGGGGCTTTGAGATCGCTCATATCGTCCGCGATGGGCTGCGCCGGATGTACGGTGACGACGCCGCGCGGGATCCGAATGTCTTTTACTACATCACCATCTACAACGAGCCCTACCGGCAGCCGGCGGAGCCCTCGGACCTCGACGTCGAGGCCTTGCTGCGCGGTCTGTACAGGTACGCACCGGCCCCGGATGCTGGGAAGCCGGCGGTGCAGCTCGCCGCGTCGGGAGTGGCATTGCCCTGGGCGCTGCGAGCCCAGGAGATGCTGGCCCACGAGTGGGGTGTGGCGGCCGACGTATGGTCGGCGACATCGTGGACAGAGCTGCGTCGCGAGGCCGTCGAGATCGACCGGCACAACCTGCTGCATCCCGAGGCAGAACCCCGGGTGCCGCACGTGACGCGAGTGTTGCAAGACGCAGCAGGACCTCTGGTCGCCGTGTCGGACTGGATGCGCGCGGTGCCCGACCTCATCCGTCCCTGGGTGCCGACCGACCTGATCACGCTGGGCACCGACGGCTTCGGCTTTTCCGACACCCGCCCGGCAGCGCGGCGACACTTCCTGATCGATGCCGAATCGATCACCGTGGCTGCACTGGCTGCACTGGCCCGCCGCGGCGCGGTTGATCAGTCCGTTGTCGCAAAGGCAGCCCACCAGTACCGCATCGACGACCCCCAATCCGCCGGCCCCCAAACCTCCGACCCCGGGGTCGCCTAGCAGTCCCGAGAGGGCGACGCGTCGAGGGCCGCCGAGCAGCCCGCTAGGTGGTGAGGCGCGCGGCAAACACTATCGTGCAAGGCCACCGCGGCTGCCGTGCGATGCTGGCTCCATGACCATCCAGGCGGCCGGCCCCCACCCGCTGTCGGTCAGCACACTGCGCAGGCTGGCACGGGCATCAGGTGGGCTCGCCACGGCCAGCGTGGCCGAGATGGAACGGCGTTATCCCTGGTTCCGGCGGCTTTCGGCGGACCAGCGGGCAGGAGTCCTGCTGGTCACCCAAGCCAGCGTGGCGAACTTCGTCGAGTGGCTCAAGGATCCGCAGCACTCGATCAAGCTCACCATCGATGCGTTTCGCACCGCCCCGAGAGATCTCACCCACTGGGTCAGCCTGCGCCAAACCGTCGAGCTGGTCCGGGTCGCCGCCCTGGTGTTCGAGCAGCAGCTACCCGACCTCGCCGCCGACGACGCCGAACGGACGGTGCTCACCGAGGCGTCGTTGCGGTACAGCCGGGAGGTCGCCTTTGCCGCGGCCAGCACCTATGCCGGCGCAGCCGAGGCCCGGGGCGCCTGGGACGCCCGGCTGGAAGCGCTGGTGGTGGACGGCATCATGCGTGGCGACGGTGAGGAGTCGCTGCTGTCCCGCGCTGCGGCGCTGGGTTTGGAGCCTGCTGCGCCGGCGACGGTCCTGGTCGGCAATCCACCTCCGGAAGAACCGCCGGAGGTGCTCGCCGACATCCGCGGCAGCGCCATTCGCACCGGTCGCGGGATGCTCGTCGGGGTGCAGGGATCCCGCCTGGTGCTGGTCGTCAGTGGCCGCCCGGGCTCGCCTGAAGACCCCCATTGGATGATCGATGCCTTCGGCGAAGGGCCGGTGGTCATCGGGCCGACGGTCCCGTCTCTGGCCGAGGCACACCGAAGCGCCGCAGACGCCTTATCCGGGCTGCGCGCCGTGGCGGCCTGGCCCGCAGCACCGCGCCCGGTGCCGGCAGCCGAGTTACTTCCCGAGCGGGCGCTTGCCGGCGATCCGGAGGCTGAGCGGCTGCTGGTAGACCAGGTGATGCGCCCGCTGGCCGCGGCCAGCGGTGGACTGGTCGAGACGCTCGACGCGTTCTTCGACGCCGGCGGAGTACTGGAAGCTTGCGCCCGGCGGTTGTTCGTGCACCCCAACACGGTTCGCTACCGGTTGCGCCGGATCGCCGACATCACGGGGCGAGTGCCCGGCAACCCGCGGGACGGGCTGGTGCTGCGAGTGGGCATGGCGGTCGGTCGGCTGGCCCGTTCCCGCGGCTTGTGGTGACGGGGCTTTGTAGGTAGTCCACAAGAATGTGTCCATGGACTTCGTGAACCACAGCATCACGGCCATGGCCGGGCAGGGTGTTCAGTGAGCGCAATGATTGCGCTGCTCGCACCCGGACAGGGTGCCCAGTCCCCTGGCATGCTGGCGCCCTGGCTCGAGCTACCCGGTGCGGAAGATCGGATCGCGGCGTGGTCGGAGACCATCGGGCTGGATCTACGGTGGCTGGGTACCACGGCGAGTGCCGACGAGATCAAGGACACCGCGGTGACTCAGCCGCTGGTCGTCGCGCTGTCGCTACTGGCGGCCGAGGAGCTGGTGCGGCGGCTGGACCTGCCGACCGACGCCCCGGTGGCCGGACACTCAGTCGGCGAACTCGCCGCGGCAGCCGTAGCCGGAGTGCTCACCGCGGATGAGGCGGTCGCCTTCGCGGCCGTCCGAGGCGAGGAGATGGCCCGGGCGTGCGCGCTGGCGCCGACCGGGATGTCCGCCGTTCTCGGGGGCGACCCCGATGACGTGATGGCGGTACTGGCCAATCTGGGGTTGGATACGGCCAACTACAACGGCGCCGGGCAGATCGTGGTCGCCGGGCAGATCGACGCGCTGGCGACGCTGGCGGCGCACAAGCCGGCCCGAGCACGGGTACTGCCGCTGGCTGTTGCCGGGGCGTTCCACACCCGCTTCATGGCGCCGGCCGAGCACGCACTGGCGCGGTACGCCACCCAGCTCACCGCCAAGAACCCAGCGCGCCCGCTGTTGTCCAACGCCGACGGTGAGGTGGTGGACGACGGCACCTGCATGCTGCATCGGCTGGTCGAGCAGGTGACCAGACCGGTCCGCTGGGACTGCTGCATGGCAACGCTGGGCGCCTTGACAATCACCGCAACGGTCGAACTTCCGCCCGCAGGCACGCTGACCGGCCTGATCAAACGAGGCATCAAGGGCACACTCACGCTGGCGTTGAAGACTCCCGCGGACCTCGACAAGGTCGTCGGGCTGATCTGTGACCAGTCCGAAACGGCCTGCCACGGTGCCGAGCACTCAGGAGCCGACCTATCAGAAACAGTGGCGTGAGACCCTCGCTCCGGCAGCTCAGCCCTACCGCTGGTGCGCGCATCCTGGGCTTGGGCAGCAGGCAGCCCGAGCAGATCGTGACCAATGCCGACATCGCCGCCCGCGGGGTCGACACCACCGACGAATGGATCCGAGCCCGGGTCGGCATCGTCGAACGGCGCTTCGCCCGCAGCGACCAGTCAGTCGTTGACATGGCAGTGGATGCGGGTTCCAAGGCGCTTGCCGACGCCGGGCTGGCCCCCGGCGATATCGACGCAGTCCTGGTCGCAACCTGCACGATGCCCGCGTACATACCCAACGCCGCCGCGCAGACCGCCGACCGGATCGGGGTGCGGGCCGCCCCCGCCTTCGACATCAATGCTGCCTGCGCCGGCTTCTGCTACGGGCTGGGTACCGCATCGGACATGATCCGCGCCGGCTCCGCGCGGCACGTCCTGGTGATCGGTGCGGAGAAGCTATCCGATTGGGTCGATCCGCTGGATCGCTCCACCTGCATCATCTTCGCCGACGGCGCGGGCGCGGCGGTGGTCGGCCCGGTTGATCACGAGGAGCGGCCCGGGATCGGTCCGATTGCCGCCGGCAGCGCCGGGGACCTGGTTGACACCATCGTCGTGGCCGACCGCAACTCCTTCATCCGCCAGGAGGGCCAGGAGGTGTACCGGTGGGCGATCACGCAGATCGCGCCGGTGGCGTTACGAGCATTGGAGCTGGCCGGAGTCGGTCCGGAGGACGTCGACGTACTGGTGCCGCACCAGGCCAACCTGCGCATCGTCGAGGCTATCGCCAAACGCCTGCGGGCAGCCGGAGCCCGCGAGGACATGGTGGTGGCAGACGATATCGTTCACTCGGGCAACACGTCTTCGGCGTCGATTCCACTCGCGCTGGACCACATGCGCGCCGAAGGCCGGGTCCGTTCGGGAGATCTCGCACTGCTGGTCGGGTTCGGTGCTGGGCTGTCTTATGCGGGCCAGGCGGTGGTGCTGCCGTGAAGGACCCCGCCATGCAGGGTGCCCGTGAACCCGTGCCCCGCAACAGGAGAACGTCATAGTACGGGGCCATCGGCCCCGATCACCAGGATCTACAGAAGGGACACAAGCAAGTGACGAACGAGGAGATTCTCCGTGGCCTCGCCGAGATCGTGAACGAGGTGGCGGGCGTCGAGACGAGCGAGATCACCCCGGGGAAGTCCTTCGTGGACGAGCTGGACATCGACTCGCTGTCCATGGTGGAAATCGCTGTGCAGGTCGAGGACCGGTTCGGTGTCAAGGTGCCAGACGAGGTGCTGGCCAACCTCAAGACCGTGGGTGACGCGGTGGACTACGTCGCCAAGACCATATGACACCGCCGTATTCATTCTCGCGGAAGTACCCATCCCGCGGAGGCGCCCGTGATGACTGAGGTTGTCATCACTGGGCTCGGGGCGACCACCCCGCTCGGCGGGGATGTCGCATCAACGTGGGATGCCCTGCGCGCTGGAAAGAGCGGGGTCGTCGCTCTGACCGAAGACTGGGTTGATCGCTTCGACCTACCCGTGCGGATCGCCGCGAAGCTCGCGGTCGAACCGGCCGACGCGCTCCCGCGAGTGCAGGCCCGCCGTTGGGACCGTTGCGAGCAGGTGGCGGTGATCGCTGCGCGAGAAGCCTGGCGACACGCCGGCGCACCGGAGGTTGAGCCGGAACGGTTGGCTGTGGTGATCGGCACCGGCATCGGCGGCGCGTTGACCCTGCTCGGACAGGATGACCTTCTTGAGAACTTCGGGATGCGCAAGGTCTCGCCGCTGACCATCCCCATGCTGATGCCCAACGGCCCGGCCGCGCATGTCGGGCTGGACCTGGGTGCTCGTGGCGGGGTGCACGCCCCGGTCGCCGCCTGTGCGTCCGGTGCGGAGGCGCTGGCCATCGCGTGGCGGATGCTGCGGGCCGGAGAGGTCGACGTCGTGGTGGCCGGCGGGGCGGAGGCCTGCATCATCCCCATCACGCTGGCCGGGTTCGCCCAGATGCGGGCCATGAGCACCCGCAACGACGAGCCCGAACGAGCTTCCCGCCCGTTCGATATCGCCCGGGACGGGTTCGTGCTCGGCGAAGGCGCCGGGGTGATGGTTCTCGAGCGGGCGGAGTTCGCTGTGGCTCGGGGAGCCACCCGGCACGGTCGGCTGGCTGGGGTAGGCACCAGCTCCGACGGCCACCACATCACCGCGCCCGAGCCGAAGGGCATCGGAGCAGGCCGGGCGATCTCGGCCGCGCTGCGAACCGCAGGCCTGGACAAATCTGACATCGGGCACGTCAACGCACACGCCACCGCCACTCCGGTCGGCGATGTCGCGGAGGCGGCCGCGATCCGGACCGCGATCGGTGACCACGCAGTCGTCACCGCGCCAAAGGGGGCCTTGGGTCACTTGCTCGGCGCTGCCGGCGCGGTCGAGGGGCTGGCTTGCGTGCTGGCGCTGCGCGACGGCGTGGTGCCACCGACGCTGAACTTGGAGGACCTCGATCCGGGGGTACAGCTCGACATCGTGACCGGTTCGGCCCGCGAGGTGGAGTTGCACGCCGCCGTCAACGACTCGTTCGGATTTGGCGGGCACAACGTTGCGCTCGTCTTCACCTCGGCATGACCGGCTGCAGCTCAGGCACTTGCTCTTGAGGAGATCACGGATGACAGCTCTGGCTCATCGTGCCCGCACAGATGCCCAGCCAAGCAAAGATGCCCAGCCAAGCGATGGCGCCCAGCCGAGCAATGGTGCCGAGCCGGCAGAGGGCCGGTCCGACAATGGCAAAGCAGCTGATCCCCGCGACCCGGAACTGCGCCTGAGCTGCCTGTTCGACCCGGGCACAGTGGTCTCGCTGCGTCCCCGCGATACCAGCGGGGCGTTCGCCGCCCGCGGTCGAATCGACGGGGCCAAGGTGATCGCCTACTGCACCGACGCGACCACGATGGGTGGCGCGATGGGCTCGGAGGGCTGCCGGCATATCGTGGACGCCATCGACACCGCGATCCGGGAGCGGTCGCCGGTAATCGGGTTGTGGCACTCCGGTGGGGCTCGACTGGCCGAGGGCGTCGAAGCTCTCGACGCCGTCGGCCAGGTGTTCGCCGCCATGGTCCGCGCGTCGGGACGGGTGCCACAGATCTCCGTGGTACTCGGCGCCGCAGCGGGTGGCGCCGCTTACGGACCCGCGCTTACCGACGTCCTGATCATGGCACCGGAGGGGCGGGTATTCGTCACCGGTCCGGACGTGGTCCGCAGCGTCACCGGCGAGCAGATCGACATGGAAGCGCTGGGCGGTCCCAGCGCGCACGGAAAGAAATCCGGCGTAGCGCACATGGTCGCCGACTCCGAGCCCGACGCGTTGCTCCGAGCCCGTCATGTTGCCGGTCTGTTCGCCCGTCCCGGGATGTTCGATCTGCACTCCCTGGGCGAGGAGGTCGACCTCTCGGAGTACCTGCCGGCGCAGCGCCAACGCGCCTACGACGTTCACCCTCTACTGCACGCCCTACTGGACGATCCCGACCAGGGCAGCCCGGCCTGCGGGTTCGCTGAGATGCAGCCCACGTGGGCGCCCAACATCGTGGTGGGATTGGGCAGATTCGCCGGACGAACCATCGGAGTGATCGCCAATAACCCGTTGCGGCTCGGGGGTTGTCTGGACTCTGCGTCAGCGGATAAGGCATCGCGCTTCGTGCGGATGTGTGACGCTTTGGGAGTGCCGATGCTCGTCATGGTTGACGTGCCCGGATACCTGCCCGGCGTCGGCCAGGAATGGGACGGCGTGGTGCGTCGGGGCGCCAAGCTACTGCACGCCTTCGCCGAGGCGGTCGTCCCCCGGGTAACCCTGGTGACTCGCAAGGCCTTCGGTGGTGCCTACATCGCGATGAACTCCCGATCGTTGGGTGCTACCCAGGTCTTCGCCTGGCCCGACGCCGAGGTCGCCGTGATGGGCGCCAAGGCAGCGGTCGGCATCCTGCACCGCAAGGCGTTAGCTGCTGCGGCGGAGGAGGAGCGGGAGGCGTTGCACGGCAAACTTGCTGAGCACCACGAGCAGATCGCCGGTGGGGTGGACCGCGCGGTGTCGATCGGAGTCGTGGACGAGGTGATCAAGCCGGCGCAGACCCGGCGACGCCTGGCCGAAGCGCTGGCCGCGGCACCTGCCGGCCGCGGCGTGCACGGCAACATCCCCTTGTAGTTGTGGCTCTTCAACCTCAACAGGGCGCCCGCAGGTTCGCGCTCGGCGCGGTAGGACCCATCCGTAACTGGTCTCCCTCGCCGATCAGCGGATACGACACCCACCAACGCAGGCATCTCAGGGGCACCTCGGGTGGTGCGTCGGCAGGGTTCTGCAGGCTGGTGAACGACGTCAGCGCGACGAGCCCACCCCCGGGTCGGGGCTCCAGGCGATGCACCACGATGGTGCCGTCCAGCGTCGATCGGTACTGGCCGTGCCAGGCGCTTTCGCCGATATCCCGCGCCCACTGTGGGATGACTGCGCTGCGCCACAGCGGGTAGTCGCCCGCGTTGATGCCGTCGAAATACTTCTGCAACACCTTTCGGATCCGGTCGGCTTCCGGATGCACTGCGACATCCTCGGCGAGTACGACGGTGGCCGGCCCGGGCTCCGGCCCTTTCGGCGGCACCCGGTTGCTGATCGAGCTTCCGCTCGAGGCCCCTGTCGAGATGCGATCCGATCCGGGGTCGGGCGCCAGGTCGCGCAGCACCAGCCCGACACCCACAGCACAGGCCAGCGCGACGATCACTACCCCGAAGAGGATCCACCCGCGTCGGGCGACGTGCTGCGCCACCCGGGCAGACTACGCTCGCGGCATCCGCGGGCCGGCCTTCA
This sequence comes from Actinomycetota bacterium, assembly GCA_030854185.1. Taxonomy (GTDB): domain Bacteria; phylum Actinomycetota; class Actinomycetes; order Mycobacteriales; family Pseudonocardiaceae. Next base: position 56,465 of record JALYTS010000004.1, on the reverse strand, counting down.
GCCCACGCGATGCAGCCAGGTCACCGGGGCACCATCGGCGGCGCGGCGGAAGGGTTCCAGCGCGTCGTCCCAAGTTGCGCCGAGGAGCTGATCAAGCTGGTGGGCGAAGGACTCCGCGTCCCGAGCAGTGGCGGCCAGGGTCCGTAAGTGATCCTCGCCGACCACGATGTCACCGTTGGCGCTGGTACGGGCGCGCCACAAGCCGAGCCCGGGTACGAAACAGAACCGTTCTCCGTCCATCCCGGGACTGGGTTCCTCGGTGACCTCAAAGCGCAGCATCGGCCACGCCCGCAGCGCACTGGCCACCGCAGCGGCGATGCCCGGATCGCCGGACCACTCGCATTCGGCGCGCAGCTGTCCTGGAGCCGCGGCCTGCGCGGTCCACTGTAGATCCGCCCTGATCTGCAGGGCGCCCGCTATCGCCCACTCGACGTGCGGACATACCGCAGACGGCGACGAGTGGACGTAGATCGTGCCACTGGTGCTCATGTGGTACCTCCGCTGATCGACGAGGAGCGTCTTCCCCTACGTCCTCGAGATCAACTGAATGCACCGTTACTCATTGTGCCTTGGTAGCCGCTGGTGCGCCAGCGGTCCGGCGTGTGTCGCGCTCGAAAAAGACTGGGGCGCACCCCGGTCGAGCTGCCTGGCGAGAGATCAGTGTTCGCGGGCCCCCAGTGCTTTCGCGGCAGCCAGCGCATCGACCAACCCGGTGCCCTTGTCGAAGGATGTCTGGTACCTGCCCACCTGCTGGTAAGGCGCACCGTTGGAGTAATGCAATGCCGTAGCCTTCAGCACTTCCTCGACCTCGGCGGGGGTCGCGGTGGGATCGGCCTGGAAGAGCAATGCCACGACACCGACGATTTGCGGTGAAGCCATCGACGTGCCGCTGAGGACGTTGTAACTACCTACGTCGAGTATTCCGGGGCCGCTCTGCGGCTTGAGGCCGGTGGAGCAGATCGGCATGTAGGCCCGGCAGGCACCGAGGATGTTCTGCCCTGGTGCGGAGATGTCCGGCCAGGTCAAAGGGTCGGTCTTCGCGCCGCGCGAGGAGAAGGTGGAAACCGGGCCGCTGCGGGTTCCGTTGCCTTGGTCATTGTAGGAGGCCACCGAGATGATGCCACCGGTCGGGTCCTGGGCCGGCGGATTAGTGAGACTCTTCGAGCCGTCGCCGCCGTCATTGCCCGCCGCCCACACCATCACAACACCTTCCTTGACGAGCTGGCGTTGCAGTTTCACGGTCGCTGAATTCGGATCGAACTTGCCCCCACCCTGCGGGCCATAAGAGTTGTTGACCACTCTGATCGGCGGGCATTGCGAGGCCGGCACCGCGTCTCCGCACGGTTTGGCGTGGTGCTCCAGCACCCAGTTCAACGACGAGTCCGCGCTGAGAATCACCACGGCCGCGCCGGTGGACAACGAGACGATCTTGGCGCCGGGCGCGGCGCCGGACACCGTGGTGCCGTCGCTGAGGGTGACGCTACGGCCTGCGGCGATGCTGGACACATGGGTACCGTGGCCGCCGAGAGACAGGGTGTCGGTGTCGACCCCGGTAGGTACGTCCTTGATGCAGTTGGTGTCGGTGTTGGACTCGTCCAGGCACACGCTCTTCAACGCGCGCACGACCTTGCCGCCGGCGAACGCCGGATGCGTGGGGTCGATCCCGGAATCGATCACCGCGATGGTGATGCCGGTGCCGTCCAACGCGGCGCCGTTCGCCCCGAACAGGGTCTTCCGGGCCTCCAGGCCACGGGTCGCCACCAATGAGGTGGAGCGGGTGGTGACCTGCGGAGGAGCTGTGGGTGCAGCGTGCACAGCAATGGGCTGGTCACCCTCGAGATAGGTAACGCCGGGTTGGGTGCGAGCAGACTCGACCTGTTGCTTGGTCGCCTGCGCGACCACCACTCCGATCTTGCGGTAGGTGGTGACCCGGCGCATTCCGGTGGCAGCGACCGCCCGCTCGGCGTCCGCGAGGGTCGCGCCGTGCACCATCACCGGCATACTGCCGGTGGTCGCCGAGAGCAGCTGCCCGACCAGCGACGGTGACATCGGGACCAGCGCCGGTTCCGCACTCGCAGGCACGGCAGCCAGCGTCCCCCCGGTGATCAGCCCGCTGACCAGCAGACCGGCCAGCAAACCCCGTCGACTCATGAACCCTCCCCTTGTCTGACACCTCAAGACGCACTGCGTAGCTGACTACACTGTGTGAGTGAACACGTAGCGCGCACAAAGGTCAACGCTACGCAATCATCTGTCCCGGCGCCTGATCGGCCTGCTATGAACCAGACGCCTGTGCGAGGGTTCGGTTGCGACCAGCCCGGGTCGCACACCGGGCGGAAGGATTTGGTCAGCCGCGTGGCGACCGAACAGCGGGCCCCGTCAGAGGGCTTCTCGGTCACCCAGCGGGACGGCGCCGAGGAGCAGGGCATCAATGTGCTCGGGAGTTCCGGGTAGACCGAACCATGCCCCCTGGCCGGTGTCGCACCCAAGCGCCTGGAAACCCTCACACTGGGTGAGCGTCTCAATACCCTCCGCAGTGACAGTCAGGTCCAGGGCGTGCGCCAGGTCGACCAGTGCCCGCACGATCCGCTGGTCCACGAGATTGCAGGGAGCTTGCAGCCCCGCCGCGAATGAGCCCGCCAACTTGAGCTCACGCAGGGGTAGTCGGCGCAGGTCGGGAAGGTTCCAATAACCGTCGCCGAAGTCATCGAGGGCGATACGTACTCCCATGCCGTGCAGCTTGGTCAGCGCTGAGAGCGGGCCCGCCTCGTCGCCCATCAATGACTGTTCGGTCAGCTCAAGTTGCAGGCTGGACGGCTCGAGCTCGTTGTCGGCGAGAACCTTCGTGACGTCGGCCACCAGGCTGGGCTCGTGCAGCTGCCGGGGGGCGAGGTTGACACTGACCAACGGCGCGGCATCACCGAATGCGTTGCGCCAGGCTCTGGCCTGCGCACACGCCCGGGCCAGCACCCAGTGGCCGAGCTGCACGATCGCCCCGGACTCCTCGGCCAGGCCGATGAAACGTTCGGGCCCGAGCACACCGAGCGCCGGGTGTCGCCAGCGCACCAGCGCCTCGACTCCCCTTAGCGCGCCGTCGGCCAGGCCGACCAGCGGCTGGTACACAACGAAGAACTCGCCGCTCGCCACCGCGGCCAGCATCGTCGCGGACAACGTGAAACTGGCCACCTCGCTGTCGTTGCGATTCTGGTCGAACATCGCGTAGCGCGCTTTACCCTCTGCTTTCGCCTGGTACATGGTGATGTCGGCGGCCTGAATGAGCTCGGCCGGATTAGTGTCGGCCACCGGCCGTTCGACGACGCCGATGCTGGTTCGCACGGTCAGCGCGTGACCGCCGACTCGAACCGGCGCGGCCATGGCGGACAGGATCTTGTCGGCCAGCACGGCCATGTCCGCTTCGCCGGCGGTATCCTCAACGATGATCAAGAATTCGTCGCCGCCCATTCGAGCCACCAGTTGCCCGGGACCGCAACAACGGGTCAGCCGGGACGCGACAGTTTTCAGCAACTGATCGCCGACGTGATGCCCCAGGCTGTCGTTGACCACCTTGAACCCATCGAGGTCCAGGAAGCACAGCCCAACCCGGCGCCGGCTCGCAGGCCCGGCGAATACTTGTTCCAGCCGTTCAGTGACCATCTGCCGGTTGGCCAGCGCGGTCAGCGGGTCGTGGTAAGCCTGGTACTGCAATTTGGCCTGCAGGCGACGCCGCTCGGATATGTCCTCCATCATGGCCACCTGGTAGGCAGGCTCTCCGGCCTCGTCGCGCACCAGCGACACTGTCAGGTGGGCCCAGAACTCATCGCCGTCGGAACGGTAGTACGGCTTCTCCAAACGGAGATGATCCCGCTCCCCACGGGTCAGCTCCTCGTGGGCCTCCCACACGCTGGGGGCGTCGTCCGGGTGGACGGCGATCGAGCGGACGTTGAGCTGGACAAGCTCCTCGATGGGGTAGCCGAACATCTGTAGCATTGCTGAATTGGCGTCGGTGATGTTGCCCTCCAGGTCACCGATCCCGATCCCGATTGCCGCCCCGTGGAACATAGCGCGGAACTTCGCCTCGCTGGCTGCGAGCGCCTGTTCGGCCTGGCGTCGCGCCCGCAGCCCAGCGCGATAGATCGCGTCCTGCTCGTCGAGGCTGCGCTCCCGTAACGCACCGGCGTAGCCGGCGGCCATGCTGCCCACCAGCTGAGCAACCCGCCCAGCGACCTCGACGCCTGGTAGACCTGAGCCCAGCACACCCGGCAGCTCCTCGGCGATCAGCGAAAGAGTCTCTCTGAGCGTCTCGGTGCCGGTGAAATGCGCCGCGACCATGTCGACGCCAACCTGGCGCCCGACCGACGGGTCGAACTCGACAGCCAGGGCAGCATCGACCAATTGGTGGGTGAGCCCAACGAGGTGCCTGGTCAGCACGCGGCGTCCCATCGACACGTAGCTCGTGCCGATGATCGCCTCGGCCCACCGACCCGCGAACGCCTCGTGGTCCGCGTGCGTCATTCCCGCCGGCCCACTACCGCGTACATGCTGAACCGCTCGGGACGGTCATCGACGTCGGCTGGCGAGTCCGGGCGCCACAGCGGCAGGAACACCACGCCGGGGGGCACCAGGCCGAACCCGTCGAGCAACGCCGCAAGCTCACCTGATGAGCGCATCGTCAAGTCGGTGGCGGTGCGCCGGTAGAGCGCGGTCATCGGAGCGACCACATCGGGCCCAACTGCATCGGTGGCGTGCGAGATGGCGAGGAAACTTCCGGGCACCATCATCTTGCGGTACTGCGCGACGATATTCTCCGCGTCCGCCTTGTCCGGGACGAAGTGCAATATGGACACCAGGAGCACGCCGATCGGCTGGGTCGGATCGATAAGCCGTCTGGTCCGCGGGTCGTCGAGGATCGCCGCGACATCACGCATGTCTGCCTGGATGATGTCCGCGTGCTGATTTCCGTCCAGAATGGCGCGGCTATGCGCAACGGCCACCGGGTCGATGTCAACATAGACCACCCGGGTTTCAGGCGAGGCGATCTGGGCGACCTGGTGCACGTTGCCCTCGGTGGGAATCCCAGAGCCGAGGTCCAGGAACTGGGTGATGCCCTGGCTGACCAGATACCGCACCGAGCGGCGCAGAAATGCCCGGTTGGCCTGCATGACCAACGGCATCTCGGGCCACAGCTCGATCGCCCGACGGGCCAACTGCCGATCCACAGCGAAGTTGTGCGAGCCGCCGAGGTAGTAGTCGTACACTCGCGCCACGCTGGCCTGCTCGATGTCCACGTCGTCGGACATCCAGCTCAGCGGTTCCATCGGGTCACCCTTCTGCCGGCGTCGACGACCTGGACGGCGTCACCGCTACCGACCGCAGACACGGACTTACCCTGCGAGATCTCAATAACAGACAGGAAACACCTCATGCAAGGCCGCAGGCGAGGGCTATCGGCCGTTTCCTTGATACTGGCTCCGTAGTGAACAACACGTGTACACCGGAGGAAGATCGAGCAGCGGTGGCCGGCGAGGCCCTCAGCGGGTCGGAAAAGCGACGGGCGGCGGTCCTGGGTTCGCCGATCCGGCATTCGCTGTCGCCGACGCTACACCGTGCTGCCTACGCGGCGCTGGGCCTGACCGGTTGGTCCTACGACGCAATGGAATGCGACGAGGCGGCGCTGCCTGCCTTCGTTGAGCAGCTCGGTCCGGAGTGGGCCGGACTGTCTCTGACGATGCCGCTGAAACGGGTGGCGTTGACTGTGGCCGATGAGGTGTCTGCGTTGGCCCACGCGGTCGGCGCGGCCAACACCCTGTTATTGGGGCAGCGAGGCGAGCCGCGTCGGGCCGAGAACACCGACGTAGCCGGTATTCTCGCCGCGCTGCGCGAAGCGGGAGTCGACCGGGTCAGCGCCTCGGTGGTCCTGGGAGCTGGCGGCACCGCCCAAGCGGCGCTTGCCGCGCTTCGTGAGCTTGGGGAGACCACTCCGACAGTTCTGGTGCGAGACCCCGGCAGAACAGCGGATCTCCGCGCGGCAGCCGATCGGCTCGGTGTCGCGCCGACGATCTCCGGTGGTCTACTCGACGGTGAAATTCCCGATGCTGAGGTCATCATCTCCACCCTGCCTCCTGGCGCTGCCGACGCGCTGAGCCGCCAGCTTTGGGTGGGCAAGCCGGTGGTGCTCGACGTCGTATACACGCCGTGGCCCACCCCGCTGGCCGCTTCGGCGATCACCGCGGGCTGCCCGACCGTCAGCGGTCTCGCGGTGCTGCTGCACCAAGCCGTTGCCCAGTGCGAGCTGATGACCGGTCGCCTCGCGCCGACCGCCCAGATGCGGGCAGCCCTGGACGCCGCAGTCACCCGGCAAACGGGCTGATTCGCTTCATCGCCCGACCACCCTGGCCGGGCGAGGCCTGATCAACTCGTGCGTGGCGCGGGACGCCACCACACTCAACACCATGGTGACTCCCGCCTCGACGTACCGGTTGCAGTTCGGCCGCTGCCTGACCTTCGCCGATGCCGTTGCGGTGATCCCCTACCTCGCGTCGCTGGGCGTCGGCTCCGTGTACGCCTCGCCGCTACTGACCGCGATGCCGGGATCGGCGCACGGGTATGACGTGGCCGACCCGCGCCGGGTGTCTGAGGTGATCGGCGGCGAATCCGGCCGGCGCGCGCTGGTAGCGGCCCTTCGCGAGCACGCGTTGGCGCTGGTGGTGGATATCGTGCCCAACCATCTTGGAGTGGCTGACCCGCAGGCCAACCCCGCCTGGTGGGATGTGCTGTGCCACGGGCCGTCGTCGCGCTTCGCTCGATGGTTCGACATCACCGGCTGGCCACTGCGCCTTCCCGTCCTGGCTGACTCATCTGACGCGCTCGCCGACTTGCGGCTCGACGGTGACGTGCTCCGCTACTACGAGCACGCCTTCCCGCTGGCGCCGGGCACGGCCGGCGGCACTCCGCAGCAAGTGCACGAGGCGCAGCACTACCGGCTGATGTCCTGGCGGGCGGACGTGGGTTACCGCCGGTTCTTCGCGGTCAGCGACCTCGCGGCAGTGCGGGTGGAGGACCCCGAGGTGTTCGACGCCACCCACGGCGAGGTGCTGCGCTGGGTCGCCGACGGCGAGGTCGACGGCCTGCGAGTCGACCACCCGGACGGCCTCACCGACCCCGCGGGCTACCTGCAGCGGCTACGTGGACACGCTCCCGACGCCTGGATCGTGGTGGAGGACATCCTCGAACCGGGCGAGGAGCTGCCCGCCACGTGGCCCGTGGCCGGTACTACCGGCTACGACGCGCTCGCCGAGGTCGACGGGATACTGATCGATCCCGCCGGGGAAGCGACGCTCACCGCCCTGGATACCGAGTTGACCGGGGTCCAGACCGACTGGGCGCAGCTGGTGCACGATTGCAAACATGACGTGGCCACCGGCATGCTCGGCTCGGAGCTGCATCGCCTGGCCGCCTTGTGCCCCGGCCTCCCTGATGGATGCGATGCGCTGGCGGAGGTACTGGCGTGTTTTCCGGTCTACCGCGCATACCTGCCCGATTATGGGGTTGAGTACCTGGATCAGGCGCTGGCGGCTGCCCAGCACCAGCGTCCCGATCTGGCCTCGACACTGGCGGCGCTGTCCCCGCGGCTGCGGGATCCGAGCGACGAGCTCGCCGTCCGGTTCCAGCAGACCTCCGGCGCGGTGATGGCCAAGGGAGTCGAGGACACCGCCTACTACCGCTGGACCCGATTCATCGCGCTCAATGAGGTAGGCGGCGATCCGGGCCACTTCGGTCTCGACCTCGACGCCTTCCACGCCGCAATGGCGCAGCGGGAGGAGCACGCGCCGCAGGGGATGACGACACTGTCCACCCACGACACCAAGCGTTCCGCCGACGTACGAGCCCGGCTGGCGGTGCTCGCCGAGCTGCCCGAGCGGTGGGCCGACGCCGTCCGGGAATTCACCAGGCTGTCTGCGGCGGCTGGTGCCAGCGTGCCCGACCCGGCGCTGGGACACCTGCTCTGGCAGACCCTGGTCGGTGCGTGGCCGCTGCCACCCGACCGGCTGCACGCCTACCTGGACAAGGCGATGCGCGAGGCGCGGACCCGCACCACCTGGACCGAGCCGGACAAGCCGTTCGAATCCGCCATGCATGCCGTCGCCGACGCCGCGCTGGATGACTCGGCGCTGCGCACCGCGGTGGCCAGAGTGGCGGCCAGGATCATCGGGCCCGGCCGGTCGAACTCCCTGTCAGCGGCGGTTGTGCAGCTGGCGATGCCCGGCGTGCCGGACACCTACCAGGGCGGCGAGCTGTGGGACCTGTCGCTGGTGGATCCGGACAACCGCCGGCCGGTGGACTTCGCCGCACGCGCCGAGCTGCTGGCGCGGATCGATCGCGGGTGGCTTCCCGACGTGGACGACTCGGGTGCGGTGAAGCTGCTCGTGGTATCCCGGGTCCTGCGCGCGCGCCGGGACCATCCCGAACGATTCACCGGCTACACCCCGCTGCGAGGTACCGGTGCCGCCGCATCGCACGCCGTCGCGTTCGCCCGAAACGGTGTCGTCGCGGTCGCCACCCGGCTACCCGCCGGCTTGGCCGGCCGCGGCGGCTGGGGCGAAACCACGCTGCCCCTGCCCGACGGCTCCTGGACCGACGCGTTCACCGGCTTCGCGGTGTCCCGCGAGGCTCCGCTGGCCGATCTGCTCGCCCGCTACCCCGTCGCCCTGCTACTCGCCGACTGACCAACCGTTGATCACTGCTTGGGTGCCGCGAGCGACATGACGTGTCGTCGTCGGCACACATATCGCGATCATTTCTGATCGACTAGCGCAGGCCGGCCACGAGATCTGCGGGCGCGATGGTGACCGGGAACGGCCGCTGCGCGCGCCATTCCTGCTTACCTGAGGGGCACCCCACCTCGACGTAGTGTCCGTCCACGAGGTCCAGCGCGTGTAGCGATGGCGTCGCCGGATCCGGGTCGACCAGCCAGTACGACGCGACACCAGCCTCCTCGTACGCAGACAGCTTCGACAGCCGATCGATCCGTCGGGTACTCGGCGAGAGCACCTCCACGGCCAAAACGGGAACTGCTGCCAGGTACTTCCCACCCTCCACTGCGAGCAGATCGCCGCGCCGTGCGACCAGCACGTCGGGCTGTAGCGCGGTGCGCGTGCTGCCGCGCCACTCGAACGGGGCGATCACCACGTGCAAGTCAGATGGGCACGCTTCATACAGCAGGCGATAGAGCGTGCCCGCCACTTCCTGATGCCACACTCCTGGGGCCGGGCTCACCACAAGAATCCCGTCCAGCAGCTCGTAGCGGTGCCCGTCATCGGGCATCCGCTCGAGTTCATCGACGGTGAACTCTCCCCCGGCGCCGAACCCGTCCAAGCCGGTAGGCATCTGCCCATGGTGCCCCCTCGCTGTGGTCATGGCCAGACAATGCCGCACAACCCTGACAAGATCGGTGTCCATGGACTTCACGGTGTGGGCTCCGCAACGGCAGCGGGTACGGCTCGTGGTCAACGGCGCCGAGCACGAGATGACCCAGATGAGCGGCGGGTGGTGGAGCGTCACCGCGCCCGACACCGGATCAGGCAGTGACTACGCGTTCCGGCTGGACGAGGAGGCCACCCCGCTACCCGACCCTCGATCCCGCTGGCAACCCAACGGGGTGCACGCCGCGTCACGGGTCTATGAGCACAGCGACTTTGAATGGACCGATCAGCGCTGGACCGGCCGGACGCTGGCGGGCAGCGTGCTCTACGAATTGCACATCGGGACGTTCACCGCGGCCGGCACCTTCGACTCCGCGATCGAGCGCCTCGGCTACCTCGCCGAGCTGGGCGTCGATCTGGTTGAGGTGATGCCGGTCAACGCCTTCGACGGGCCCCGCAACTGGGGCTACGACGGGGTCGGTTGGTACGCCGTCACTGAGAACTACGGCGGGCCCGACGGGTTCAAGCGTTTCGTGGATGCCTGCCACAGCCGCGGCCTGGGTGTGCTGCTCGACGTCGTGCACAACCATCTCGGCCCGTCCGGCGCATACCTGGACCGGTTCGGCCCCTACTTCGCCGGGAGCAACATCTGGGGACCGGCGCTGAACCTGGATGGCCCGCAGTCCGACGAGGTGCGCCGATACGCCATCGACAACGTGCTGGAGTGGCTGCGCGACTACCACCTCGACGGCCTGCGGTTGGATGCCGTGCACGCGCTGCGCGACACCCGCGCGACCCACCTGCTCGAAAAGATGGCCGCTGAGGTCGACACCCTGGCAGCGCACCTGCGACGACCGCTGTCGCTGATCGCCGAGTCCGACCTCAACAATCCGCGGCTGGTCACCTCGCGGGTCGCCGGGGGCTACGGGCTGACCGCACAGTGGGACGACGACATCCACCATTGCCTGCACGCCACGCTGACCGGCGAACGGCAGGGCTACTACGCCGACTTCGGCGCCCTGTCCGACCTGGCCCGCACCCTGCGCGGCGCGTTCTTCCACGACGGGCGCTGGTCAGCCTTCCGGCAGCGCAGCCACGGCCGTCCGGTGGACACCGCGCACCTGCCCGGCTGGAAGTTCGTCACCTACCTGCAGAATCACGACCAGGTGGGTAACCGCGCCACCGGCGACCGGATCTCGGCCACCCTGTCCCCCGGCCTGCTGGCGTGTGGGGCGGCCCTGGTGCTGTGCTCCCCGTATACGCCGATGATCTTCATGGGAGAGGAGTGGGGCGCGGCTACCCCGTTCCAGTTCTTCTCGTTCATGCCCGACGCGGAGCTGCGTGCGGCCATCCGCCGGGGTCGTCACGCCGAGTTCGCCGGACACGGCTGGGATGAGTCGGATGTCCCCGACCCGAACGCCGAGCAGACCTTCGTGCGCTCCCGGCTTGACTGGTCCGAACCCGGCGCCGAGCCACACACCACCACGCTGCGCATCTACCGGGAGCTGATCGCGCTGCGCAGGTGCCGCCCGGAACTCTCCGATCCACGACTGGATGCGCTGACCGTCGACGTGGACGAGCAAGCCCGCACCCTGGTACTGCACCGCGGTGGGCTACGGGTGGCGGTCAACCTGGGCTCGCAGCCAGCCACCATTGCGCTAGACGCCCAGCCCGCTGATGTTCTGCTCGCGTCCGGGGAAGCCACCACAGCGCCGGACACCGTGCTCCTGGGTGGTGAGTCCTTCGCTGTGGTGGCCCTGTGATGTTGCAGGCATGGGATGTTGCAGGCATGGGATGTTGCAGGCATGGGACGTTCTAGCTACGGAGCTCAGCGGAAGAGCTTGCGCAACAGCACCAGCACGATGAGCGCGCCGATGCCCATCAGCGAGTAGCGCACCGTCGGGTTGCCGAGGGTGGCTTCCATGGTGGCTTCCACCTGATCCTTGCCGGCCTCCATCGCGCGCCTGGGGCGGGTACCGAGCTCCTCCAGCGTCGCGGCCAGCGCATCGCGGGCCTGCACGATGTCACGTTCGATGGTATCGGCGTCCCGGGCCATAGAGTCCTCCTCGCGGGGGTGTGCGTCGGGCACACCGTAGTCACGACGTGCCCAGGTGGCGAAACCACCCCACTCGCCGGGCGGTACCGTCCGACCTCGTGACCGACAACGTTCGGCTGTCCCCCGGCGACGCCGCCCCAGAGTTCACCCTGCCCGACGCCGACGGCGAGCCAGTGTCTCTGTCGGACTACCGTGGCCGGTCGCTGGTGGTCTACTGCTACCCGGCGGCCGGCACTCCCGGCTGCACAAAGCAGGCCTGCGACTTCCGTGACAACCTCGCCGAGCTGGACACGGCGGGTTTCGCGGTACTCGGCATCTCGCCCGACCCGCCGGCGAAGCTGGCGAAGTTCCGCGACGCGCAGGGCCTCACCTTCCCGCTGCTGTCCGATTCCGACCGTGCAGTGCTCACCGCCTACGGCGCCTACGGGGAGAAACAGCTATACGGCCGGACGGTCACCGGCGTCATCCGATCCACCTTCGTGATCGACCCACAAGGCCGCATCGACCAAGCGCTGTACAACGTCCGCGCCACCGGCCACGTCGCCAAGCTGCGCAAAGACCTCGGCCTCTGACGCCGTATCCTGATGCACCTGGTGGCGCGGTCACCGCAAGCCGGCGTAGCCCAACGGCAGAGGCACGGGTCCTAGGAACCCGCCAGTGTGGGTTCGAATCCCACCGCCGGCACCACCGCTGTAGCTCCCTGCCGGGGTCGCATGAGGGGTGCGAACTCAACCTCCACACCGTCTACCTCGTTGAATTCAGCCTACAACGTTCGGATAGGGCGTTCCCTGGCTCTCCACATGCCGGCCCCATCTTGCGGATTACTACCGTGGTAGTAAGTCAGTAGGATTCGACAGATGGGTGCCGAGAAGTTGTCGGGCAAACGAGCGCGACGTCATCGACGGTTCCATCGTCGAGGCCGCTGTGGATGGCGATGAGATCCTGACTACCGATCCGGACGACATCGCGGCGCTCGCTGAGCACAGCGGCAAGAACCTCATTGTGACCCGGGTGTGAGCTGATCTGGTCCTCCGGTGCCCCGGGGAGCGGTGTGCTCGGCGTGCACAGTGCGCAGATCGCGGATGGCCTGCACCGCGTGGCGGCCGTCGGCGGATTGGATCGCCATCACTGCGATGTACTCGTCGTCTGGGATTTCAAGGCGAGCCCATGGGGCACCCTCAGGGAAGGACACCCGCAGCACCAGCTCCCAGGGCACCATGCGGGTTGCGAGCAGGTTGCGGACTTCCACGCCGTCGGCCCCGGCGCGAACCCGGGGCCGCGCGAACAGCAGGGCCGCGCCGGCGAGCAACAACCCCAGTACCACCATGGCCACCTGGTCGGAGATCCGGAAGTAGACACCGGTGGGCGTCCGGCGGAGCAGCGTTCCGACGACCGCGAAAACCGCGATCAGCAACACGGCCGCGGCCACCGCGATCCGGCGGGCCTTGCGGGGCCGGGCTTCGAACACTGTGGTGGTCATGACGCATCCTGCCGAGTCCGACGCAGTTCCCGCAGCACCAGGGCAGTCTGCAGCGCGGCGACGCAGGCCGAGAATCCCTTGTCCTCCGCGGAGGAGGGCAGCCCGCAGCGGTCCAGGGCTTGTTCCTCGGTATCGCAGGTGAGTACGCCATTGCCGATCGCGATCCCCTCGTCCAGCGCCACTCTGGTCAGCCCCGCGGTGACCGCGTCGCAGACGTACTCGAAATGCGGGGTGCCACCGCGGATCACCACCCCGAGCGCGAGGACGGCGTCGTGCGCCCGGGCCAGTTCCTGACACACCACAGGCAGCTCGACCGCACCCGGCACCCGCACCACCGTCGGCTCCGCGATCCCCGCCTCGGCCGCGGCTGCACTGGCCCGGTCCAGCAACGCGGTCGTGATCCGTTGATGCCAGCGAGTGGCAGCGATGCCCAGCCGGAGGTCCCCGCAGTGCGGTACCTCCAGCGCGGGTTGGCCGGTGCCGCTCATGGTCGCAACGATCCGGTGGGGTCCAGGCCGTCTAAATCGTGGCCCATCCGGTCACGTTTGGTGCGCAGGTAACGCAGATTTTCCGGGTTGGGCCGGATGGGCAGCGGGATCCTCCCGGTGATGGCCAGGCCGTAACCCTCCAAGCCGGCTCGCTTGGCTGGGTTGTTGGTGAGCAGACGCATCGACCGCACGCCCAGGTCCACCAGGATCTGCGCTCCAGTGCCGTAATCACGGGAATCTGCCGGCATGCCCAGGGCAAGGTTGGCGTCCACCGTGTCAGCTCCGGCGTCCTGCAGTTGGTATGCCTGCAGCTTGTGCATCAGCCCGATACCGCGGCCCTCGTGACCGCGCACGTAGAGCACAACCCCGCGGCCCTCGGCTGCGACAGCAGCCAGAGCGGCGTCCAGCTGAGGCCCGCAGTCGCAGCGCAGCGAGCCGAGCACGTCACCGGTCAGGCATTCCGAGTGCACCCGGACCAGCACGTCGGCGCCGTCCCCGATCTCCCCGGCGACCAACGCGATGTGCTCCACGCCGTCGAGCAGCGAGTCGAACCCGATGGCGGTGAACTCCCCGTGCACGGTCGGTATGCGGGCTTCGGCGACCCGTTCCACCTGCTTTTCGAAGCGCCGCCGGTAGGCGATCAGATCTGCGATGGTGATCAGCGCCAGGTCGTGCTCGGCGGCGAAGACCTCCAACTCGTCACGACGGGCCATCTCGCCGTCATCCTTGGCCGAGACGATCTCACAGAGCACTCCAGCGGGGGGTAGCCCGGCCATCTTGGCCAGGTCCACCGAGGCCTCGGTGTGCCCGGGGCGGCGCAGCACGCCGCCCTCCTTGGCTCGCAGCGGTACGACGTGACCAGGGCGGGCGAAGTCGACCGACTTGGCGTCCGGATCGGCCAGCAGCCGGATGGTGCGAGACCGGTCCGCCGCCGAGATCCCGGTCGTCACGCCCTCGCGGGCGTCCACCGTCACTGTGTAGGCGGTGCCCCGCTTGTCCTGGTTGGTATGGAACATCGGCGGCAGGTCCAGCCGGTCGCAGTCCTCCGCGGTCAGCGCCACACAGACGTATCCCGAGGTATACCGGACCGTGAACGCCAGCAACTCGGGAGTGGCGCAGGCGGCGGCGAAGATCAGGTCACCCTCGTTCTCCCGCTCCTCGTCGTCCACCGCGATCACCGGGCGCCCGGCTGCCACCTCGGCGATCGCCCGATCGATGCCGGCAAAGGCGCTGTGCGTCATCGCGTCCTCCTCCCCCGCATCATCCCCCAGCATCATCGCTACGCGGCACTAGATGTGGCCAGGCCAACCGCTCGACATACGTCACGATTCTGGGGGACTGTGCGGCATGCTACAGAGCGTAGGCGCAGGTCGCTTTGCAACGGCGGTACGTGAAGGTACGTGGTCCACACACCCCTCGAACTTCCGTCTAACGGTGTCCGCCGTTTGCGCTGCTGACCGCGCGGCCAGCCCAACCGGGTCTCCTCGGTCCATCACAGGCCGGGGCACCGGAAGGACTGCGAATGAACTCAGCGTTACCTCGTCGACGTGCCGTCGCCATGGCAATCGGGCTTGCCGTGGTGATCACCGGTCCGGGCGCCGGCTCGAGTGTGGCTGCTCCGTTGGGCAAACCCGCGAGCCCGATCAAGCATGCGGTGGTGATCTTCCCAGACCGCTGGGTCTCCCCCGGATTACATCACGAAGGCCCGCACGTGTCCGTCCTAGAGGATCGAGGCCAAGCGCTCGGCAGGGCTCATGCGGAGGATCTCGTCGGGTACGTCACGGTCGAGTGGTCGCCCGTCGCCGTCAAAGGTGGCGGCCCGGCCCCCCGTGGGGTGGCAGGGGACCGGGCCGCGCATAGGGGGACCTGGGACCGCGCGGTGAAAATCACCGCAGCCGAGGTATCCCAGTCTCCCACTCAGGTTGGCTAGTGGGAGTGAACATCATGACAGCAGCATAATCGGCTGCTGCACCGAAATGTTACCGGACCACCGTTACCAACGCCTTGGCGTTCGCACTGTACATCAATTGTTCATCGCGCTAATCCTGCTATGTCACTGGCCGTTAGTGGATTGGCTTGTAGGGACCAGCGGACTACGGAATGCGATGAAGCGCGGTGCGCGGTCATGTACGCTGTGTAAGTCTTGCGGGTCCTCTCGACGCGGAAAACACCTGCGGGCCTGCAAGTGTGCGAGCACCGGTGACGCCAGTCCGTCGATCACCTAGCGTCAGAGAGGTCCAGGTCGTCAGTTCTCAGCCACTAGCTCTAAGCCCTGTCCCGTGGATTCCCATACACAATGTTCGGTGCTCTGTTGTCGCCGAGTTCGACGTGACGGCTGCCCCGTTCGCGGCAGACAACCACTGTGTCGAACTCGATGACAGTAGGACTGGCCACAATCCGGCAGTGATTCAAGCGCTAGCAGTAGTCAAGCAACGACGCGCCGCACCGAACTCATCACCGAAACCCAATGGCGCGGGATCGGGTCACCGTTGGTCAGACCCAAGATAACCGAGCGCCAATCGCTCGACATACTTCGCGATCACGTCAACCTCAAGGTTCACCAGTTCACCGGGGCGTCGTAACCCCAAGGTGGTCAGCTGCGCAGTGGTAGGGATCAGCCCTACGGAGAAATCTTCAGTACCCACCTCGATCACCGTGAGCGATACCCCGTCCACCGTGATCGACCCCTTCTCCACCACATACCGGGCCAAGCCTGCGGGCATTCCGATCCGCACCAGTTCCCAGAGCGCTCCCGGCTGTGGCGCGGTGCGGGAAAACACGGTTCCGGTGCCATCGACGTGACCCTGCACCAGGTGCCCGCCGAGCCGGTGCCCCAGCTTCGCCGCACGCTCGAGGTTCAGCCGGTCTCCCAGCGCGGCTGGACCCAGGCTTGAGCGGCGTAGCGTCTCGCCGATCACGTCGGCGGTGAACACCTCGCCGTCGACGTCAACGACGGTCAGGCAGACGCCATTGACCGCGATCGAATCACCGGGACGAGCATCTGAGCTGGTCAGCGGGCCGCGCACGACAAATTGCGCCGCGTCGGGCCGTTCCTCCCGGCTGACCAGCTCCCCAAGTTCCTCGACGATGCCGGTGAACACCGCTCATCCCTCCCGGCCGGTATCCCTCACCGGCCGCCGCATGCCCGAGCCTGGGCCCGCAGCGACTCGATCGCCCGAGCCGGGTCGTCAGCTCCGTACACCGCCGAGCCGGCAACGAAACAGTCCACCCCTGCCTCCGCGGCGGCCTCGATGGTGTCGGCGTTGATCCCCCCGTCGATCTCCACCAACACGGTGAGGTGCCCGGTGTCCACCAGGCGCCGGGCGGTGCGCACCTTGTCCAACACCTCGTGGATGAACGACTGCCCGCCGAAGCCGGGCTCCACGCTCATCACCAGCAGCGTGTCGTAGTGCCGCAGCACCTCGACCCAGGGCTCCAGGGGGGTCTTGGGTTTGACCGACAGGCCGGCTTTGGCCCCGGCCGCGCGGAGGTCCTTCGCCAGCTTTATCGGGTCCTGCGCCGCCTCGGCGTGCACCGTGACGTTGTAGCAACCCGCTTCGGCGTAGCTGATCGCCCACCTATCCGGGTTCTCGATCATGAGGTGGCAGTCCATCGGGATATCGGTGTACTTCATCAGGCTCTGCACGATGGGAAGACCCAGGGTGAGGTTGGGCACGAAGTGCCCGTCCATCACATCGACGTGCAGCCAGTCGGCGCCCGGTACGGCATTGGCCTCGTCGGCTAGCCGGGCGAAATCGGCGGACAAGATAGACGGCGCGATCATCGGCTCAGGCGGCACAGGGTGCACGGTATCGCGCAGTCAGCTCGACGGTGGTTGCGACTCGGCAACAGTGAGTTCGAGCCGGTCCTCGGCAACACTGCCATGGACTTCCTGACCTGGTCTGAGCTCCTCGGTGAGCAGCATTCGGGACAGTTTCTTGTCCAACTCACGCCCGATGGCTCGGCGTAGCGGTCGGGCCCCGTATTCCGGCTGGTAGCCGCGATCGACTATCCAGTCGATCGCGTGGTCGTCGAGGCGCAGGGTGATGTTCTGCGCATGCAGCCGCTGCCTGGTCTGCTCCAGGAGAAGCTTGGTGATCGAGCGAAGCCCTGGCCGATCGAGGCCACGGAACAGGACGATCTCGTCGATCCTGTTGAGGAACTCCGGCCGGAAGTGCCGCCGCACAGTGACCATCAGAGGCTCCCGCACCTCCTCGACTGATCGCCCGGTAGTGGTCGCGGCCAGCAGCTGATCCGCGCCGAGGTTGCTGGTCATGATGATCACGGTGTTGGCGAAGTTCGCGGTCCGGCCGCGGGAGTCGGTGAGCCGGCCGGCATCGAAGACCTGCAGCAGCATGTTCGAGACGTCCACGTGCGCCTTCTCGATCTCATCCAGCAGCACCACGGTGTACGGGGTGCGACGGACGGCATCGGTGAGCTGGCCGGCCTCGTCGTGGCCGACATAGCCGGGAGGGGCGCCGACGAGCCGCGACACGGTATGTTTTTCCTGGAATTCGCTCATGTCGAGGCGGATCAGCCGCTCCTGCGACCCGTACAACGTCTGCGCCAGTGCCCGAGCCAGCTCCGTCTTGCCTACGCCGGTAGGGCCGAGGAACAGGAATGAGCCGACTGGCCGGTCCGGATGATTGAGGCCCGCGCGGCTGGCACGCACCGCGTCCGCGACCGCCTCGACCGCCTCGTCCTGCCCGAGGACCCGCTGCCGCAGCTGGTCCTCGAGGTGGAGCAGCCGGTGCCGCTCCACCTCGGTGAGCTGCGCGACCGGGATGCCGGTGCTCCGTGCGATGATCTCCGCGACGTCTTCGGCGGTGACCTCCGGCGCAAGGGCCGGGGTGGCGTGAGCGGTCTCCAGCTCCACGATCGCGACGTCGAGCTCGCGGGTCAGCGCCTCGGCCCGCTCGTATTCTTCGGCGTCAACCGCGATGTCCTTGGCCCGGGTCAGCTGCTCGACGCGCTCCGCGAGCGCCCGGGTGTCCCCACGGGGGGTCTCAACTCGTCCCCGGACCCGGGCGCTGGCCCGGTCGATCAGGTCGATCGCCTTGTCTGGGAGGAACCGGTCGGTGAGATACCGGTCGGAAAGCCGGGCGGCGGCGTCGGTGGCCTCGTCGGTGATGCGGACGCGGTGGTGTGACTCGTAGCGCTTGCGCAGGCCGCGCAGGATCGTCACCGTGTCCGCAACGCTCGATTCGGCGACCAGGATGGGCTGGAACCGTCGTTCGAGTGCCGGGTCCCGCTCGATGTGTCGGCGGTACTCGTCGGCGGTGGTGGCTCCGACCAGCTGCAGGTCGCCTCGAGCCAGCGCGGGCTTGAGCATGCTGGCAGCGTCCATCGCACCGCCCTCGGCTCCCGCGCCGGCACCGATCACGGTGTGCAGCTCGTCGAGAAACAGCACGACCGTCCGGGCGGCGGCAGTCACCTCGTCGATCACCGCGGTGAGCCGTTCCTCGAACTCACCCCGGTACTTGGTGCCGGCCAGCATCCCGGGCAGATCCAGCGCGATCAGCCGGCGGTTCCGCAGCGGTTCCGGTACCGCGCCGTCAGCTATCCGCTGAGCGATGCCTTCGACGATCGCTGTCTTGCCGACGCCGGGGTCCCCGATCAGCACCGGGTTGTTCTTGGTCCGCCGCGACAGCACCTCAAGGACCTGGTCGACCTCGTCCTCGCGCCCGATGACCGGGTCGAGGCGGCCGGCTCTGGCTGCAGCTGTGAGGTCGCGGCCGTAACGGTCCAGCCGCTGCGTCGACGTGCCCGGTTTCGTCATACCGCCAAAGGACTGCTCAAGACCGCCGACCAGCCGGCCCACGAGGTCCTCAAGGGGGTTGAACCCAGAACCGAACGGTCCTTCGGGCATACCGACCTCCTCGTCCGCCGCGCCGGCGGCCGCGGTCCGCGACACTATCCTTGATAGTGCCCTTGACCGATCGGCCGCGCCAGGCGATCGAGCTGCACTGCCGCGATCAATCCGACGGCGCAGCCACCAGTGATCCACCCAGCGTGCATGAGGGCCTTCTTCAGGTGCAACGCCCTGCAACCCTTATCCACGGACTGTGAAGGCCTCACTTTGGTCACTACAGCGAGCGAGGAGGTTGTGGTGGGCGCAAAGTATCGTGACGACAAGAACTCCCAACTGTGGGGGCTGGTCCCGATGGTGATCAATTTTATCGACTTGCTTCCCAGCGGCGGGCATGCGCAGCTGATCGGGAACGGGAACGGGAACGGGAACGGGAACGGGAACGGGAACGGGAACGGGAACGGGAACGGGATCGCGATTGCGATTGCGATTGCGGTGTTCACTGCCATGGTAGGTGCCGGATGGCTTCCTGATGTCCGACGGCGCCGCCGCGTTCGAGGGGGTCGGTCCGATGCCTGACGAACAGACGGATCTTCGCCGTGAAGTGAGGAGACTTCTGCAAGCGCGCGCGAACACGCTGCCGGGGCATCGGGCGGACAACGAGCAGGTTCTTGCTATCGCAAGGTCTCACTATCGATCGGCGCGGAAGGGCCTTGACCCAGATCGTGGCGCTGGCGTACGGATACTGAGCGCTGCCCAGTTGGAGAGACGTCGTCGCGAATCCGGACTCGCCGGACTCATCCCAGATCTACGGATGATCGCTGAACGTGGCGATCGCTGGCAGCTCACGACCGTGCACGATTTGGATGGCTGGGTCCTATGGCGGTTCGGCGCTGCCGAGACCCTGCATCTGGGGGACTCGTTCGGGCTGATTGAGGGGGCATGTTGGCGAGAGGACGCGGTCGGCACGACAGCGGCGGGTACTGCCGCCATCCTGGGCGGCGGGCTGCTGTGCATCGACCGCGAGCACTACGTGGCTTCACATCACGGCTTTACCTGCGCCGCCACGCCGCTGTTCGATGGATGGGATCGAAGCCTGCGCGGTGTTTTCAACGCCACCACCCTAGCGAGCATGACGCACCGCAACACGCTAGTGATGGTAGAACTTGCCGCGAGGTCCGCTGAGGAGCGTGCCCGCAACGCTGACGACCTCAAGCTGAGGGCGATGGGCGAGGCTGCCGGGCGGACCCTGTCCCGGTTCGAGACCCCGGCAGTGCTCACCGATCACCGCGGTCGGGTGGCCGCGTCCCATCGAATCACACTTAAGCATCAGGTGTTGCAACTGCCCACACAGGTATCCAACCAGCCATTCGTGTACCCGCGGCTAGGTGGATGCTGGGTCGTCGAGCCGTTCTCGACCGGCTTGCTGCTATGGCGGCCAGCAAGCGCTGACCACACGCCACCGCCCACTCGGGTGGAACTCGACGTGCACCAACCTACGCGATGGTCGCTGACAGTTCACGGGGATGGCACTTCGACTGAGTACAACCTGACAAAAAAACACGCCGAGATCTTTTTTCTGCTCGCCTGGACACCTGCCGGGCGTACGTCCGCGGAACTAGGGCAGGATTTGTATGGCGGCTTCGCGGCACGATCGACGGTACGCGCCCTGCTCTGCAGGGTACAAAAAGAATTCGGCCCTATGTTCGACAGTGAACCTTACCGTTTCAAGGACCACCTAGAGGTGAAGGTCAGCATACCCGGCAACCTTGGCGAGTTGCTGCCGTTTTCAAGTGCGCCCGCCATCTGCCGCATTCGCGTGGCACAATCAGCTGACGTCAACCCGGGACGGATTTAGCCATGAACAGCGGCGATCGTACTCACCTTCGCACCGGCCGAGACCGACTGCCCGGCGATGGCTGGCTGATGGCGCCTGCACCGATGGACAAGGCCGTAAATTGCTCGGGTGGGTGAAACCGGTGCGGTTGGGGGCAGCAGAAGTCGGAGGGACAAAAGTTTTCTGCCTTGTCGGGTCTGATCCCGACCACATCGTGGCACAAACCCGTATTCCTACCAGACGCCCAACTGAGACACTGGCCGAGGTGTTCGCTTTCTTCCGACACGAGGTGTCTTCCGGCGGGCCGCTGGCCGCGATCGGCATCGCTTCGTTCGGCCCGCTGGAGTTGCGCCGATCCCACCCTCGGTATGGGTTCATCAGGACCACTCCGAAGCCCGACTGGTCCGACGTCGACATGGTCGGACCAGTCCGCAGCGCACTGGGCCTGCCAGTGGGGTTGGACACCGACGTCAACGCCGCCGCACTGGCCGAGGGCAGCTGGGGCGCCGCACGTGGTCTGGACACATTCGTGTACATGACCGTCGGCACCGGCATCGGCGTTGGAGCCGTGGTCGAGGGCCGGATCCTCCATGGGCTTGGGCACCCCGAGATAGGGCACGTCAGCGTGGCGCGCCAGGCCGGCGATGACTTCGCGGGCCACTGTCCGTTTCACGGCGACTGCTTGGAGGGGATGGCGGGGGGCGCGGCCATCACCGCCCGCTGGGGCCGGCCGGCCGAACAACTCGGCGGCGACGAGCTCCGGGCAGCCCTACGGCTCGAAGCTGCCTATCTGGCCGCCGGGCTAGGCAATGTCGTCTACGCGATCGCACCGCAGCGGATCGTGATCGGCGGTGGCGTAGCTGGCCTCCCGGGGCTGTTTCCGCTGGTTCGGGCCAGTCTCGCCAAGACGCTGGCCGGATATCCTGGTCTGACCGAACATGCCGCCGACGACTTCGTCGTCCCGGCCGCGCTGGGCTCGCTGGCCGGCCCAGCCGGAGCCCTCGTCCTCGCCGACCGGGCCAGCCGACCGGGTCCCTTCCCGTCGTGAACGCGACGCTACCTACATCCCAAGCGACAGAAAAGTCCGTGGTGTCGAGTTCACGACAAAAGTGATCGACTGAGATGGAGGAGGCGAGTCATGGCGGGTGACAGCGGTGCGTCGCGGCGAGCTGCGATGTACGGGGAGGACGATCTCAGCTCGATGTCAATCTTCTCGGGCAACTACATCAACTTCGGGTATTGGCAGGATTTCACACCTGGACTCATCAGCATCGGCGAGCGCACCGAGAGCCAGGCCAACCTCTACCGCACCACCCTGCGCCGCTTGAAGATCGACCCGACCGACGTAGTACTGGAAGTCGGGTGCGGCATCGCAGTAGGTACGGTAGTCGCGCTTCGAGAATTCGGTCCACGTGCCGTCTACGGAATCGATCTCTCGCAGGATCAACTCGACCGAGCCACCAGGGTCAACTCCGAGTTGATCGCACAACAGCCTGACCGCTTGATACTGCAGCGAGGCTCCGCCCTGAAGATTCCTCATGCTGGCGAGAGGTTCGACAAGTGTTACTCGGTGGAAGCCGCTCAGCATTTCGAAGACCTGACCGCCTTCGCGTCCGAGGCCCATCGAGTGCTCAAATCCGGAGGTAGGCTTGCTGTCGCAACATTCTTTATGACCCAACCGACAGCGGCCGACGAACTGCGCCGCTTGATCGAGACCATCGATAACGGCATCGACGTCGTCGCGGCGATCGACTCCTTTCGAGATGACCTCCTCACCGCAGGCTTTGTCGACGTGCATGTTGAAAGCATCGGTGAGCACGTCTGGCGCGGCTTTGACGCCTGGATAACGCAGACCGAGTTCAAGGATGGATGGGGCCGTAACTGGCTGAAGGCATACCAGCGCAGACTCATCGACTACTACCTCGTGACGGCCGCCAAGGAGTGACGCATCTCAACGACGCAGGAGTGCGCAGAAGATCGCGTCGGTGCCGTGCCGGTGTGGCCAGAGCTGCACGTACGGTCCGTCGCCGAGCTGAGGGACACCGGGAAACTGCGGCCTGGCGTCGAGCTGCGGGGTACCCGTGCGCCGCAGCACGTCCGCGACCACGCCCACGGTCTCATCCAGGTGCGGCGAGCAGGTTACGTAGGCCACCACGCCGCCCGGGCGGACCAGTCGCAGCGCCGCGATCAGCAGTTCCCGCTGCAGCCGGACCAGTCCGGCAAGGTCGTCAGCCTGGCGACGCCAGCGCGCCTCCGGGCGGCGTCGCAGCGCTCCGAGCCCCGTACATGGCGCGTCCACCAACACCCGGTCGTAACATCGGTCCGGCAGTCCGCTGTCCCGGCCGTCAGCCTGGTGAACCGTCACCGGCAACCCGGTGCACGCCTGGCGGACCAACCGGGCGCGATGCTCGGCCTTCTCCACGGCATCCACGACTGACCCTCGCGTCGCGGCCAGGGAACCCAGCAGGGCTGCCTTGCCTCCCGGCCCGGCGCACAGGTCCAGCCAGCGGGCGTCGGTGCCGTCCAGCGG
>JALYTS010000004.1:0-32836 GCA_030854185.1 Actinomycetota bacterium | reverse complement strand
CAGCGGCACCGACGCCAACGCGAGGGTGACGAGCTGGCTGCCCTCATCCTGCACTTGGGCCAGGTGATCGCGTACCGAGGTCAGCTCGCCCGGGTCACCGCCCTCGGCCAGATGCACCCCGCAAGGCGAGTACGGGGCAACCCGGCCACCGGTCAGCTCGGCCAGCTCGACGGCGCTGATCTGTCCGGGGCGCGCGGCGAGGTGCACCAATGGGCGCGTGTCGTCGGCAGCCAGCGCTTCGGCGAGCTCGTCCAAGCCACCCCCGAGGGCGTCGGCGAAGGCCTGCGCGATCCACCGGGGATGGGAGTGCGCCATCGCTAGGTGGCCCACCGGGTCCTCGTCAGCGGCCGGCGCTACCTCCAGTACCCAGCCTTCCTCGTCGTGCTCACCGACCCGGCGCAGCACCGCGTTGACGAAGCCGGCCGCGGCACTGCCACGACCGGCTCTGACCAGGTCCACAGTGGTGGCGACCGCGGCATGTGGCGGAATCCGAGTCCGCAGCAACTGGTAGCTGCCCAGTCGCAGGGCATCCAGCAGCTCGCCGTCGACCTCCGAGAGTGGGCGGTCCGCGCAGGACTGCAGCACCGCATCCAGCAGACCCTGCGCGCGGCATGTTCCATAGCACAGCTCGGTGGCCAGCGCGGCGTCCCGACCGTTGATCCCGCGCTGCCGCAACAGGCCGGGCAACACCAGGTTGGCGTAGGCGTCACGCTCGCGCACCGCAGCTAGAGCGTCCAACGCCGCCTGCCTAGGCGGATCGTCCATCGGTGGCCGCTGCGGCCCGGAGCGCCCCCGAGGGGGCCCGGGGCGGCGCGGTCGGGACGGCTTGCGGGGCACGGTCACAGCAGTACCACGACGTTGGGCGTCACTCGAACCGCTCCCCACGCTCGGGCCGGACACCGCGGGCCCAGTCGGGCGCGGGCATCGCTCGTTTGCCGGGCGCGGTGACGTCGCCCAGCCGCACCGCACCGGTGGCCGTGCCAACGAGCACCTCTCGTTTGGCCACGTGCAGCTCGCCACGGGAGAGCCCATCGACGTCGCGAACGTCGGCCACCCGCACTGGACCAAGGCCGATGCGTTGGTCCCTGAATCGAGTCCAGGCTCCCGGGGTTGGCGTGACTGCGCGCACCTGGCGATGCACGGCGAAAGCCGGAGCGCTGAAGTCCACGTGCCCGTCTTGGGCAGTGAGCTTCGGTGCGTGTGAGACGCCATCGGCTGGCTGGGGCACCGGGCGAATAGTCCCGTCTGCGATCCCGTCCAAGGTGGCCACCAGCAGGGCTGCTCCGGAGTAAGCCAACCGGGATAGCAGCTCCCCTGCGGTGTCCTCGGGACGGATCACCTCGGTGACCGTGCCATACACCGGGCCGGTATCCAGCCCCACCTCCAACGCGAAGGTCGATGCGCCAGTGATCTTGTCCCCGTGCCGGATCGCGGCCTGCACCGGAGCCGCCCCACGCCAGGCTGGGAGCAGTGAGAAGTGCAGGTTCACCCAGCCATGCCGGGGGATGTGCAGCGCCGCCCGCGGAACGAGTGCGCCGTAGCCGACGACCGGGCAACAATCCGGGGCCAGCGCGGACAGCCGGGCCAGGAAATCCGGTTCCGACGGACGGCGCGGGGTGAGCACCTCCAGCGCGGCGGCGGCGGCCAGCGCGCCCACCGGAGAACGGGTCGGCCGCCGGCCGCGTCCGGCCGGCGCATCCGGCCTGGTCACCACCGCGACGACGTCGTGCCGCTCGGAGTCCAACAACGCCTGCAACGAGCGCACCGCCACCACGGGCGTGCCAGCAAAGACGAGCCGCACTGCTCAGCGCACCTTGCCGAGCAGCGGGTGCGGGCGCAGCCGGACGGGTTGGGCAAGCACCCGCGCAGTATGCCCCGGAGTCCCGGGCGCGATCACTCCGGTCTGCGAGACCGACTTGGTGGAGCCGCCCCGGCGGCGCGCGAGCCCCGACTGGTCGTGTCAGTCAGTAGCGACGTGGCTGCGGGTTCCCGGAGATCGCACGCCGAGGCCGTGATCAGGCGGCGAGGCGGCCGGCGATGGCCATGAGCAGGGCTTCGGCAGGTCCCTCGACTGCCGGTCCCCTGCCGGTCCCCTGCCGGCGATCCAGTCCAGGTCGGTCACGGACAGTGTCCGCCCGCCGATGCGATTGGCGGCGCCGATCGTGGGGGCGGTGAGCGCGAACTTGATCCGGCTCGCCGCCATCGACGCCGGCGAACTCACAGCCACCGTGACGCCCGAGCGGCGCGGCAACACTGTGCGGGGCTAGCCCAGCTCCTGCGGGTCGAGTTGGACCCGCAACGGGTCGGGTAGCTTGCGCGCGCTGCGCCGGGCTTGCAGCGCAGCCAGCGCGCTGGCCAGGGCCAACCCTTCGGAGCGGGGGACGCGGACCAGCAGCCGTTCCCGCTCGCCCTCGTGATCGCCCGGGGCGGGCACCGGACCGAGCAGCGCGGCCTGGGGCGGCATGTCCAGCGTCTCACCGGCCTCTGCCAGAGTGGCTGGCGCGCCGTCCAACGCAGCCATCCGCGTCGCCGGCGGGAAGCCGAGCTCCGCGCGCGCAGCCAGCTCGGCCCGGGCGTGGCCGGCCGGATCCCACCGGACCAGCGCCTGCACTGCCGCGAGCGACGACTCCGCGACCACCACCACCCGGCCACCGTCGGCCGCCGGCTCCACCATCGCCGCAGCGGCCATCCACCGCCGCAGCGCCTCCTCCGCCGCGCGCAGATCGGGTCGGGCCAGCATCGCAGCGGCATCGAGCAACAACGCCGCCCCGTACAAGGCCAGCGGCTCCGCCCCCGGGGTAGCGATCACCAGCGATGGTCCCGGCGGGATCTCGCGCAGCACCTCCCCTCCGCCGGAGCGACGCAGGGGCACGCCGGGGAAGGCACGGCCGAGTTCCTCCGCGGTGCGGCGGGCCCCGATCACCGTCGCTCGGAGCCGGCCGCTGCCACAGCCTGGGCACCGGTAACCGGCCTCGATGGTGCCGCACCACCGGCAGGTGGCCGGACCTGCCGTGAGCAGCGCCAGCGGGCCTGCGCAACGCCGGCAGCGGGCCGTGGCCCGACACTGCTGGCAGGCCAGCGCGGGAACGTAGCCGCGACGCGGTACCTGCACGAGAACCGGCTGATCGCGGCTCAGCGCCGCGCGAGCCGCTTCAAAGGCCACTGCGGGCAGCCGCGCCGCGCGGGCGGCCGGGTCGCGGGCCAGCTGGGTGTCGTCCTCCCCGATCGCGGTGACCCGTGGCGCTGCGGCCCGTACCGTGTCACGGACGGCGACGATCTCGTGCGCCCATCCCGTCTCGATCGACAGCTGCGTCTCCGCGGTTCGGGCGTAACCGGCCACCAGCAGCGCCCCCCCCTCGAGCACCGCGCGCTGACCGAGCACCAGCCGGCTGTGCGGGTAGGGAGCCCGCGGTTCGGCATGCAGATCGTCGCCGTCGTCCCAGAGCACCATCAACCCTAGGTTCACGACCGGGGCGAAGGCCGCGGCGCGGGTGCCGACCACGATGCGTACGGCGCCCCGGCGCACCGCGAGCCACCGACGGTAACGCTGAGCGGGCCCGGACTCGGCAGCGAGCGTGACCACGGCGTCGGACCCGGCCAGCGCCGACACCGCTGCGTGCACCAGTGCGGTGTCCCGGTGGTCTGGTAGAACCAGCAATGCGCCCCGACCGGCGGCGGCGACGGTGACCGCGGCCTCGGCAAGCCGGGCAGCCCAGTCCTCCCCCGGCAGTCCCTGCCAGCAGGCGTGCGCCGCCCGCCCCTGGTGCAGCGCGTCCAAGAAGGCCGGACCGCGAGGATATCGCTCCCAACCACCCGCTTCAGGCCGCGGCGGCGGGGCTGCGCGAGCTGCGCTCGGTTCGGCCTCGGTGCGGGCATGCCGCGGTGGCACCGCCAACCGCAGCACGTCACTCATGGTGCCGGCGCATCGATCGGCCACCGCCCGGGCGAGCGCCGCGACCTGGGGGCTCAGCACTGGCTCGGCGGACACCACCCGGTCGAGCCAGGCCAGCTGACCCGGGTGATCAGATCGCTCGACCCGGGCCAGCAGCCAGCCATCCACCAGCCGGCCGGCGAAGCGCACCCGCACCCGCACGCCGGGCGCCGCCGTCTCGTCGAGCTCAGCGGGTACGAGGTAGTCGAAGGGGCGGTCGAGGTGGGCCAGCGGAGTGTCCACGCACACCTGCGCAACGGGCAGCGCGGCAGCCGGGCTGCACTGCCCGCGGCGGGATCGGACGACACTCACCTGGCGGGTCTACCAGAACGCCCCGTCGGCGTCAGATGAGGTTCAAGCCGCGGCGAATCTCCGATTCTCAGCCCGTCACCGGGTCGACCGAGCGGCGACCGCGTCCCAGACGTAGGAGGCGAGCAGACTCTTGGGGCCCTCGGGTAGCTCGGTCTCCACGCCGTCGCGGCCGAGCAGCCAGCCGGTGTTGTGATCGACCTCGAACGCTCCGCCCCGGTCGACCGCGTTGACCACCAGCAGGTCGCAGCCCTTGTGGGCGAGTTTGGCCCGACCGTAAGTCAGCACATCGCGCTCGGAGTCACCGGTCTCGGCGGCGAAGCCGACCACCACCTGCCCCACTAGGCGGCATCGGACCAGCTCGAGCAGGATGTCCGGGTTGCGGACCAGCGACACCGGCGCCGGGTCCGACCCTGTTTTTTTGATCTTGTCCGAAGAGGGGTGGGCCGGACTGAAGTCGGCCACCGCGGCTGCCATCACGACCACCTCAGCCTGGGGTGCCGCCTTGAGCATCGCCTCCCGCATCTCCCGCGCAGTGCCAACCCGCACCAGGTCGACCCCGGCCGGCTCGGCCAGGTCAGCCGTGTGCGCCGCGACCAACGTCACCTGGGCGCCGCGCTGCGCCGCCACTCGGGCCAGTGCGTAGCCCTGCCGCCCGGAGGACCGGTTACCCAGGTAACGCACCGGGTCCAGCGGCTCGTGAGTTCCCCCCGCAGAGATCACCACACGCCGGCCGGTGAGATCCCGTGGCAGCGCGTCCGCGCGGCGCAACAGCAGGGTGGCCAGGTCGACGATCTCGGCGGGGTCCGGCAGCCGTCCGGCACCCGAGTCGGCACCGGTGAGCCGACCGGACGCTGGTTGGGCGACGACAGTTCCGCGGGAGCGAAGCACCGCGACGTTGTGCACAGTCGCGGGGTGGTCCCACATCTCGGTATGCATCGCCGGGATCAACAGAACCGGGCAACGGGCGGTGAGCAGGGTGGCGCAGAGCAGATCGTCGGCCCGGCCATGAGCGGCGCGAGCCAGCAGATCCGCAGTGGCCGGTGCGACCAGGACCAGATCCGCAGTCTGGCCCAGCCGCACGTGGGGCACCTCAGGCACCTCGGCGAACAGGTCGTGGTGCGCCGGTAACCCGGACAACGCTTCCCAGGTCGCGGCTCCAACGAAGCTCAGGGCGGCCTCGGTGGGAACGACCCGGACCTGGTGCCCCGCCTCGGTCAGCCGGCGGAGCACCTCACATACCTTGTAGGCGGCGATGCCGCCCCCGACGCCGAGCACGATCCGCCGGGGTGGGTCCGGCCGGACGGGCCCGGCTGGGGTCACTGACCCTCGGTGTGCTCGAGCAGTCCGGCGTGGATCTCGCGCAGCGCGATCGACAGTGGCTTCTCCCGCGGCCCTGGCTCGACCAGCGGCCCGACGTACTCCAGCAGGCCCTCTCCGAGTTGGGCGTAGTAGTCGTTGATCTGACGAGCCCGCTTAGCCGCGAAGATCACCAAGGCGTACTTCGAGCTGACCTTGCTCAACAGGTCGTCGATGGGGGGGTTGGTGATGCCCTCAGGGGCGTTAGCCAATGACGCGCCCAGCGCGCCCAGTTCGGTGGGGATGCTCACTCACTGTCTCCAGATGCCTTCAGATGTCATCGTGGTCGAGCCGGAGGTATCCGACCAACCGTGCCACCCATCAAGTTTATCAACTCCAGCGCGGCGCGCTGCACGTCGTCGTTGACAACCGTGGCATCGAATTCTCCCACGGCGTCGAGCTCGGCGCGTGCCACCCGCAACCGGCACTCGCGCTCCGCCGGATCTTCCGTGCCGCGGTCGGACAACCGGCCGTCCAGCACCTCCCAGGACGGCGGCACGAGCATCACCAGAAGTGCCTCCGGCATGGCGGCCCGGACCTGCCGGGCACCCTGCACCTCGATCTCCAGCAACGTCGACCGCCCGATGGCCAGCGCCGCACGGAGCGGCGCGACAGGAGTGCCGTAGAAGTTGCCTGCGTACTCGGCGTATTCAAGAAATTCGCCGCGCTCGATCATGCGGGCGAATATGGCCCGATCCACGTAGTGGTAGTGCTCATCAGGTCGTTCCCCGCCACGGGGGGCGCGGGTGGTCATCGAGACGCTGACGAAAAGCTGCGGCCAGAACCGCACTACCTCGGCAACCACGCTGGATTTGCCGACCCCGGAGGGACCCGAGACGACAGTGAGCCGGGGCCGGACGACCGCACCGGGCCCCGGCTCACGTACCGTCACGGTACGGTCACTGTGTCTGAATGGCCACTGTGCTTAACCACCCTGGCTTAACCACCCTGAAATGGTGATTACTTTCGGTGATTACGCTCGTGACTATTCTGGAGTTGCTATTGGGGGCCGAACTCGCTGAGCAGCGCCTTGCGTTGACGGTCGCCGAGCCCGCGCAGCCGCCGACTAGTGGCGATTTCCAACCGCTCCATGATCTGCTGGGCGCGGACCTTGCCCACGCCCGGCAAGGCCTCGAGCAACGCCGAAACCTTCATCTTGCCCAGGATGTCGTCACTGTCGGACTTGGCCAGGACTTCTTGAAGGTTGGTCCCGCCGCGCTTGAGGCGCTCCTTGAGCTCGGCCCTGGCACGTCGGGCAGCAGCCGCCTTCTCCAATGCAGCGGCCCGCTGCTCCTCGGTCAGCTGGGGAAGGGCCACGATCTCCTCCGTCGATTGCTGGTGCTTAGGGATGTTCCTGATTAGTGCGGCGACCGTATCCCCCAACCGACCAGCCGCTTAACCCGGGGTACCACCGCCGAGCTGTCCGGTCGGTGGATGGAGCAAGGCGCCAGCCTGGTCGGCGATTCGCCGAGCGGCGTGTCGCAGCGCCGCCGGCTGCGGCCCATGCCGCAGCAGGTCACGTGATGTCGACACCACGACGTGGCGACTTGCTGCACCGAAGATCTGCGGCAAGTCAGCCATGCGGGCGCCCTGCGCGCCTATCCCGGGCGCCAAGATCGGGCCATTGAGGGCGTCCAGCCGCACCGTCCCGACCGGCGCGGTGGCACCCACCACCACACCGACGTCGCCGCTGGGACGCCGGCCGGCGTTTCGGGCGACGACCGCGTCGATCACGGACTGCGCGACCGTGGCCCCGGCACCGGTGACCGCGGCCTGCACCTGGGCACCCTCAGGGTTGGAGGTCAGCGCCAACACGAACACTCCGCGGCCGGTCTGACCGGCCAGATCGAACGCCGGATCCAGCGCACCGATGCCGAGGTAGGGCGAGACAGTGATCGCATCGGCCGCCAGCGGCGCGCCGTCGCTCAGGTAGGCGGCGGCATACGCGGCCATGGTGGAGCCGATGTCACCGCGCTTGACGTCGAGCAGCACCAACGCGCCCGCATCCCGGGCCGCCACCAGTACCCGCTCCAACACCGCGATACCCCGCGACCCGTGCCGCTCGAAGAACGCCGACTGCGGCTTGACCAGCGCCATTTCCGGCGCGAGCGCCTCGACCGCACCCAGCGCGAACCGTTCCAACCCCCGCACGTCGTCGCCCAATCCCCACTGCTCCAGCAACCCGGGATGCGGATCGATCCCCGCACACAACGGCCCCCGCACACCCACAGCGGCGCTCAACCGCACCCCGAACCCGCATTCAGTGAGCCTTCCGGGGGGCTCAGCGGGGTTATTAGCCACCGGATAGCCCCGCTGAGCCCGCTGAATGCGGATTGGTGGAGCGGTCGCGGAGGGCGGCGTGCAGGGACTGGAGGGGGCGGACGGTGATGTCGTTCCGGATGAGGGCTTCGATGCCTTGGACGGCTGCCGCGGCGCCCTGCATCGTGGTGATGCACGGGATGGACCGAGACACCGCGGCGGTGCGGATCTCGTAACCGTCCACCCGGGGTCCCGGGTTGCCGTAGGGGGTGTTGATGATCATATCGACCTCCCCTGCGTTGATCAGGTCGACGATGTTGTCCGGTCCTTCGAAGTGCTTGCGCACCACGGTGCATTGGATTCCGTTGCGGCGCAGCGTGTTCGCCGTTCCCCGGGTGGCGAGGACTTCAAAACCGAGATCGGCCAGCCGCGCTGCCGGAAACACCATGGCCCTTTTGTCCCGATTGGCCACCGACACGAACACCCGACCCGACGTCGGCAGCGACCCGTAGGCTCCGGCCTGCGATTTCGCGAAGGCCTGGCCGAACGCGACATCGATGCCCATGACTTCGCCGGTCGACTTCATCTCCGGTCCCAGCAGCGAGTCCACCCCATGACCCTCCGGCGTGCGGAACCGGTGGAAGGGCAGCACTGCCTCCTTGACCGCCACCGGAGCGTCAGTCGGAAGATCTCCACCGTCGCCGTATGGCTGTAGTAAGCCCTCGGCCCGCAGCTGCGCGATACTGGCGCCGAGCATGATCCGAGCGGCGGCCTTGGCCAGCGGCACAGCGGTGGCCTTGGAGACGAACGGTGCGGTGCGACTGGCCCGCGGGTTGGCCTCCAGCACGTAGAGCACGTCGCCCTTGAGGGCGTACTGCACGTTGAGCAGGCCGAGCACGCCGATCTCGCGGGCGATCGCCTCGGTCGAGGCGCGCACCGCAGCCAGGTCGGACTCCCCCAGCGTGATCGGCGGCAACACGCAAGCGGAGTCGCCGGAGTGCACCCCGGCCTCCTCGATGTGCTCCATGATCCCACCCAGGTAGACCTCGGCGCCGTCGCACAGCGCGTCGACGTCGATCTCGATGGCGTCGTCGAGAAAGCGGTCCACCAGGACCGGGTGGTCGGGAGTGATCTCGGTGGCCCTGGCGATGTAGCCGGCCAGGGTCTGCTCGTCGTAGACGATCTCCATGCCGCGGCCGCCGAGCACATAGGAGGGGCGCACGAGCACCGGGTAGCCGATCTCGTCGGCGATCTTGCGGGCCTCCGCGAACGACGTGGCGGTGCCGAAGGCTGGGGCGGGCAACCCGGCGCGCTCCAGCACCGCGCCGAACGATCCACGGTCCTCGGCGAGATGAATCGCCGCCGGAGACGTACCGACCACAGGGACACCCGCATCAGCAAGCCGCTGCGCCAGACCCAGCGGGGTCTGCCCGCCCAGCTGCACGATCACGCCCGCCACGGTGCCCGAAGCCCGCTCGGCGTGCACCACCTCCATGACGTCTTCGAAGGTCAGCGGCTCGAAGTAGAGCCGATCCGCGGTGTCGTAGTCGGTGGACACGGTCTCCGGGTTACAGTTGATCATCACGGTCTCGTAGCCGCGACCCTCGTTATCCGGGGCAGCTCTCAGCGCCATCGCGGCGTGCACGCAGGAGTAGTCGAACTCGATGCCCTGGCCGATCCGGTTCGGTCCGGAACCCAAGATGATCACCTTTGGTCGTTCGCGCTGTTCGCGGACCTCGGTCTCGGCCTGCGGATCGCTCTCGTAGGTGGAGTAGTGGTACGGGGTGCGGGCGGCGAACTCGGCTGCGCAGGTATCCACGGTCTTGTAGACCGGCCGGACACCCAGACGGTGCCGCAGCGCGGCGACGTCTGGCTCGGTGAGTTCACCCCGCAGCGCGGCGAGCTGTTGGTCGGAGATGCCAGCACCTTTGGCGCGCCGCAGCAGCGGCTCGTCTAGTGCCTGGGCAGCAACGAGTTCGGCTCGCAACTCCACCAGGCCGGCGATCTGGTCGATGAACCACGGATCGATACCGCAAGCCGCTGCGACCTGAGTCACCGTCGCGCCCAGCCGAAGCGCCCGCTCAGCGGCGTAGAGCCGGCCGTCATGCGGGATTCGCAACGCTGCCAGCTCCGAGTCCACGGTGGCGTCGGGCGGATCAGGCCTGGTCCAGAACCCGGCGGCCGAGGTTTCCATCGAGCGCAGTGCCTTGCCCAGCGCCTCGGGGAACGAACGGCCCAGCGCCATCCCCTCACCGACCGACTTCATCGTGGTGGTGAGGGTGGGGTCGGCGCCGGGGAACTTCTCGAAAGCGAACCGGGGCACCTTGACCACCACGTAGTCCAGGGTGGGCTCGAAGCTGGCAGGGGTCTCGCCGGTGATGTCGTTGGTGATCTCATCGAGGGTGTACCCGATCGCGAGCTTCGCGGCGATCTTGGCGATGGGGAAACCGGTAGCCTTCGACGCCAGCGCGGACGAGCGAGACACTCGAGGGTTCATCTCGATCACGACCAGACGGCCGGTGCGAGGATGCACCGCGAACTGGATGTTGCAGCCACCGGTGTCCACCCCGACCTCGCGGAGCACCGCGATGCCGACGTCGCGCATGTGCTGGTACTCGCGGTCGGTCAGCGTCATCGCCGGCGCCACGGTCACCGAGTCCCCGGTGTGCACGCCCATCGGGTCGATGTTCTCGATCGAGCACACCACCACCACGTTGTCCCGATGATCGCGCATCAGCTCGAGCTCGTATTCCTTCCAACCCAGCACGCTCGCCTCGATGAGCACCTGGTGCACGGGGCTCTCGGCCAGGCCCGCAGTACCAAGTCTTTCGAGCTCAGCCGGGGTGTGCGCCATCCCGGAGCCGAGCCCGCCCATGGTGTACGAGGGCCGGATCACCACCGGCAGGCCAAGCTCGCCGGCTGCCTCGCGGATCTGTTCCAACGAGCCGCAGACGGCGCTGCGCGGCACTTCGGCACCCACCGCATGCACCACGTCCTTGAACTTCAACCGGTCCTCGCCGCGCTGGATGGCCTCGATATCGGCACCGATCAGCTCGACGCCGTAGCGCGCCAGCACTCCGCGCTCGTGCAGGGCGACCGCGGTGTTCAGCGCGGTCTGCCCGCCCAGGGTGGCCAGCACGGCAGTCACCGGAAACCCGGCAGCCAGCTCAGCGGCGATCACCTTCTCCACGAACTCCGGGGTGATCGGCTCGATGTAGGTCGCATCGGCGAACTCCGGATCAGTCATGATCGTCGCGGGGTTGGAGTTCACCAGGCTGACCCGCAGCCCCTCCGCACGCAACACGCGGCACGCTTGAGTGCCCGAGTAGTCGAACTCACACGCTTGCCCGATCACGATCGGCCCGGATCCGATCACCAGCACATGCGAGATATCCGTCCTGCGTCCCATCAGCCGGCACCCCCTCGAGCGCTATGCGGCTTCGAATCCGGATTTCGGGAACCGCGGTTGCGAGACATCAGTTGGCAGAAGCGGTCGAACAGGTATGCGGCGTCGTGGGGGCCCGCGGCTGCTTCGGGGTGGTACTGGACGCTGAAGGCTGGGGTTTCCAAGCAGGTGATGCCTTCTACGGTGTTGTCGTTGGGGCAGGAGTGGCTGACTACCGCGGTGCCGAAGTCGGAGTCGAAGCGCTCGCCCGGCTCGCCCGTCACGGCGAAACCGTGGTTCTGCGAGGTGATCGCCACCCGCCCGGTGGCGTGCTCGACAACCGGGACGTTGATGCCGCGGTGCCCGTAGCGCATCTTGTAGGTGCCCCGCCCCAGCGCCCGACCGAGAATCTGGTTACCGAAGCAGATCCCGAACAGCGGCACCCGCCGCGCCAGCACTTCGCGGGTCAGCGAAACCGCGTGGTCCGCGGTGGCGGGATCCCCCGGGCCGTTGGAGAGGAATACCCCGTCGGGTGCGCATTCCAGCACCTGCTCCAGGGTGGCGGTGGCCGGCAGTACGTGCGTCTCGATCCCCAACGCGGCCAGCATCCGCGGCGTGTTGAACTTGATCCCCAAATCCAGCGCCACGACCCGGAACCGCGGCTCGACCTCGGCGCGCACGATGTAGGGCTCGGTCGTGGTGACTTCGCCGACCAGGTCAGCGCCGGCCATCGACGGGCTGGCCAGCACCCGCGCCACCAGCCGCCTCGAGTCGACCAGCGCGTCACCGGAGAAGATCCCGGCCCGCATCGAGCCGTGCTCGCGAAGCCGGCGAGTCAGGGCGCGGGTGTCCACCCTGGAGATCCCCACGACGCCCTGACCGGACAGCTCTTCGCCCAGCGGCCGCAACGAGCGCCAGCTGGACGGCACCCGAGCCGGCTCGCGCACCACGTAGCCCGCCACCCAGATCCGGCGCGACTCGTCGTCTTCGTCGTTCCAGCCGGTGTTGCCGATGTGCGGCGCGGTCTGCACCACGATCTGACGGCGGTAGGACGGATCGGTGAGCGTCTCCTGGTATCCGGTCATGCCGGTGGCGAATACCGCCTCACCCAGCGTCTGGCCCACCGCGCCGTAGGTTTCGCCGCGCACGATTGTGCCGTCCTCCAGCACCAGCAGCGCCAGCCCGCGCGGCACCACCGTGGTACTGGTCACCGCCGTTGTTCTGATCAACAGAGCACCTTCCCGTCCTGCGCGGTGACTTCGCCGCGGAGCATGGTGACCAGCACCCGCCCCGGCAGCTCCATTCCCTCAAAGGCCGTGTTGTGGGCGAGGCTGGCCAGCTGGGCGCCGCGCACCGTCCAGGTGGCGTCCGGGTCTACCAGGATCAGCGTCGCCGGCTGTCCCACCGCGATGGGTCGGCCCTGCTCCGTCGCCCCACCGATGCGGGCCGGACGCTCGCTCATCACCCGGGCCACCCCCCGCCAGTCAAGCAGGCCGGGGCGCACCATGGTGGCCACCACCACCGACAGCGCGGTCTGCAGTCCCAGCATCCCGGGCCGGGCCGCGGACCACTCGCAGTCCTTGTCCTGGGGTGCGTGCGGGGCATGGTCGGTGGCCACGCAGTCCACGATCCCGTCGGCCAGCGCGGCGCGCACCGCCGCCGTGTCTGCAGCGGTGCGCAGCGGTGGGTTGACCTTGTTGACCGGGTCGTAGCCGGCCAGCCGTTCGTCGGTGAGCAGCAAGTGGTGCGGGGTGACTTCGGCGGTCACCCGGATGCCGCGTTCCTTGGCCCACCGCAGCACCTCCACCGTGCCTGCGGTGGACACATGGCAGACATGCAACGCCGCCGCGGCGTCTCTGGCGAGCAGGCAGTCCCGTGCCACGATCGACTCCTCCGCGGCGGCGGGCCAGCCGGCCAGTCCCAGCCGGGCGGCGATCTTCCCCTCGTTCGCCTGGGCGCCGGCGGTGAGACGGGGATCCTCGGCATGCTGGGCGATCACACCGCCCAACCCACGAACGTACTCCAGGGCACGGCGCATCAGCAGCGAGTCGTGCACGCACACCCCGTCGTCGGAGAACACCCGCACTGCGGCGGCGGACGCGGCCATGGCACCCAGCTCGGCGAGCCGCTCACCACGCAGGCCGGCGGTGACGGCGCCGACCGGGTGCACGTCGATCAGGCCAACGTCACGGCCGCGCCGGTACACATGCTCAACGACCACCGCGGTATCGGCTACCGGGTCGGTGTTGGCCATCGCGAATACCGCGGTGTAGCCACCCAGTGCCGCGGCTGCCGAGCCAGTGGCGATCGTCTCGGCGTCCTCGCGGCCAGGCTCACGCAGGTGCGCATGCAGGTCGACCAGGCCGGGCAGCGCGACCAAACCCTCGCCGTCGACGCTCTCGGCCCCGGCTCCGTCCAGTCGGGGGCCCAGCTCGGCGATCATCCCGTCGCGAACCAGCAGATCCACCGGGTCGCCCGCGCCGTAGGGCCGGATCCCGCGAAGAATGAGCGGCCGCCTCATTCGACCTCCTCCTGGGCTGCAAGGAGGTGGTAGAGCACTGCCATCCGCACGTGCACCCCGTTGCGAACCTGTTCGGTGATCGCGGCTCGAGGGGAGTCGGCCACCGAGTGCGCGATCTCCATACCGCGCAGCATCGGTCCCGGATGTAGAACAACAGCGTGCGGGGGCAGCAGCCCCAGACGCGCCTCGGTGAGCCCGTAGCTGATTGAGTACTCCCGGGCGGAGGGAAAGAATTGGCCGCGCATTCGCTCGGCCTGGACCCGCAGCATCATCACCGCGTCGGTGCCAGGTAGCGCGGCATCGAGGTCATGCCCGACCGTGACCGGCCAGCCGCGGTGTTCTCCTACGCCCCAGCTCTCAACACCCCAGGGAAGCAGGG
The DNA here is from genome assembly GCA_030854185.1 of Actinomycetota bacterium. Taxonomy (GTDB): domain Bacteria; phylum Actinomycetota; class Actinomycetes; order Mycobacteriales; family Pseudonocardiaceae. The sequence continues at coordinate 18,693 of JALYTS010000004.1, read as the reverse complement.
TGGGGGGGGCGACGAGGTGGATCCGGGCACCTAGCGTGATCAATAGTTCGATGTTCGAGCGGGCGACCCTGCTGTGCAACACATCGCCTACGATGGTGACGGTCCGCCCATTCAGGGTGCCTAATCGATCACGCAGTGTAGCGGCGTCAAGCAGTGCCTGGGTGGGGTGCTGATGGCTGCCGTCACCGGCGTTGACCACGTGCGTGGGCACCCAGCCGGCGAGACGGTGCGCGGCGCCCGCGGCAGGATGTCGGATCACCACGCAGTCCGCGCCCATCGCGGCCAGGGTGAGGGCAGTATCGCGCAGCGACTCCCCCTTAGTCACCGAGGAACCGCCGGTCGAGATGTTGACCACGTCGGCGCTCATCCACTTGCCGGCTATCTCGAAGGACGCTCGGGTGCGGGTGGAGCTCTCGTAGAACAAGGTGACCACGGTCCGCCCGCGCAGCGTGGGTAACTTGGGCACCTCCCGCCCCAGCAGTGACTTCTTGAGTGCCTCCGCGGTGTCCAGCAGGGCGGTGACGGCTTCCCGCGGTAGATCGGTGGTGCTCAACAGATGCCTCACCGCTGGCTCCGGCGGATCACGACGGCATCAGCGCCGTCCGTCTCGACGAGCAGCACACCGACCTCCTCGTCGCGGGAGGTCGGCAGGTTCTTGCCCACGTAATCGGCACGAAGCGGCAGTTCACGGTGGCCGCGGTCGACGAGTACGGCGAGTTGCACCGCCCGGGGCCGGCCGTACTCACGCAGCGCGTCCAACGCGGCGGCAACGGTCCGGCCGGAGTACAGCACGTCGTCGACCAGGACGACGAGCACATCGTCGAGCCCACCAGCGGGGAGCTCAGTAGTCTGCAGCGCCCGGGTCGGGCGCCGCCGGAGATCGTCCCGGTAGAGGGTGATATCCAGGGTGCCCACCACCGGCGGCACGCCGGAGAACTCACGGATCCGATCCGCCAGCCGGTGCGCCAGCGGGACACCGCGAGTAGGGATTCCGACCAGCACCACCGGCTCGGGGGCGGTGCGTTCGATGATCTGATGCGCCATGCGGGCAACGATGCGCGTGACCTCGGCCGCCGAAAGCAGCTCACGCTGGCGCGGTGGCCCTGCCTCGCCCACCGCGCCCGCCCCGGAGGGGGACGACACGGTGGACCTCCTTTCCCGCCTCGCTGGACGGGCTTTAAAGGATGTCAGGTCCGGACCGGCGCCCGGACCCACATCGGACATTATCACCGAGGACGTGAGGTGGCGCTGCCGCTCTCGCGCTGCCCCGTCCGGGTGGTGTGCGTAACTCTGCGCGGTCTTCGACCCCCAATGGCTTGACCTGCGGGGTTACTCAGCGCAGCATTACTCTCCGTATCACTTAGGTTTTCGCGTGGCACCCCAAGGCGTTGGCTGGTCGGGGTCTGAAGAAGGAGAAGGGGCCAGATGGGCGACTACGCTAAGGCACTGGGGTCTAAACTGCGCGGCATCCGACAGCAGCAGGGTCTGTCGCTGCACGGTGTCGAGCAGAAGTCGGCGGGCCGTTGGAAAGCTGTGGTGGTCGGCTCCTACGAGCGCGGCGACCGGGCGGTCACGGTGCAAAAGCTCGCCGAGCTCGCCGACTTCTACGGGGTTCCGGTGCCTGAGCTGCTACCTGAGGGCCGAGTACCCTCCGGCAGCGAGCCGGCCACCAAGATTGTTATTAACCTGGAGCGCCTGCAGCAGCTCCCGGTAGACAAAGTGGGTCCGCTGGCCCGTTACGCCGCGACGATCCAAAGCCAGCGCGGCGACTACAACGGCAAGGTGCTGTCCATCCGCACCGAGGACCTACGCTCGCTGGCGATCATCTACGACATGTCGCCGGGCGATCTCACTGAGCAGTTGATCGGCTGGGGTGTTCTGCCTCCCGAGGCGCGTCCGGTGAAGGATAAAGAAGAGGCCTGACCGGCTGATCGCCGCTCACATACCGCGCGGTAGCGCGGCCAGGGCGCCGAGCACCCCGTTGACGAAGCGCGGCGAGTCATCGGTGGACAGCAACTTGGCCAGCTCGATGGCCTCGTCGATGGCTACTGCATCGTCGACCTCAGTAGAGAACAAGAGCTCGAACACGCCCAACCGGAGCACCGCCCGATCGACCGCAGGCATCCTGGCCAGGGCCCAACCATGGGCTTGGTCGGCGAGCAACCGATCGATGTCGTCGGCGTGCTCGACCACACCGTGCACCAACGAGATCGTGTACTGGCTGACCGGTGCCAGCTCCGGCGCTCCAATCCGCTCGGCGAGCAGCGCCACCGGGTCCATCCCGCGTAGGTCGGCTTCGAAGAGGATGTCGACCGCCCGTTTGCGGGCCTTGCTGCGGGCGCCCACGTCAGCTACTGACGCGGCCGAGGTAGCGGCCGTCGCGGGTGTCGACCTTGACCTTGTCGCCGGTGCTGACGAACAGTGGTACCTGGATCTCTGCGCCGGTCTGCACCGTGGCGGGCTTGGTGCCACCGGTCGACCGGTCCCCCTGCAGACCCGGGTCGGTGTGCGAGATCACCAACTCCACCGAGGTCGGCAGCTCGATGTACAGGGGGGTGCCCTCGTGGATGGCGACCAGCACGGTCTGGTTGTCCAACAGGTATTTCGCTGCATCTCCGACGATGTTGCCGGGAACGGTGATCTGGTCGAACGTGTCGCCGTCCATGAACACGAAATCGGCACCATCAGCGTACAAATAGGTCATATCGCGCCGGTCGACGGTGGCGGTCTCGACCTTGGTGCCCGCGTTGAAGGTCTTGTCGACAACCTTGCCGGATAGCACGTTTTTCAGGGTGGTCCGGACGAAAGCGCCACCTTTGCCCGGTTTGACGTGCTGGAATTTCACGATCGACCACAGCTGGCCGTCGAGGTTGAGCACAAGCCCGTTCTGCAGTTCGTTGGTGCTGGCCACGTCAGCCCTTCGTTCTCGATCAGGTCACGGTTAGCGGGTCACGGTTGGCGAGTCACGGTTGGCGAGTCACGGTTGGCGAGTCACTGTCAGCAGGGCACGACCACGAGATCCTTCGTGGTCAAGGTGAGGAGTTCTGGCTCGCCGCCGGAAACAACGAGAGTGTCCTCGATGCGCACGCCGCCCCGCCCGGCCAGGTAAACACCCGGCTCGACGGTAACCGCCATGCCTTCGGCCAGTGTACCGACTCCACACTGCGACAACGCCGGAGCCTCATGGATCTGCAGGCCGACGCCGTGGCCGAGGCCGTGCACGAAGTCCCCGCCATGCCCCGCTTGGGCGATGATGTCCCGGGCGGCCGCATCCACGTCACGGACCTGCGCCCCAGCCCGCAGGGCGGCGCGACCTGCCGCCTGCGCCGCGGCGACCAGTTCGTAGATCTCCCGCTGCCACTGGGCTGGTTGACCGAGCACCACAGTGCGCGTCATGTCGGAGTGGTAACCATCGACCAGGGCACCGAAGTCCATCTTCAGCAGATCGCCGCGGCACAGTACGGCGTCGGTCGGGCGGTGGTGGGGTACCGCTGAATTCGCGCCGATCGCCACGATGGTCTCGAACGACGGACCGGCAGCGCCCGCCGCCACCATCCGGGCCTCCAGGTCACGCCCCACCTCACGCTCGGTGCGGCCCGGTCGCAGCCCACCGTCGGCGAGCAAACCGGCCAGAGCGGTGTCGGCTGCGGCGCAGGCCGCGCGGAGTACGGCGACCTCGGCGTCGTCTTTGATCAACCGCAGCGCCTCCACCGGCCGCGACGTGGCGACCAGCTCGACGGCTGCGGTGACCTTCGCCAGCGCGGCGTGCCCGTCGACGGTCACCACATGGCTTTCAAAACCCAGCCGGCCGATCCTGTTCTCGGTGGCATCCTTGACCAACCGCGAACGGACGGACCTGTCGATCACCCTGCGCAGATCCGGTACCTGCCGCTGGGACTGCGTGTCGTACCGGCCGTCGGTGGCGAACACGCTGCACTCGTCGCCCTCGGCGTGCACCAGCAGCGCGGCATTGGAGCCGGTGAACCCGGTGAGATAGCGGACGTTGAGTGAATCGGTGACGAGCAGCGCGTCGAGCTCCGACTGACGCAGCTGCACGCGGAGCGCTTCCCGGCGCCGGGTGTACGACATGGACTACAGACGCTAGCGGGTCGCGCCGCGGTTTCAGTCAGGTGCCGGCGCGACCGGCGATCCAGCGCAGGGCGAGCGGATAGCCCGCTACGCCCAAGCCGACGATGACCCCCGACGCTACCGCCGATAGGTAACTGTGGTGCCGGAACGGCTCGCGTGCGTGCACGTTGCTGATGTGCACCTCCACCAATGGCGCCGACAGCTCCGCGGCGGCGTCGCGGATAGCGATCGAGTAATGCGTCCACGCCGCGGCATTGAGCACCACTGGTGTCGCGGTGTCGGCGGCCTCGTGCAACCAGCTGATCATGACGCCCTCATGGTCGGTCTGCCGGACGTCCACTTCCAGCCCCAGCTCCGCTCCGACTTGCTGACACAGCGACACCAGGTCGTCATAACTCGTCGTGCCGTAGACGTCGGGCTCGCGGTTCCCCAGTCGGCCCAGGTTCGGCCCGTTGAGCACCAGCACCTTCACTGCGAGCTCTCCATCTCGCCGGCCACCGCGGCGTAGGCTCCGGTGAGCAGCGCAGGAGGCGGATCTTCCAGCCGCCCAGGCTTGGCCAGACCGTCGAGGACCACAAAGCGCAACGCCCCAGACCGCGCCTTCTTATCGTTCCGCATGCCTTCCAGTAGCTCCGGTAACGCGTCGGAGTCATATCCGGTGGGCAGCCCGATCGAACTGAGCACGGCCCGGTGCCGCTGCGCGGTCGCGTCGTCCAGCCGTCCGGCGAGCCGGCCCAGCTCGGCCGCGAAGACCATGCCGACGCTCACCGCCGCACCGTGGCGCCAGCGGTAACCCTCCCTGCGCTCCAGCGCGTGGGCCAGCGTGTGCCCGTAGTTGAGCACCTCACGCAAATGAGATTCCCTCAGGTCAGCAGCCACCACGTCCGCCTTGACCTGGATCGCGCGACGGACCAGGTCCGCCAGTACCGGCCCTGATGCATCCAATGCGGTGGTGGGATCCTCCTCGATCAGCTCCAGGATCACCGGATCGGCGATGAATCCGGCCTTGACCACTTCAGCCATCCCGGCGACCAGCTCGGCTCGCGGCAGCGTCGCGAGGGCTACCAGGTCCACCAACACCGCGGCAGGCTCATGGAACGCACCGACCAGGTTCTTGCCCGCGTCGGTATTGATGCCGGTCTTGCCGCCCACCGCGGCATCCACCATCGCCAGTAACGTGGTAGGAACCTGCACCACCCGGACCCCGCGCAGCCAGTTGGCGGCGACGAACCCGGCAAGATCGGTCACCGCCCCACCGCCGAAGCCGATCACGGTGCCGGTGCGGTCCAAACCCACCTGCCCGAGCACATCCCAGCAGAACCCCGCCACCGCCAGCTTCTTGCCATCCTCGGCGTCGGGCACCTCGATGCGGTAAGCCTGTGAGCCAAGGTGCTCCAGCACAGTGCGCAGTGCCTCGGCGCCCTCGCGCAGGGTCGGCTGGTGCACGATCGCCACGGCGCCGCTGCCCACTGCGTCGAGCAGCTCAGCCCGCAGATACCGGCCGATGATGACGTCGTAGGGCTGCGCCGTCGCGACTCGAATCCGCTGCGGCTCAGTACCACCAGCCTGGCCCGGCTCGCCGGCCTCTCTCATCGGCGCTCCTCTGTGGTCGAAGAAACTGTCGAAAACTACGGCCTAGCGAGTACCCCCGACAGCTCCGATACCGTCCAGCACATGATCGGTGACCTCGTCCGGATGGCGGCCGTCGGTCGCCACCTCGACAGTGGCGACCTCCCGGTACAGCGGTAACCGGGCGTTGAGCAGGGCGGCGAACGTCGCCCGTGGGTTCACTCCGGCAAGCAACGGGCGGGCGGTCGACAATCCCGTGCGGCGCACCCCTTCGGCCATCCCGACCGACAGGAACACCACGCGTCGCCCGTGAATCCTCCTCCGCGTTCGCTCCGACAGCACCGCCCCGCCGCCCAATGCCAGCACTCCGTTGCGCCCGGCCAGTGCGCCTGCCACCTCGGCTTCCTCAAGCTCCCGGAACACCGACTCACCGTCGGTGATGAAGATCTCGGCGATGCTGCGACCTGCGCTGGCGACGATGAGATCGTCGATGTCGGTGAAGTCCACCCCTATCCGGGCCGCCAGCAACCGGCCTACTGTGGTTTTACCAGCCCCGGGTGGACCCACCAGCACCACGGCGGGTCCCTGCGCGTCGCTCACGGCGACAGCGTAGTCGCCGAACCGCGCTGGGTCGCGCAACACGAGAACTACTCCGGGGCCGGCTGTCATGCTGCGGCAGCTTGGTGCTCCCGGATAAGGGCCTTAAACAGCGAGTGCGCCCATTTCCCACGCTGCCGGGCGAGCACCCCAGTCGGTGAGGTGGAAGACCGTGTGAGTCATCGCATACAGGGTGAGAAGGTCAGTCGCCCATGGTTCAGGAGTACCGCCCAGCCAGGTCCGGCCGGTCAGCGTAGCTAGATCCTCCCGGGGCGGTAATCCCACCAAGCGCTCGGCATTGAAGACCGCCAGCCTCCGGTTGGGAACGATCTCGAGTACCCGTCCCGCGCGCAGGCCGCTCAGGTGCGCCGCCAGCGTCTCCAGCCGTGGGTGCCGGTAACCGATCCGGGCGAACCAGGCATAGGTCTCCGTCGGGTAAGCCTCGATCGGTTGCTCGCGTTGCAGCACTTCGAGAACGTCGCCGTCGCGGAGCTGAGCCCAGGTGAAGGCAGCCAGCGAGCGGGCGATCTCCGCCTCCCGACTGCCCGTCGCCCCCTCACGTATCGCGATGGACACGACCAGGGCGAGCTCGCCCAGGCGTTTGATCTCCTCATTGGGTCGGTTACGGTAGGTGGAGATGTCCTCCACGAGGGCACGGCGTCACTCACTGGCTCCCCTCCCAGCAGGTAGCGCGCTATCGTGATCTCCAACTGGAGCCTGGCGTCTGCCTCGCCGACGAGTTCTAGCTGACGCAGCACCGGCTCGACGAGGAATGGTGGAACCATTGGGACCTCACCGCTCACAGCGAGCCAGCGGGTCAACCTGGCCGCGGTGAGATGGTCGCGGCGCAGCATGGCCCGGGTCACTCTGCGCGCCACATCCAGCCGGTAGCGCCGGGCGTCGCCATGGACGGGACCGGCCAGCCTGGGTGTCGCCAGTGGAGACAGCTGTGCCAGCACCCCAGCCAACCACTGACATGTCGTTACTACTCTTCGTCGTCCGCTGGCTCGCTCGGAGAAAGCAGCAAGCCGAGCAGCAAACATCCTGCAGCCCTCGGCAGGTACAGTGGGGGCCGTCCCACCAGACTTTCCGACGGTGCCATCAGCTTCGCCACAGCGGCCTACTCGGGCGCAGAGGCCACTAGTCCCCTATCAACCGGACGCGTTGCCTGTCCTAGTTTCATACTGGTCTCCTTGTACTCGACGTGCCGCCTCACAGCACAAGAGCTGCGATCGTTCGGGTTCGATCTTTTGGGGACCCTTGCGCCTTGGCACTGGGCGGCATTGTTAGGCTGGCACAACGCCACCTAGCTACGTAGACCATCCCGCCAAAATTAGGTAGTCACAGGCCGATTTCTAAAGTAGTTACGATCGGGTAGCCGGGAGTCCAACGCTTCGGTCGGGGGCCCGGATCGTCGAATCCGGCAATTCTCTGATTTCGCTCCGATTGAGAGGCGCTCTCATAAGCGAACTGTCGGATACTTCCGATACCGCCCAACCAGATCGATCTGGCAAACGTACGTAGTCCCCGGGCACGACTACGTACGTTTCCTACCGTGCACAGGGTCGGTGCGAGTGGGAGACGTCGAGGTAGGACCGGACATTGCGGACGGTCTCGGGCAAGGCGTCGCCGCCGAACTTCTCCAAGGCGGCGTCGGCAAGCACCAGGGCGACCATCGCCTCGGCCACTACACCCGCGGCGGGAACCGCGCAGACGTCGGAGCGCTGGTTGATCGCGACGGCCGCCTCGCCGGTGGCGACATCCACCGTGGCCAACGCACGGGGCACCGTGGAGATCGGCTTCATCGCCACCCGAACCCGCAGCACCTCTCCATTGGTCATGCCACCTTCCAGACCGCCGGCCCGGTTAGTAGACCGCGCCACACCGTCGGGCCCGGGCACCATCTCGTCGTGCGCCACGCTGCCCCGGCGCCGTGCGGTGGCGAACCCGTCGCCCACCTCGACACCCTTCATTGCCTGGATGCCCATCAGCGCGCCAGCCAACCGGGCGTCCAACCGCCGGTCAGCGTGCACGAAGGAACCGAGGCCCACCGGCAGCCCATGTGCCACGACCTCGACTACTCCCCCCAGCGTGTCGCCGTCTTTTTTCGCCGCATCCACCTCGGCGATCATCGCGGCCGATGCTTCCTCGGCGAACGCGCGAACCGGGCTGGCGTCGACCCGCTCCAGGTCAGTCGGTCCGGGCAACACCTCCGCGGGGGCATCCACCTGTCCTAACGACACCACATGGGACAGCACCTCGACACCAAGCGCCTGGCGCAGGAACGCCTTTGCCACGGTGCCCAGGGCGACCCGGGCGGCGGTCTCCCGGGCACTGGCCCGCTCCAGCACCGGCCGCGCGTCGTCGAAGCCGTACTTGGTCATGCCGGCGAGGTCGGCGTGCCCGGGTCGGGGTCGGGTCAGCGGCGCGTTGCGGGACTGGGCGGCGAGTACGTCCGGATCCACCGGATCGGCCGCCATCACCGTCTCCCACTTGGGCCACTCGGTGTTGCCGATCCGGATCGCCACCGGGCCGCCCAACGTCCGGCCGTGCCGGATACCCCCGAGCAGGTCCACCTCGTCGGCCTCGAATTTCATCCGCGCCCCACGCCCGTAGCCGAGGCGACGGCGGGCCAGCTCGGCCTGGACATCCTTGGAGGTCACCTCGACCCCTGCGACCATGCCCTCCAGCACAGCAACCAGAGCAGGACCGTGCGACTCCCCGGCGGTGATCCAGCGCAGCATGGCGCCATCGTGCCACGGACTGCTGTCGCCGCCGGCCTCACGCCTCGGCTCCGGCCCCAGAGACGGCCCCCGAGACGTCCCCAGACACGTCCTCAACGACTGCCGCTGGCGCTGGTCGAGAACCGAGCAAGCGGTGCACCACCGCACCGACCACCACCAGCGCGGCGATGAACAGCAGTGCGAGGTACTGCAGCACCCAACTGGTTCCCGCCGGGTCGTACACCGCATGGCGTGGCCAGGCGATGTTCACCATCATCGCCGCGCCGTAGACGACGGCGAGCACGTTCACCGGCAGCCCCCAGCGGCCGAGCGAGAAGCCGCCCGGCTGCTTCGGCGGCAGCCGCCAGCCCAACCGAGCGCCCAGGGCCGGCACCGTGACCAGCAGGTAGGCCAGGTACACGATCACCACCGAGGTGCTGGTGACCGCCGCGAACGCCGCCGGGTTACCCAGGTTGATCAGCAGGACTCCAATGGCCAGCGCGCCCACCGCGATGCCGGTGAGGATCGGTGTCCCGGTGTGCGGGCTGACCCTGGCCAGCAGCCGGGCGCCAGGCAGCCGGCCGTCGCGCGCCATGCTGAACATCACCCGCGACGCCGAATTCTGGATCGCCAGGCAGGCTGACACGATGGAGATCGCGACCACCGCGAGCAGCGCCCGGCCGAGCGTGGAGTCCAGCCGGCTGGTGATGACGTAGGCGATGCCGCCGGTGGACAGTTGCCCGTCGGTCAGCGAAGGTGCCGCCATGAGCGCAGCGACGATCATGAAGCCGCCACCGACGAATGACACCAGCAGGGCACGCAGGATCGCTGATGGCACCACCCGACGCGGCTGGCTGGTCTCCTCGGACAGCTCCGCGGCACTGTCGAACCCGTACATCACGTAAGCCGCCATCAGGGTCGAGGCGAGGAAGGCATACAGGTAAGGGCTGTTGCCGGACACGTTGAGCGTCTTGGTGACCACCCCTGGACCCCGTTCGGCATGGCCGAACAGCAACACCAGCAGCAGCACCACACCCACGAGCTCGCACGTCACACCGATCCCGTTGATCAACGCCATGAAGCGCACCCCGACGGCGCTGATCACGGTCGCCAGTGTGATGAGCACCGAGCCCAGCAGGATCCCGTTGGCCGCGCCGGACGCCGAGGTGATCGACGGGTCGGTGCCGACGATCTGGAACCCTGACCACACCGCAGGCAGCACCGCCTGTAGCGCGATGCCGATGGCGGCCACGCTGACGATGTACCCGATCATCATCGCCCAGCCGGCGAACCAGCCGACGGTCTCCCCGGCCAGGCGGCGCGACCACTGGTAGATGCACCCAGCCAGTGGCCAGCTTGCGGCCAGTTCGGCGAAGACCAGCGCCACGCACACTTGGCCGGCGAACACCAGCGGCCAGGTCCAGAAGAACGCCGGGCCACCGAAGGAGTAGCCCAGCGCGAAGAGCTGGAACACCGTGGTGAGGATCGAGACGAAGGAGAACCCCGCGGCGAAGGAAGAGAACCAGCCCAGCCGGCGGTGCAGCTCCTGCCGGTAGCCGATGTCGCGCAGATCGTCCGCGTCGGGGCCACCGGTAGGGCTCGTGGTCAGGACTTGAGTGCTCATGGGGGCGCCTTCCGTGGTAGATGACCGGCGCGCACAAGGCAGCCGAGGGTGTCGCAGATGACCCGGGTCGCGATGAGCGCGGTGATCTCGGCGTTGTCGTAGGGCGGGGAGCACTCCACGACTTCGATGCCCGCCAGCGGGCGCGCGGCGATGAGCTGGATGAACTTCAGCACCTCGCGGGGTAGGAAGCCGCCGGGTTCGGGCCATCCCGTGCCGGGGACGAACGCGGCGTCGAGGCAGTCGACGTCGAAGGACAACCAGACGGCGTCGGTGCCGGCCCAGGCGACGTCCAGGGCGCGCTGCGCGGCGGCCTCGATGCCCATCTCTACGCAGTCGGTGACGGTCATGATGGTGGTGCCGCGCTCCCGGCCGACCTGTACCCCGGGCCGCGGCGCCTGCCACCCGCCGATGCCGATCTGCACCAGGTTCTGCGGCGGCACATTCGGGATGTCCGTGGCGTGAAACCACGGGGTGGTGTGCATCCGCTCGTCGAGGTCGGTTTCCTGGGTGTCGACGTGGCGGTCGAAGTGGATGATGCCGAGCTTGCCGCCGTCCAGGTGCTCGGCGACGGCGCGGGTAGTCGGAAAACCAATGGAATGGTCGCCACCCAACACCACCGGAAAGGCGCCGGATGAGTAGACGTGCCCGACCGCCTTGGAGATCTGGTCGAACGTCTTCTCGATGTTGCCTGGGATCGTGAACACGTCGCCAAGATCGGCAATGGTGATCGACTCCCGCAGGTCCACACCGAGCTCGAAGCTGTACGGCCCGTACAACGCGGAGATCTTGCGGATACCCTGGGGACCGAATCGGGTTCCGGATCGGTAGGTGGTGCCACCGTCGAACGGAGCGCCGAGCACAGCCACGTCGTATTCGCCGCAGCGGCGGACGTCCTCGATGTATGGCGCCTTGAGAAAGGTATTGATGCCGGCGAAGTGCGGCAGCTCGCCGCGAGAGAAAGTGGGGATCCGCCGATCGACGATCGAGTCGGCGCCCTCCAGACCAAATTCAAGACCCCGAGCGATCTCCTGTTCCCATTTCGTTGACGGCAGCGCTGCTTCCGCCTCGACGGCGTATCGCGCCTCCGGGCCGTAGTTGTCGTGCAGTTCGTCCACTTTTATGGGGCCTCCGCATCCACGGCGCCCGGCCGCGAGGCAGCCGAGCGTGGCTGGCCTCCCGGGCTTTTGTCCCGCCGTGGAACGGGCAGCGCACTGCCCGCCTGCACCTCTCGGTCCAGACCCACTGCGGACAGTGACGGAACCCTAGGTGCGCCTCACTCACTAGAGTGAGTCACACCTATCACACGACACCCATGTGACCATCGTGTAACCACCGTGTTGCAGTCGAATCACCTCGTCCAGCGTGCCGCGTCGGCCCGTTTCACCTCGCCGTGACAATGTTGGCTGCGCGTTGCTAGGATCCAAATGAGATGTTGCCTGCGTTTGCTCGTCAGCTTGACCAGCGGACAGAACAGATACACGATCCCTGTGGCGGCAAGTTCAGGCAACTGTCGGATAGGAGTGCAGCCATGCGACTACGCTTCCTAGGCAAGAACTCGGTCCCGGGAGACTCCCCGACCCTGTATGCCACTGACCGCGACACCTACGTCGTCCAGGGCTGGAGAGTGACCGATCCCGAGATCCTCGCCAAGCTGGACCCGCCCGACGACGAGACATGCGTGGAAGTGCCAGCCGCGTTGTTCGTCCACCTCGCGAAGGACGGGCTTCACGGGGCCGTAGCAAGCTGGGGTGCCTCCCATTGTGCACGTCACGGGTGAGGATACCTACATCGTTCAAGGTAAGCGGGTCGCCGACGCGGAGGCTCGCGCACAGATGATCATTCCCGAGTTCGAGGACTGCGTGGAGGTCACCAGAACCGCCATCAGAGCACTACTACTGGATGAGGACGATCTTGGAGTTGATTCCGAGTGAACAGCGCGATGAACTGATTTCGACGTTCGTCAAACGAGACGCCTTCCATCTGGAATTGAAGGATGCATATGCCACTGCCATCGAGGATGGCCCATTCGCCAAGTGGTTGAAAGGTGAGCCAGACGACTTCGCGTGGCTCCGGCCCTGGCAAGCTAGAATTCGCAACGCCACACAGGTCGGCAAGACTGTACGGCGGGCCAGGATCATCAGCGAGCCGATCACCGACTACATCAAATGGGAGCACTCCAACACCATGCTCAACCTCGAGGTTGGCGAAGACATTCGTTGGTTGCCTCGCCATCTTATACCGGGCGCAATCGTCTTTCCGGTAGATGGAAATGACTGGTGGCTTTTTGATGACCGATTGGTCGCGGTCGGACACTTCCGCGACGATGGCAGCGTGCAGGGCCACGAGATTATCACTGATCATGCCGTCGTTGCCGATTGCGTCCGAGTCCGCGATCAGCTCTGGGCCGTCGCCATCCCCCACAGCAAATATGAGCCGGTCTGAGCTTTTGCGGTGTCCCATCAAGCCCAGCAAGCACGAGAAGCTTTCGGTGCTCGCCTGCGCGATCTACGCAAGGACGCGGGACTCACCGGCCGAGCACTCGCCGACTTAGCGGATTGGCAACTCTCCAAGATCAGCAAGATCGAACACGGAAAGCAGAACGCCAGCGAGGAAGACATCCGTGCGTGGTGCCGGCACAGCAACGCCGAGGACCAAGTCCCCGACCTGATCGCCACGGTCCGCCATATTGAGTCCATGTGGCTCGAATGGCGGCGCACACTTCAGACTGGCGTAAAGGTCCGCCAACAGCGATCGTTATCCTTGTACCGGAAGACAAAGGTGTTCCGGGTGTACCATCCGACTGTCGTGTGGGGAACTCTCCAGACAGCGGAGTACTCCTCTGCGGCTTTTCGACAGGTGGTTGATTTCTTCGAGATTCCTGACGACATCGATGCCGGAGTGGCTGCGCGTATGGAGCGACAACAGTTCCTCTACCACGGCGACCGCCGGTATAATGTGGTCCTCGGCGAACAGGCCCTACACACCAACATTGGCGGTCCAGACGTGATGCGCGGTCAACTGGACCGCCTACTGGCCAGCATATCGTTGCCCCGACTAAGCCTTGGGATCATTCCAATGAGATCCCCATATCATATCTGGCCCGCCAACGCCTTCATCATGTTCGACAACCGTATGGTGATGGTCGAGACATACTCCGCTGAGCTGACGGTGACCCAGCCGCGAGAACTTGCTCTGTACGCCAAGGCGTTCGCTCTACTCCATCGTTCCGCCGTGTACGGGCGACCCGCCCGCGACCTCATCGCCAAGGCCCTGGCCGACTTCAACTGAGGCAAAAGCCAGTGGACCTCCCGTTCACCAGCCCAATGATCTGTCAGGTGTACACGTCCAGTCCACGCGGGTATCAGCACGGTCGCCACCACCACCGCAGCCATCGAACCCGGCAGCGGACAACTTCGTCTCCCGCTCTTTCGCACAGGCGGTCGGTACCCCGAGGACCCGGTCCCCGGTAGCGCCACACCGTGGCCCTTCTGGTCTGGCCGCGTCGACAGCGTCACCGGCTTGCAACCGCGGGCGTTGGACAGGCACGCTGCCCAGGCATTCGATCAAGAACCGGAAGGAACGTCATGGCGCAACGCTCGGTCGGTTTCGTGTACGTACTCGGCAACGGCGATATGCCGGGTCTAGTGAAGATCGGCCTCTCGTCGTTACTACCTGAGGATCGGGCGAGAAAAGGGTTTACGACCTTTGTGCCCAGCCCGTTCGAGGTACTGTTCCGCGCCGTGACGTCCCGCCGAGCGGAGCTAGAGAAAGCGGTACATAATCTCCTCGCTCCGCACCGAAACCAGTCGAACCGCGAGTTCTTTCGGGTATCCCCCGAAGTCGCTGCCGAGTCAATCCTAAAGATGCGCGCAGAAGTCGATGGCATCGCCACGTGGTCTGAGCACTCGCGCATCCTCCTGCGATCGGGCGATCGCTTGCTGCTCTCCATGCGCGCGGGTCAAATCTTCGCGCTACTCGCCTACCCAGAGATGTTCGCTTCGTCGGCGACCATCGTTGGCATGGGGCAGTCCCACGCCGACGGTGACACTCTGGAGATCTGCACAACCGACAGTCCGGGTCACGTAGCTGGGTTCAGCGACGGCGACCCCGGCGCCGAAGAGGACCCCGTACCGTTCCTGAACCGCACCGGTACTGCGGCCAACGGCGCAATCAACGGTCGGGAACGTCTTGTCCCTGGCGACCGCCTGCTGTGGATGGATGAGAGCGACGAGGACGGCGCATGTACCAGCGTGATGTTCGAGGCGAACGACTACTGCCAGATCGTAAGCCGTACCCGCAGTCCACAGTTCTCCCCGGTGGGCTTCCCGCTCCTATTCAACGTCTGCACGGCGGAAGGAGTACCGGCAGCCATGACACCAGCGGTGCGACAGGCTCTACGGTTGCCAATGCCGCGATCGTGGGCGCCACGCCACCCAGACGAGTCCGACGGATGGGCGGCGGTTGCTAACGCAGTGGCGCCTCCGACGTACTGGCTGCCCCAGCTGGCCGACCCGAGCCACAGCCGGAAAAGGTCAAGGAAGGAACCAAAACCACGGAGGCGAGGTACCTCTTGATCACATCGTTCAGTCATCAGCAACCGCCGCTCGACAGCCATCGCCGTCAGTTACGCACGGCGTCCACGCAAAACCCCAAGAGCAGCGGCAATGGTTAGCCCGGGAGTTGGTACTCACCACAACCGCCGTGCCCCACGCTGGTGTGGGAGTTCGACAGATTCCGCAACCGCTTCGGCACCGCCGTCCACAGTGACCACGTGCACCTGACCGGCCACGCCATCACGGTCTTCGACGCGGATCGGGTACCGACCACCCTCGCCGGCGTCCTATGGTGTGTTGTGCGTATCCGGATCATCGACGCGTTCGCTGACCGACCGTTCACCGGCAACCCGGCGGCCGTGTGCTTGCTGGACGGCGAGGGCTGGCCCGACCTGCGCTGGATGCAGCAGGTCGCCGCCGAGATGAATCTCTCCGAAACCGCGTTTGCCCACCCGCTGCCCGGCAGTGTTGAGGCCGACTGGGCGCTGCGCTGGTTCACCCCTACCGTCGAAGTCGACCTGTGCGGCCACGCCACCCTGGCCACCGCCCACGCGCTACACAGCGACCGGGGAAGCTCCAGCACCGTCCGGTTCAGCAGTCGGAGCGGCATTCTGGTCGCCAGGACCCGCGACGATGGCACCATCATCTTGGATTTCCCCGCCGCGCAGATCACCGCGATACCCATCCCCGACGGTTTCTCCTAAGTGTTGCAAGCCACGCCCGACGCCGCCTATGGCACCGGCGCTCTCGGCGATGTCCTCGCCGTGTTTCCCGACGAGGCCGACATCCGCTCCCTGGCCCCCGATTTCATCG
Organism: Actinomycetota bacterium; assembly: GCA_030854185.1. Taxonomy (GTDB): domain Bacteria; phylum Actinomycetota; class Actinomycetes; order Mycobacteriales; family Pseudonocardiaceae. The sequence continues at coordinate 2,725 of JALYTS010000004.1, read as the reverse complement.
CGCTGACCCAACTGGCCCGCCGCGACGGCACCCGCGGTGTCATCGCCACCGCGCCGGCGGCAGATTCAGGCAGTGACTACGACTTCGTCTCACGCTTTTTCGGACCAGCCGCCGGTATCCCCGAAGATCCGGTCACCGGCAGCGCACCCACCGCCCTGGCGCCCTACTGGTCAGATCGGCTGAGCCGGGACGGCCTTACCGTGCTGCAGGCCTCGGCCCGTACTGGGCTGGTCCACACCGCCGTCCACGACGACCGCGTCCACCTCACCGGCCACGCCATCACCGTCCTCGACGGCAGTTTGCAATACACGCCGAACAAGTACGCCCGATAGTTACCCCGCGTCCCATAGCGAACCGAACACCGCTGTTCCGTTTGCGGTCAGCGCCGCCGATACACACTGAAGCGGTGGTCGATATCGAGGACCTGGACCGTGCGACGGTCGAGATCGACGCGGTAGATCACGCGATATGTCCCCCGCCGTGCACCCAGGCAACCCGCAAGCGGCCCGACCAAGGGCTTGCCCACTCGCAATGGGTTCTCGGCCAACGGTCCGTCAAGAAAATCCAGTACTGCAGCCGCTACTGCCTCCGGCAACCGTTCCGCCAAGGCGCGCCGCGCCGCCGGCTGGACCCGAACCTCGAACCGCCCAGCCTGGTGCTCGCTCACGCTCCTGCGCGTCGGCGAGTAAGGTCCGTGCGCAGCTCGGCGACGGTCGCGCCAGGATCACCGGATTCGAGGCTGGCGAGACTCTCGGTGATCCGTCCGACGGCGCCTTCGTCGCTGAGCACCTCCAGCGATATTTCGAGCCCCTCGAGATCATCGATTGCTACCAGCACGAACTGCGCCTCGCCGTTGCGCGTGACGGTGATCCGCTCGTGCTGCTCGCTGACCCGACGGCCCAGCTCAGACAAGCGAGCCTTGACGTCGCTCAGCGGTAAGGTAGTTCCTGACATGGGTCAAGTTTAGCTCAAAGCCGATCTGAATTCCGACCAGCTCTGCGCGGATCGGTCGAGCAGGGCAGAGACGGCCGAAGGGCTGTCGCCCAAGGCGAGCAGCAGCTGGCCTGGGCCGTCCAACGCCGAGCAGGCCCAGCGCAGTCCTGGCTCCTCGCGGGCACCCTCCGGCGGGTCGTCGAGTCCCTCCCCCACGACCGCCAGCATTCCGACGACGCGCGCGCCGCCCGTGCCAGCGGGGCCGGCGAGTGCCGGATCGGCACCGTCGAGCAGCAGGGTGTGCGCCAGCAGGGGGGCACCATCCAGCTCGACGGTGAGCTCGCCGTGATACCGCCCGCCACGCTGACCTGCGCGCCCGAGCACCACCATCTCGCGCAGGACTGCGCAGGCCCCGCGTTGCAGCGCAACGGTCATCCGGCTACGCAGCTCCGCACCGTCGCAGACGACGGTCGGCTCGGGCTGCCAGTCCAGCACGGCGCCACTCGCAAGCGCCGCAGCCACGGTCCACCGCGCTGCCGCCGGAGGGCGGCCCGGCTGCACCACCATGGCCGCCGCCGAGCGCAGCTGCAGATGTGAACCAGCGCCGAGGTCGACGTCTAATGCCAGATCGTCGCCACCCAGCGGACCACCCCCGACCTGCACCAGGTGCACCCGGCGCGGCCCGGTCGGGCGCAGCAGCACTGGAGGAGCACAACGCCACCGAAGGCGAGGGGCGTCCGGTCCGTCTTCGACCGTGAGCTCAGCCCGCGCCTTCACCGGCAGCCGCTCACCGGGGTGTGGCTCGCCGCAGCTGGCCGCGCAGCCAAGACACGACCGGTTCGGCGTCGGGCTGGTCGCGCAGCGAGATCAGGACAGTGGGTAGGTCACCACGGACCGCAGCAGCGTCGCGACGCATCACGTCTAGATCCGCACCGACCAGCGGCGCCAGATCGACCTTGTTGATCACAAGCAGGTCGGAGCGGGTGACGCCTGGTCCGCCCTTGCGGGGCACCTTGTCGCCACCGGCCACATCGAGGACGAAGATCTGCGTGTCGATCAGGCCGTAGCTGAAGGTGGCGGTGAGGTTGTCCCCGCCGCTTTCCACCAGCACCAGGTCAGGATCGTGGCGCTCGACGAGCTCCTCCACCGCGTCGAGGTTGGCGGTGATGTCGTCGCGGATCGCCGTGTGCGGGCAGCAGCCAGTGCGCACTGCCGTGATCCGCTCGTCGGGCAACACCCCGTTGGTGCGCAGGAAGTCGGCATCTTCGGTGGTGTAGATGTCGTTGGTCACGACCACCAGCGACAGCTCGTCGCGCAGCGTCCGGCACAGCGCCGCGACCAGGGCGGTCTTGCCGCTGCCAACCGGCCCTCCGACGCCGATCCGTAGCGCCCGGCACCGAGACCCGGCCGCGGGGATCGGCATCGAGTCGATCTGATCCTCACGATGCAAAGAGGGCCACCTCCGTGCGGGCATGCAGTTCGGCCAGCACCTCCGGCAGGGGGGTGCCGGTGCTGGGCAGTAGGCGAGTTTCCTGCTGGGCGACGGCCTCGCGCGCCAACCGGGCCGCGGCCAACGCGACCTGCTCAGCGGATCGGCTCGCGTACGCCTGTACAGCCGCGACCGCGATCGGGTCCAACCCGAGCAGCCGCACCGCGGCGGCGCACGCCCCGCCGAGCAGATGATGCAGCGCGAGCAACGCCGCCGCGCCGGCACCGTCGCCGGCAGCGGCAACCACGGCACCGAGCACCAGCGGGTGGTGCGGGCGGCCGGTGCGGGACAGCGCCTCCAGAG
>JALYTS010000203.1 GCA_030854185.1 Actinomycetota bacterium | reverse complement strand
ATCTTCGACCTCCACCGCTGGACACCCCGCACCTAGCACTTAGGTCATACACCCAACGAACATCAACATCATCCCTGACCAGCAGCAACGGCAACCAAGATCGAATTATCCCGGAAACTCGGGCTAGGCTGCCCGGGTGGATGCCACCGACACCTGGGAACCCCAGCCCGGGGGTGCCCCTCCCCCCGGTGCAGGGGGCCAAAGCTGATGCCATCCTGGCCGAGCTGGTCTCCGAACGCGGCGCACCTACTCTGGAGCACTACCGCCGGGTTTACCGCAGCATCGGCGTGGCCTGGCCTGGCCACGATGAAATCCGACGCCTCTACCCGGTGACTGACGCCGCGTTCGCCGGGTGATCGGCGGGAAAGTCGTCGACCCCAGCGCCCTAGTCGCCTACGTCCGTGGCAGTGTGGCGATGGACTCGTGGCTGGCTGTCGCCAAAGAACTCGGCATCGTGCTCTACGTTCCCGCGCTGGCGGTGATCGAGGTCCGCACGATATGCGCCGTCTACCCAAACACTGACACCTGCTGGCGCGACTACTCGATCACCCCTCCGTGATCCATTCTGAGCTTTCTTCAGCCGAAGCGCTGAAGGTGATCCGACTGTTGGACCAGTCCCGAGCCTGGGACGGCATCGCCGGACATGTGATCTGATGGCCCGCCAGCGGCTGGCCCGTGCTGACCACCGACCCAGGCCGACTACAGCGCACTGCACCAGACTTGGACGTCGACCTGCTGTAAATTTCATTGGCCTCGGAAGAGCGGGACGACGTTGTCAACTTCGTTCGGTAGTTCGAGCTGTCGGATCAAGCATGGGCATGGTTGGGGTGCCGAGCGCGTGGTGTAGAGGAGTTAGATTACATAAATGATCCAGGGTTACCGAATGGCGGTCGTAGTGGAAGGCTTCCGAGCGTCGCTCCGAGAGAGGGTCGGCCCCCTCGAGGTCATCCCTCTCCCGGGTGCCACCCTCGGACGGGACATTCCACAACTTTTGACCGACTTGCTTCGTGACCAAGGCTTCGTGACCGAAGTCGCCCATGCCACCTGGATGGCCAGCACCGCCTCCCGACGTCCGGTAACGCTGGTCAAGTTAGAAGGGCCCGCTTCAGATGCCGTCGCTGCAGGGCTTCTCTTCCGGCACATCGTCGAGCAGGCGTGTCATGCCCTTGTGCTCGTCTATGGGGGTGAAGCGCGCCTGGTCGGCTCCTTTCTGGAGTACATGGACGAGGACGGTGAGTGGACTCCCCTCAGTTACGAGGCCGGGGCCGAGGCCTGGCCCGTCAGCCAGCTCCAAAGGCTCAGCCCTGATGGATACATCCTTCCGGACCTTCAGCTTGGGCTAGTCGCGACCTCATTGGCGGCGCGTCCCGTGGTCGCACTTTGGTGCGGCCTGTTCTCGGGCATCGCGAGCGAGCCCCGCTGGGACATCCGAATACTCCGACTCTGGGTACTTCTCGACACCATCGCCCACGAGGTGGTGTCGCTCGAAGCGCGAGTGCTCGCTCCAGACGGGAAGGAACTCAGAATCCCGTCCGGCAAGGTCGGCGAGATCGGTAGGGTGGCGCGAGGCAAAGATCCCCAAGGTCGGGTCTACTTGTTGCTCCGCCCCGCCCATGAGGCTCTGGGTATCCCGCAGGAGGTAGCTGTAACCCACCCCGATCAGACCCTCTGGGACGAGGTCTGCGTGTGGTACGAAATCCGGAACGCAGTTGCCCACGAAGGTGCCTGGCTTGCGCCTCCGCATCCGACGTGCCGGCCCGAACACAGGCGCCGTACCGTCGCGGCTGCAACCAGAGCCGCGCGAGGCGGTCAGCTCGATGAAGGCTTGGGTCGCTACGCCGACCACCTCCTGGCCAACGTTGAGGCAGTGCTCCGCGCCGCCGTCGACGGCAGGTTCGACGACCTGCTGCATCCTCAGAGGGTGGAGCCTTCAGAGGAATAGCGGATTGAGCGGCCCAACTCGGTCCCGGCGATGGCCGTTGATGGCAGCGAACGAAGCGGAGCCGACGATCTTCGTCACAGTCCACTCCACCGGAGCAGGGTAACGCAGGACCTGCCCCCGGATTGCCACCAACAACGAATCGCGATTGCCGTCCGACCCGACGTCACATGATCATCGTCCCAGAGCGGTCTACGCTACCGGGCACCCGACACGCGAAAACACGGGCGGCGAGATCACTCGGAACATCGCCATCAGTGGAGGCTGCACAGTGGCATTGTCTCAGCTGCTGGCCAGGTCGGTCATCGCGCGGGTCACCAACGCTCTGGCATCGGCTCCGTACACTGCTGATTGCTGGAGCTGCCCGAACATCGTCGCGTAGAGCCGAACTTCGCGAGGCTGGGTGACCGCCAGGCTCGCCGTGGGTGTTTCTACGCCGACCATCACGTCGTCATAGATCCAGAAACCAACGGACGCGAATACCGTGCGGGATGCCGTCTCAGGGATGATGCCGAGGCTGACCCGTGGCAGTGACATCATGCCGAGCAAGCGATCGAGCTGGCCGGACATGGTATCGAGGTTCCCCACTTGTGTCCGAATCGCATGCTCTTCGAGTACCACCACGAAGCGGCGATTGCCAGAGTAGACGATGCGCTGCCGCTCCATGCGGGCCGCGACGGCGGCGTCGAGGTCGTTCGGGGTACCCAGAAAATCGATGAAGTACGACAACATCGCCGCTGAGTACGCGGCCGTCTGGAAGAGCCCAGGGATGATGTTGTGCTCATAGATCCGGAACAGCTTGGTACGTTTATAGAGCGGCACCGACGACAACATGAGGCGCTTCATGCCGGCGCGCGTCTGCCGCTGCCACTCCACATACATCGACTCGATGGTACGGGCGGTGGTGATCAGGTCAGGGATCTGGTCTTCGGCGCGGCAGGCGCGGCACCATGACTTGATGTTCTCCTCGGAGGGCGCCTGACCGCCGTTTTCAATGCGGCTGATCTTTGTGTAATGGCACCCGATATCGACCGCCAATGCTCGTCCCGTGAGACCCGCCTCCTTGCGGATCTCACGAAGACGGCCACCAAGAGCCTCACGGGCCTGCTTGGCCGGGCTAGTTCGGCCGGTACTCACTGTGGGGGATGGATAGCTTCCATACTTCCTCGAACGATGTCCGACACAACTCGATCACGCCGCGGTCCGTCGTCGTGTGACGATCCACCACGAGCCCGCTGGCGGCAAAGATCAGGAAGACCACGACCTCGTCGTCGAACAACCAGAAGTCGTTGCCCGGCAGCGCCACCGTAGACACGTGGATTCGCGGAATCCAGCGGATATCCTCACCGGCTTCAACCAACAGGGGGGTGTCCTTCAGCACCCACTTCTGGTAGTTGGAGATCGGCTCTGACACGATACGCGCCCGCCGGAACACCTTGCCGGCCCGCGTTCTGGCGCTGACCAGGTCACACCACGGTTGGAGCCAGTCGGCGTCGTCAGGCTCGCCAGCTTCCCACTTGCGAAGGTGCGGTATCTCATCAGCCGTGCCGTAGGAGTCTCGCATCTCCAAATGGAGCGCATCCCGCTTGAATGACGTGAAGAGCGCATTAAACTCTTCATACGTAATGCTGCTGTCCATCTAGACTCCGACAAGCGCCGCGATCGCGGACCGCGATACCTCGACACAGGTTTCATGATCGGGGATGGTCATCTGCCCCAGCGCCTCGGTATCCGTCACGCGCCGCCCCGTGATGATGTAGTTGCCGTTCTCTGCGATTTGCACGATGGGCGGGACAAGGTTCACCACATCGCCGCTGAGCCCGTCCTTGGCAAGATGGGTCAGGAGTGTAGCGGGCACCTCAACGATCGTCTCCTCGTCGGACACCTCGATCCTGGCGACGATCTCCGGGTCGATGACGATCCACCCCTGCACCACGTATGAGTCCCGGTCAGTGGCGAACAGGGTCGGTGACTGGTTCGGGTGGGATTCCTTGCCCAGGAATGTCAGGTGCATCGCTGCCCTCCTGTCAGAGCCGTTGCCGACTGTTGCAACCCCATCTAGCTTCGACCCTCACCTCAGCGCCGGTCAAGAGCTGCGGCTATCACCGAGTCTGCAACCTTCTGCAACATCCTTGGTTCAGTCGCGGCAACTCACTAGCGTCACGGCATGCCAAGAACTACCCAGTCCTAGGGTGATGCGGTGTATCGGTGCGTTGATGCGACCGTCGCATCGAGATGTTGACCTGCGAAAAGAGTCTTGCGAGGAGGCGGTGGCTTAGCGGCATCGCACCAGGATCGACAGCACGGCATGATGAGAGATCTGCCGCGAGGAAGGAAAGGGCAAGGCGATGGCCACCGTCCGACCGTTCGGGCTGACATTCATGGAATCCGTCCCACCACAGTCGGTGCCAGCCCCGATAGCCGGGGCCGTGCTGGACCAGCGGCACCACATCGCAACGTTCAACGGGCGCCCATTGTGCGAGCTGGTGGGGCTGGATGAGGAGATGAACAGCTCTTCCCAGACCAACACCGATGGGGAAGACTCGATCCGCCTTACGACTACTGGGCACTGCTGCACCCAGGCGTCCACGGGTGCTGGTGCTGACAGCACCCGTGGAC
>JALYTS010000202.1 GCA_030854185.1 Actinomycetota bacterium | reverse complement strand
TCTCGTGGTGTTGACCGGGCCTCAAGAGCATCGCGCCGCGTGTCTGCCTGTTGCAAGACAACGGGAACGACACCCGATCCGGGCTCCTCGATCCCCTGAAACGCGATCGAAGAGGTGAAAGGGCACAGGGCGAATCAGGAGTGGGGCGTCGGCTCTCGCAGCTGGCGCGGTCCGCTTCGGCGGAGGTGCTCGGATCACGGCCGAGTAGTCAGTCAGAGACTGACGCTATCGACAGGGAGCACCGGGATGGGGGACGCAGTGCGCCGATCAGACGAACCGGAGAAATCTCTGTTTCCGTCAGCCCCGTGGGGTCGCAGGTCGGGAGCAGATCAGCCGAGGTGCCCGGCCTCGGATGAGGTGCCTTCGCCCTATTCGTGTCCCGGACCAAACTGGGAGGGGCGTAGCCGCTGGTCAGCGCCATGCGCGTGCTCTGTAGATTCGTCGGCTGATGCCTTCCAAGGTTCGAATCCTTGACCCTGCTACCAGCCTGATCGACCCTGACCTGGGTGAAGTCGGACGGCCGGACCCCTTCGACGAGCCCGACCTTCATCACCGGTGGCTTCGTGTCGCCGTCGCACGGGGCTCGGGTTTTGGTACCTCGGCCGAGGTACCGACTAGGGAAGGGCAGGAACCAGTGTCGACCAGCGGTGATTTTCAGCTATCCAGTCTGGGATGGCTTCTGGACCACCATGCGGTGAAGTATCTGGATCGGCGGCGGATGGTGGATGACCTGGGGCTCAGGCCGGGGGACGTGGTGCTTGACCTTGGGTGCGGCCCAGGCCTGTGGACGCCGATGTTCGCCGAGAAAGTCGCGCCCGGTGGGAACGTCGTCGGGTTAGACATCTCGAAGGAGCTGATCGACTACGCCGTCTTGCGCATTGCCGATCATCCGCTGAGCGGGAGCATGCGTTTCGAGGTGGGGAATTTCGAGGCGACGCCGTTCGACGACGGCGCTTTCGATGCCGTATTCCTCGGCAACTGCTGCTGTTACGCGTCTGATTTCTCCAGAGCGTTGCGGGAGGCCAAGCGTGTCTCCCGGGGGCGGGTGTTCTCGAAGGACTTCGACGGCGGGACGGTCATTTACCACCCGGCGGAGGAACGCCTGACGGCGACAGTGCTGGCGGCTGCGGCCAGGGCACTGCAGGAGACTCCGCCGCAGCCCGCGTTCGACAACTTCATTGGCCGGAAGATGCATGGGGCTTTCCGGTCGGCGGGGTTCTGGGACGTGGAGACGCGACCGTACGCGATCCAGCTGACCTCTCCTCTCGGGGAGGCGGCGAAGCGGTATGTGGAGGGGAACGCGAGCTGGCTGGGGGCCATGGCGGCACCGCATCTGTCCGACGAGGACCGGGAGCGGTGGAGTAAGGCGTTCGACCCGGTATCTGGGGTCCTGGACCGCGAGGACTTCTACTTCTGCATGGTGGAGATGATCACCAAGGGGAGTGTGTAGCCGAGCCGTACGCAGTTCTCACCGGCGTGCACCTACGGGCCGTCGAACCGGATGTGGACGGTGTGGAGCGGGACGGGAATCGAACCCGTATGGCCAGCTTGGAAGACTGCGCCCGATGCGCGGTCAGGGGCCCCCGACCTGCGATTGGCCGGGTCGCGGTGCCGCGTTGTTGACCGGGCCCTATGTTGAGCGTCGCCGAGCATCCCGCGAAGGCCGCCGTGTGACCAAGTCGCCCCGGAAGACGCGGGAGGCGCCGGTCAAGGATGTGGAATTCGAGCGCAGCGAGCCTAGTGGTGCAGCGTCTCTCGACCTGCCGAATGACGACGTCCCGCTAGCCAGTGAGGGCACCGAGGATCCTGCCGAGCCGTGGGACACAGTCGAGCAGTCCGGCGATTTCGACTGGGACGAGGAGGGAGCCTGTCACGCTTTCCGTGTAAGCCACCGATGACTTATACGGTTAGTTTATCACAGGGGAAGTCGTCCTGGGAAGAGGACAACCAGGGTATTTAGGGCCATTTTCCAGCCCGATGTTCCGGTTCCGGATTCACCTCCTCTCTTGCTTGAGATGTTCCGCAGGCCTAGGTAGAGTAGTTTCATTGCGGCTTCGTCGGATGGGAAATGTCCGCGGGTCTTGGTTATTTTCCGGAGTTGGAAGTTGATGGACTCGATGGCGTTTGTCGTGTAGACGACTCGGCGCAGTTCGACCGGGTAGTCCAGGAACGGAATGAACTCGTTCCAGGCTCGCCGCCATACGTCGATGACACCGGGGTACTGGCGGCCCCATTCGCCGTCAAGGTCGGTGAGCGCGAGCTCGGCGGCCTCGACCGTGGGCGCGGTGTAGATCGTCCGCATTCCGGCGGCGATCTTCTTTCGGTCCTGGTAAGACACGAACCGCATGGCGTTTCTGACGACGTGGACCACACAGGTCTGGACCACGGTGTCGGGAAACGCGCTGGTGATGGCCTCAGGCAGCCCGGAGAGACCGTCGCAGCAGCAGATCAGAATGTCGCGCAGCCCGCGGTTGCGCAGCTGGGTGAGCACCGACAGCCAGAACTTCGCGCCCTCGGTCTCGGCGATCCAGCAGCCCAGGGCGTGCTTGCGGCCCTCGACGTCGACCCCGATGACCAGGTAGGCGGTCTTGATCGTGACCGCGCCCTTGTCCCGGACCTTGATCCGCAGCCCGTCGACATAGACGATCGGGTAGACCTCGTCGACCGGCCGATTGCGCCAGATCTCGATTTCGTCGACCACCACATCGGTCACGTTCGAGATCAGCTCCCGCGATGCTTTCACCCCGTACACTTCGAAGAGATGCGCCTCGATGTCACGGGTCGACATACCCCGGGAATACAACGACAGGACCATCTCGTCGATCTGCCCGAGCCGCCGCGCGCGTTTGGGCACGATCTTCGGCTCGAACGTGCCGTTCCGGTCGCGCGGCACGTCGATGGTAATCGGCCCGTTCGTCGTGGAAATCGTCTTAGTCGCAAAGCCGTTTCGGGAATTTCCCGTGCCCACGCCGGCGGGATCATCGCGCTCGTAACCGAGGTCATGGGTGATCTCGGCCGACAAGGCACGCTCGACGACCGCCTTCGTCATCTGATTCAACAACCCATCGACGCCATCCAACGGCGTGCCGGCGATCTTCGCGTCGGCCAACAACGCGTCAATCATCGACAGGTCGAGCGCACCCGCCAACCGGCGAGAGGCCTCCGCATCACGATCTTCGATGCTCATGTCCAGACTCACAGATGGTTCCCTTCCCGGCCGCGTGATGATCACAACGGCCGATCTTGGTCCATCAGTGGCTTAGTGGGGTCGGCCACGGGCGCGGTGCCGGGATTGCTCCCGGTCCGTTTCCCGTGGCCGCCCGCCGAACCCGGCGTGCGCGTCTCCACGCACCGGGCTCTCCACGTGTCTTGCCGTTGGTCAGCCCGTCAGGGCCACCGGTATCGGTGTCCACGGGGTGCGGATGTCGTGACCGCGGTAGCGGTAACGAGTCACCGAGACACTGGAGGCGCCGGTGAACGCCACCCCGTTGTGGGCGAGTCTCCAGCCCCGGTCGCAGAACCGGCGGCGGAGTTCCTTCCAGCTGATGCGGTTGTGCTTGCGACGTATCCAGGTCACGATCCGCCGCCAGGCATGCGAATCGAGGTGCCCGAACAGGTCTTTCGCTACCGCGTGCCGGAAGTAGTTCGCCCACCCGCGCAGCACCCAGTTGAGGCTCTTGAGAACATCATCCAGGTTCATGTGCAGGGTTGATCTGTTCGTCTTCACCCGCACCTTCTGTCGAATCGACGCGACCGCCTTCTTCGAAGGAACGGTGTAGACGTAGTGCTTCTGCGTTCCTCGTTTCCGCATCCTGCGGATGTGGAAGCCGAGGAAGTCGAAGCCCTCATCGATGTGCACGACACGGGTCTTCTCTGGTGACAGCCGCAGCCCCAGCGGAACCAATATTGCTGCCACCCGCTCCCGCAGCGCTTCAGCGTGCTGGCGCTGACCATTAACGCAGACGACGAAATCGTCTGCGTAACGCACCAGTTTCCAGTTCGCCTCACCATCGCGCTTGCGTTTGTCCCGCCGATGCCAGGTCGCCATCTCCCGGTGCCATTGGGCATCGAAATGCTCATCCAGCACCGAGAGCGCGATATTGGCGAGCAACGGTGAGAGAATCCCGCCCTGAGGTGTTCCGGCGAGGGTGTCCTCCCGGTCGCCGGATGTGGTCATGATCCCGGCTTTCAGGAAGGCCTTCACCACAGCGAGCACCCGCTTGTCCGAGACCCTGCACCGCACCCGATCCAACAACGCGGCGTGGTCGATCCTGTCGAAACACGCCTCAATGTCGGCCTCGAGCACCCACTCGTAGCCGCGAGTGGTCATGTGTTGGATCTCGGCTATCGCGTCATGTGCCCGGCGTCGCGGCCGGAACCCGTACGAGCACGGCTTGAAGTCCGCCTCGAAGATCGGCTCCAGCACCAGCTTCAACACCGCCTGCACCACCCGGTCCGCCACGGTCGGGACGGTGATTTCATACTGCCCCTCCTGCAATCGCGTGTCGGGATCTTCCTGTCGGGTGTGGAGCTGTGCTGGCCGACGTTCGTTAACGACATGGTGCCGGGTGGCACCGACACTGTGGT
>JALYTS010000201.1 GCA_030854185.1 Actinomycetota bacterium | reverse complement strand
CACCATGGCGCCGTTGTCGGTGCACAGTCCCCGCCGGGGCACCCGGAGCCGCAGCCCGGCCGCGGTGCAGCGTTGCTGAGCCAGCGCGCGCAACCGGGAGTTCGCGGCTACCCCGCCCCCGATGAGCACGGTGTCGATGCCCCGATCAGTGGCGGCCCGGATCGCCTTCGCGGTGAGCACGTCGACCACGGCTTCCTGGAAGGCTGCCGCGACGTCAGCTACCGGCACGGCGAGGCCCTGGCGCTCCAGCGATTCGACATGCCGAGCGACCGCGGTCTTGAGCCCGGAGAACGAGAAATCGTAGGCCGCGTCACGGGGACCGGTCAGACCGCGTGGGAACCGGATGCTGCCGGCATCCCCGCCCTGGGCGACCCGGTCGATGAACGGGCCGCCCGGGAAACCCAACCCCAGTACTCGTGCCACCTTGTCGAACGCTTCCCCGGCGGCATCGTCGACGGTGGCCCCCAGCGGGTGCAGCGGCGCCACCAGCGAGGAGACCTCCAGCAGGCTGGAGTGCCCGCCGGAGACCAGCAGGGCCAGCGCAGGGGGTAGCGGGCCGTGTTCCAGGGTGTCCACCGCGAGGTGCGCGGTGAGATGGTTGACCCCGTACAGCGGGACGTCCCAGGCCGCCGCGTAGGCCTTGGCCGCAGCCACCCCGATCAGCAACGCGCCGGCCAGGCCGGGGCCGGCGGTCACCGCCACCGCATCCACATCCGACGGCGCGACACCGGCAACCCGTAGCGCGCGCCGCACCGTCGGCACCATCGCCTGCAGGTGGGCCCTGGACGCGACTTCGGGTACCACGCCGCCGAACCGGGCGTGTTCGTCCACACTGGACGCGATCTCGTCGGCGAGCAGCGTGACCGTCCCGTCGCCCGACAACCGCACGACGCCCACTCCGGTTTCGTCGCAGGAGGACTCGATTCCCAGCACGATCCCCGTCGTCGTCACCGGTGGGCCTGCCGGCGCATGGTGAAGGCGTCGGCTCCGCTGGGTCGGTAGTAACCGCGGCGGATACCGATCACATCAAACCCTTCGCTGCGGTACAACCGGATCGCCGAATCGTTGTCGGTGCGCACCTCGAGGAACACCGTGGCCCCTTCGGCGTGGTCGAGGATGGCCCGCAACAACGCCCGGCCGATCCCCCGGCGCTGATGCACCGGGTCCACCGCCAGCGTGTGCACCTCCGCCTCGCTGCCGACGCGGGCCAGACCCACATAGCCGATCAGCGAGCCGCCCTCCCGTGCCGAGAGGTAATGATGACCCGCCGCCAGCGCCTCCAGGAACGCCTCCGGGCTCCACGGGTCGTCGCAGTCGAACAGCGCTTGCTCCAGCTCGGCGCAGCGCTGCGCATCGGCACCCACCATCGGCTCGATCAGGACACTCATACCGGCGTCACCCGCTTGCGCGGTCCCGGTTCCCAGGCGTCCGGGCGCCGCAGGTACAACGGCTGCAACGGCCCCGGCGTGGCGCGAGCCCGCACCGCCGCTGCTACCACCGCGACCAGCCCGGCCGAGTCGGGGTACCGCGGCGCCACGACTAGCAGCCCCCGTACATCCAGCCCGAGTACATCCAGCCCGAGTACATCCGCCCCCAGTAGATCGGCGGCGCCGGCCACCCGCGACACGCCGGCCAGCGCTACGTCCAGCGGCCGATCGACGTGGGGACCATCGACCCGGGCACCGCACTCGTCGTAACGCGCCCAGTAAACCTCCCGGCGCCGAGCGTCCGTGATCACCATCAGCGGACTTCCGGTACCCGCCCGCTGAGCGATCGCGTCGAGGCTGCACACGGGGTAAACCGGGAGGCCTAGCGCATCGCCCAGCGCCGCGGCGGTGACCATCCCGACCCGTAGTCCGGTGAACGGGCCCGGTCCTATCCCGCAGACCACCGCATCGAGGTCGCGCATCGACACCCCGACGGTCGCCAGGACTGAGCACACCGACGGCATGAGCAGCTCGCCGTGCGCCCGGGCGTTTACCGTGACGCGCTCGGCGAGGACCTCCGGCGAGCCCACCGCAGGCAGCCGTAACAGCCCGGCCGTCACTGCGGAGGTCGCCGTGTCCAGAGCCAACACCAGCACGGATGACGAGCTTACGGATCACGCGTTCGACTGCTCGCAGCGAGGCCGGGCCAACTCCGGTATCAACCGGTCCGGTCCGTGCAGCTGCGCGATGCGAGTGTCGTCAGTACCACCGCTGGGTCGCTGGAGCCGGATCAGCAGGTGCTCGTCGGCCAACCGCTCGGCCATGCCCTCGCCCCACTCCACCACCACGGCGGCCGCCAGCAGGTCGGTGTCCAAGTCGAGGTCGTCCAGCTCAGCCATTCCACCGAGCCGGTAGGCGTCGACGTGCACCAGCGGCACCCCTCGACCCCCAGGCAGGGCCGGGTGCTCCCGGGCGATGACGAAGGTCGGGGAGGTCACCGGGCCGCGGACCCCCAACCCGGTGCCGATACCGCGAGCCAACACCGTCTTACCCGCGCCCAGCGGCCCGGCCAGCACAACCACGTCCCCCGGGCGCAGCCGCTCGCCGACGGCCCGACCCAGGCGTTCGGTATCGGCCGGGGTCGGCAGCTTCAGACTCGCCTTCACCTGCGTGGCAGAGCCCCTGTGCCTTGGGTCAGCAGGCCCAGCAGGTGTTCATTGACCCGCTTCGGTTGTTCCAGCATGGTCATGTGGCCAAATCCCTGCACCTGCACGAGTTCCGCGTCGGGCAGTAGCGCGGCAATCGCATCGAGTGCTGGAACTGAATCAACTGATCGCTGTCGGAACCGATCACCAGCGCCGGATCGACCGACCGACCGTGGCTGCGCACGTCGTAGAGCAACTGGCGCACCCGTGGCGCGGTGGAATGCGCCAGCTCGTGCCGTTGGTACAACCACGACCGCCGGTCCGGCGGGAGCAGGGTCGGCAGGTCGTCCGGGAGTTCGGCGGTGGACCCGCGCATCTTGCCGATGCGGTTGTGGTACGAGCGACCAGCGACCAACGCGCTGGCCACCGCCGTACCCAGCGCGCCACCGGCGATCCACCTGGCGGCTCTCATCGGGTCACTCGCGCTCCGTTGAGATCTGCGGCCACCGGGCGGCGGCCACGTACCGTCCTGGTCAACCGGGGCCGCACCATCCCCGCGACGACCTCGTAGTGGATAGTGCCCAGCTTGTCGGCCCACTCGGCGGCGGTGGGAGCGCCGCTCTCGCCAGTGCCGAAGAAGAGCACCTCATCGCCCTGCGCGACCATATCGTCCCCGCAGTCGACCATCACCTGGTCCATACACACCCTTCCCACGACTGGACGGCGACGGCCAGCCAACCAGACGTCGAGCCGGCCGGTGAGCACCCGCGGCACGCCGTCGGCGTACCCGGCGGGGACCAGAGCCAGGGTGGTCTCCCGATCGGTATGCCAGACATGTCCGTATGACACACCCTCGCCAGCCGGGACTCGCTTGGTCATCACGACCTGTGAACGCAGCGTCATGGCTGGTAGTAGATGGTAGCCGACACCAGGTACCGGGGAGAGCCCGTAAACAGCGATGCCGGGGCGAACCAGGTCATAGTGCAGATCGGGTCTGGTCAATGTGGCCGCGGAGTTCGCCAAGTGCCGCAACGGTCGCAATCCGGCATCTCGGGCCAGCTGGTAGGCCTCGTCGAAACGTCTCACCTGCGCCTCGATGATCGGATGACCGGGATCGTCGGCGTGCGCGAGGTGCGACCAGATCGCGACGACCTCGATGCCCCGGGCAGCCACCGCGGCGCGGACCAGGCCGGGCCACTCGTTGGGGCGGGCACCGCCGCGGTTCAGCCCGGTGTCGACCTTGAGATGCACCCTTGCGGTGGTGCCGGTCACCGCTGCGGCAGCCGCGATCGTGTCGAGTTGGCCGATGGAGTAGACGCCGAGCTCGACACCCGCGGCGAGCCCGGCGGCGAGATCCTCCCCCGGCGCGCGCAGCCAGGCCAGTACCGGTGCGCTGATTCCGCCGTGGCGCAGGTCGAGTGCCTCCTCGACGCTGCACACACCCAGCGCGCTGGCTCCCGCCTGCAACGCGGCCCCGGCGACGTCGATCGCACCGTGGCCGTACCCGTCAGCCTTGACCACCACCATGGTGGCAGCGCCGGACACGGCGGCACATCCGGCGAGGATCCCGACATTGTGCCGGATCGCGTCGAGGTCGATCACCACTTCGACGCGCGGACGCGAGGTCGTTGCTGGCATCGTGGTCATCCTCGCATCCCGGCGGTCACCCGTGGATGCCGACCGGGGCGCTAGGACCCTGAGCCCGGGCCCTTCGCCACAGGGGTCACATCCGCCCCGCGGAGAAGGTGAGTGGGTATTCTGCGTACGTGCCGAGGGCGGCAACTTTTTGGAGCAAAGTTGCCATCTGCGGCACCTCTGCGGGCCACGACACCTATTCCCTTGTCGACACGGACAGTGATGATGACCGTTTGTCAACCCCCGGGTGTCGAGCGAAGGACACGGATCGCGTTGGTCAGGGCGCCCTGAATGGCCGAGGCGGGCGCCGGGGCGCCGGCGGAGCTGCCACCCCGAGCTGCGCCGCCCCGAGCTGCGATGGCGGCGGCGAGTTCCTGGGCG